>DATLDP010000004.1:0-53350 GCA_035525825.1 Candidatus Limnocylindria bacterium
CGTGCCCTTCGGGCGGTAGCGGCAGCCAGGCGAGCGTCTGACGATGGCCGACGCGACCGAGACGGTCCTGCTGGAGGTCGACGCCGAGGCGGGCGTCGCCACGATCACCCTCAATCGGCCGGATGCCCTCAACTCGCTGACGGTGCCGATGAAGGTGGAGCTGCTCGGCGCCCTTCGCAGGGTGGAGCGGGACGGCGCTGTTCGGGCGGTGATCCTCACCGGGGCCGGGCGAGCGTTCTGTGCCGGCCAGGACCTGCGAGAGCGGCTCCAGCCGGACGCTGCGCCGCTGGGCGTGGAGCTTCGAGAGCGGTACAACCCGATCGTGCGGGCGATGCGCTCCATGCCCAAGGCGATCGTGGGCGCGGTCAACGGCGTGGCGGCCGGAGCCGGCGCCTCCCTGGCGATGGCCTGCGACCTCCGGATCGCGTCGGAGGCGGCGAGCTTTGCGCTCGCGTTCGGGCGGGTGGGGCTGGTGCCGGACAGCGGCGCGACCTGGTTCCTGCCCCGGCTGGTGGGCGAGGCGAAGGCCGCGGAGATCACGCTGCTCGGGGATCCCGTCGCGGCCGAGCACGCACTCCGGCTCGGCCTGGTCGGCCGCGTGGTGCCGGCAGACCAGCTCGCCACGGAGGCGAGATCCGTCGCTGCCCGCCTCGCCGCCGGCGCGCCGCGGGCGATCGCGTTGACGAAACGGGCACTTGCCACCACCTGGGATCGCGACCTCGAGTCGGCCCTGGAGTACGAGGCGCACCTGCAGGACATGGCCGGTCGGACCGCCGATCACGGCGAGGGCATGGCCGCCTTCCTCGAGAAGCGCCCACCCCGCTTCACCGGTGGCTGAGCCGCGTCAGTAGGTCGCGACGCGCACCGGCGTGAGCGCGAAATCGCGGACGTTCCGGGTGAGGACGAGCGCGCCGACGCTATCAGCGCACGCCGCGATCAGCGCGTCCGGCACGCTCAGGGTCTGCCCGCGGCGCCGGGCTTCGCTCCGGAATCCGCCCGCGACTGCGGCGACCTCTGGGCCGGGCTGGAGGTACTCGAGCGCACGAATGAAGGCCTGGACCCGAGGATCGCCCTCCGAGGCCATGCCGGTTGCGAGCTCGCAGATCACCACGTCATTGACGAAGACATCGTCGCCGTCCGCGAACAGCTGCTCCATGCGAGCGATCGCGTCTCCCTGCCCGCGGAGGTAGTCGATGGCAAAGGAGGTATCGAGCAGGTAGCGCACTAGGCGTCGCCGGCGTCCACGCGGGAGGTCTCCTCGCCTCGACCTGCTCGGACCCACGCCCCCACGGCATCGGAGGTGGGAAACGAGGGGTGGCCGCGCCAGGCCCCTGCAGCCGCCCGGACCGCGGCGACTCGCTCGTCTCGATCGATCCGCGCGCGGACGGCGTCCGCGACGTACCGGCTCCGCCCTCGTGGGCCGGCGACCCGATCCAGTCGTTCCACGAGGTCGTCTGGAAGGAGCAGGTTCGTGCGCACACTCATGCGCACAGCATGGTGCACACAACCGACTGACGTCAAGGCCGCTTGACCCGACAGCGATGGGCCGCTATGTTCCTAACGATCGTTCGTTAGGACAATGTTCCCTCCGGAGTCCGATGGTCCAAGTCAGTCGGCGCCAGGCAATCGAGGACGTCGCGAGCGACCTGTTCCGCGAGCATGGCTACGCCGCGACGAGCATTCGCGACATCGCCCGAGCGCTCTCCGTGCAGGGCCCGAGCCTCTACGCCCACGTCACCTCGAAGGAGGATGTGCTCTGGGCGATCGTCGATCGAGCGGCAAGCCGCTTCGAGGCCGCCGCGGATCACGCCGAGACGCTCGCTGAAGCCCGGCGCCCGGGCGATCCCGCGGAAGCCATCGCCGAGCTGGTCCGGGCCCACGTGCGGGTCCTCACCGACGACGTTGCCGAAGCGGGCGTGTTCGTCCACGAGTGGCGATCCCTTGGCTCGGACCGTCGTGCGGCGATCCTGGAGCGGCGCGACGCGTACCAGGCCCGCTTCACCCGCCACATCGATGCCGGGATCTCGATCGGAGCCTTTGCGATGACCGACACATCGGTCGCCGTGAGCACGACCCTGTCAGCGCTGAACGGGGTCGCGGCGTGGTACGACCCGGACGGGCGCCTGCCCGCGAGCCGGATCGCGGATCATCTGGCCGATCTCACGCTGCGGATGCTGTCGAATGGTTGAGCTCGAGCACGGTCGCGCGGCGCCGCTCGCGTACGGGACCCACTCCTTCGAGGAAGAGGACCGGGCCGCCTTCACGTTCGGCGAGCCACTCATCGGCGACGACGGCCGAGCCGCGGTCGAGTACCGGGCCGTGATCTGGCCGCCCGATTGCGGCGAGCCCAGCACGATCCACGGCGTCTCGCTCCTGAGGATTGGACCGGACGGGCTGATCGCCGAGCACCGCGACACCTGGACGGAGCTCGAGGGCGACCACGGGGTCGCACTCGTCAAGGAGGACTCCCGATGACCGATCCGCTCGCCCTCGACCCCGTGCTGCCCGCGCGCCAGCGCAGCGAGCGACCCTGGAACGAGGACCTCCCCCACGACGAGCGATTCGCCCACTTCGAGGCCCACGTCACCGCGGGCGGCAAGATCGAGGCGACCGATTGGATGCCCGACGAGTACCGGACGGCGGTCCTGCGGTTCGTCGAGATGCACGCCAACTCGGAGCTGATGGGCGTGCTGCCGGAGCGCGAGTGGCTCATGCGCGCGCCGACGCTCCGCCGGAAGCTGGCGCTCACCGCGAAGGTCCAGGACGAGGTCGGCCACGCCCAGCTGCTGTACCGGGTCGCGGAGGATCTCGGGAAGCCGCGCGAGGCGATGCTCGAGGACCTGATCGCCGGCAAGACGAAGTTCCACAACGTCTTCCACTACCCGACGAAGAGCTGGGGCGACATCGGGATCATCGCCTGGCTCGTGGACGCCGCGGCGATCGTGGCCCAGCAGGCGCTGCGCGATTCCTCCTACGGCCCATACGCCCGGACGATGCAGAAGATCTGCTGGGAGGAGTCGGTCCACATCATGCACGGGCGCGACGTCGTCGTGACCCTGATGACCGGCACTCCCTCTCAGCGGGAGCTGGTCCAGGAGGCGCTCAACCGCTGGTGGGGTCCGCTCATGCAGATGCACGGCCCTCGCGGCGACCGCGCCAAGGATCGCGACCTGCACTGGCGGATCAAGGCCAAGACCTCCGAGGAGCTGCGCCAGGAGTTCCTGACGATCTATGTGCCTCGCCTGTGGGAGCTCGGCCTGACCATCCCCGACCCCGAGCTCAAGCTCGACGAGGCGACGAAGGTCTGGTCGTACACCGAGCCCTCCTGGGACGAGCTCCGGTCGGTCGTGACCGGCCACGGCCCGAAGTCGCAGGAGCGCCTCGAGTTCCGCCGACTCAATCGCGAGGACACGGCCTGGGTCCGCCGGACCGTGTTCGGCCTGCAGCCCGTGGCCGCCGCCTGATGACGGTGTCGAGCTCGCGCGACCCGGAGCTGGAGGCGTACGAGGTCTTCCAGCAGGCCAAGGACGGTGACCCGATGCGCCACGGCGGCAACGTGATGGCCCCGGATCCCGAGCTGGCGATGCACTACGCCCGGGAGATGTTCGGGCGCCGCAACGAGAGCACCCGGCTGTGGGTGGTTCGCCGCGCCGACATCGACGTCCTGGAGGATCCAGACCTCATTGACCCGCCCCTCGATCGATCCTTCAAGAAGCCCGGTGGCTACGTCATGCGGGACAAGCTGGCGAAGGCTCGCGAGATGGCCGGCACCGAGAAGCCCGCCGGCCGCGCCGAGGGCCACGACCGCACCGGCGGGCGCCGGGCGGGGAGCGAGGCGTGACGCGGCGCTGGGCGCTCCCAACCGGGGCGGTGGTCGTGCTCGCCTTGGGCTTCGTCGTGGCAACCATGCAGGTGCCTTCGTGACGTCGCTGGGCGTGCCCACTGGTCGCGACGCCGCGGCGGAACCCCTCGCTGCGGTCACCCGGTCAGCGCTCGAGGAGCTGCTGCTGACCATGGCCGACGACGAGTTCGTCAGTGGCTTCACCGACTCGGAGTGGACCGGCATCGCGCCGCTGCTCGAGGAGGACGTCGCGATCAGCTCGATCTCGCAGGACGAGCTCGGCCACGCGCGGGCGCTCTACCAGCTGCTCGCCGACGTACTGGCCGACGGCCACGACGAGGACGCCATCGCTTACGACCGCGAGCCCGACGACTATCGCCACGCCCGCCTGCTGGATCACCCGCGGGGAGACTGGGCCGACACGATCGCGCGGCGGTTTTACTACGAGCTCGCCGACGAAGCTCGGCTGGCTTCGATCGGCGGCGGGTACCGGCCGCTCGCCGAGCTCGTCGAGAAGCTCCGGCGTGAGGAGCGCTACCACCGGATGCACGTCGTCGCGTGGATCGAGCGGCTGGCGAACGGCGGCTCGGAGCCTCGTCGCCGGCTCGAAGCCGCTCTGGCCGCGCAGGGCGCCGACGCGCCGACGGTCTTCACGCCGATCGAGGACGAGGCGGCCCTCCTCGAAGCCGGGATCCTCACTCGCTCGATGGCCGAGGCCGAGGCCGCCTGGCGGGCGGACGTGACGACGATCCTCGTGCCGCTGGGCCTCCCCCTTCCGCCCGATTCCCCGCCCGCTCCGGACGGCCGGCGCGACCATTCGGCCGCGTTCCGCTGGCTCTGGTCGGAGTTCACGTCGGTGCGCCGCTCGGAGGATGGGGCGACATGGTGATGCCGTCGGAGCAGCGAGCGACGCCCGGCGATCGCCCGCCGCGCCTGGATCCGCGAGCCGTGCTGGCTGCGCTCGACGATGTCGGCGACCCCGAGATCCCGGCGGTCTCCATCGTGGAGATGGGGATGATCGAGCGGATCGAGCTGACGCCGGCCGGGATCGCCGTGGAGCTCCTGCCAACCTTCGTCGGTTGTCCGGCGCTGGACGTCATCCGCGAATCGATCGTCGAGCGGCTTGCCGGGTTTGGCCGGCCCGTCCGGGTCGATGTGTCGTTCTCGACCCCCTGGACCTCCGATCGAATCTCGCCTGCCGGCCGGGAGAAGCTCCGTGGCTCCGGGTTCGCGCCGCCGCCGCATCTCGGGCCGCTGGGCGCCGATCGATCGCTGCCGATGCTCCCGGTGCTCGGCGCGACGCCGGTGGAGTGCCCCTACTGCGGCTCCCCGAAGACCACCCTCGAGAACGTCTTCGGGCCCACCCAGTGCCGCTCGATCCGCCACTGCGCCGAGTGCCGCCAGCCCTTCGAGGCGTTCAAGCCGGTCTGACACGCGGACCGCACGTCCATGTGTCGCCTATCGATATACTGTCGCCCGTTATACCGAAATCTCGGCATCAGCGGATGGAGGCGACATGCGAACCAGCGCGGCTGCCGGTGGTCTCGCGGCGATCGTGTTCGGGCTCGCCGTCCTGGCATCAACGGCGCTCCAGCTCGCCCAGCAGACGCTCGGGTTCCAGGACACCGACAGCCCGGCCGTCAACCTTTCGTACCTCCGCGACCACCCGGAGAACTACCTGCACCAGGGACTGGCGATGTTCGTCATGGCGCTTGCCCTGGCGATCGTCGTCTTCGCCGTCTGGGATGTCCTTGCCGGTCGGAGCGGCAGCCTCGGGCTGCGGACGGTGTCGGCGCTCGGCCTGATGGCCGCCGCATCGTTCTTCCTGTTCGGCGTCATGCGCTACGGCGTCCGACCGCTGCTGTACATCGACAGCCTGGACACGAGCTGGGGTGAATCGGCCTACCTCGTGCAGCAGATCGCCGGCGTCCACGGCTTCGCGGCGGCCGCGATCGTGACGATGTGCGGCTGGGCGGTCGGTGTCGCGATCCTTGGCGACCGGTCGCGCGCGCTGCCTCGTTGGCTCGCGCTGTTCGCGATCATCCCGGCGTTTCGGCTGCTGACCTTCATCGGACCACTGCTCCCGCAGGATGTGGATCTGGGCGGCCTCTGGATCGTGCTCATGCTCTCGATCCCCGGCACCACGGTCTGGTTCGTTCTCCTCGGCGTCGTGTTGCTTCGTCGCGGGCTCCGACCCGCACCGAGCCCGGCGCCGGCCCCCGCCTAGGTCCCCGCAACCCTCCGGTCAGGGCCGTTTGTCGGTCGCGCGCTCGTTTCGCGCCGCGCGCACGGCGGTCTCGAGGATCCGCGCCGCGCGCGTCTCTGGCCGCTTCGCCTGGGCGATCCAGGCGAGGAGGGCTCGACGCGCGGACTTCGGAAACGCCTCGAAGTTTGCGGTCGCCGGCGAGTGCTCCGCCAGCGCGTGGGCCAGGTCTTCCGGGACGATTCCGGCCTCGACGGCGTCGAGGAGCGTCCACGAGCCGTTGGCCTTGGCCCGCTCGATCGCCGTGAGCCCCGCCGGCGCCATGAGCCCGGCCGCCGACAGGCGCTCGATCCGGGCCTTGTTCGTCGCGGCCCAGCCAGAGTTGGATTTGCGCGGCGCGTAGTACTGCTTCGAGCGGCGCTCGTCGATGTTGCTGCCCTGGCTGTCGATCCAGCCGAAGCACAGCGCCTCCTCGACCGCCTCCTCGTACTCGACTCGCGGGCCCTCGCCCCGGCGCCAGCTCACCAGCCAGGCGCCTGCCGCGGTGGCGTGATTCGCCTCGAGCCAGGTGCGCCAGCTCGCCCGATCCTCGGCGTGGACCAGTGGCGCGTCGTCCATCGAACCCATCCGCCGCAAGGTACAGGCGTAGGCTCCGAGCGGTGAGCACGCACCCCAAAACCAGATCGCCGCTGAGCCCGGAGCGCGCCCTGGTCGGCGTCGTCGGCGCGGGGACGATGGGCGCGGGCATCGCGCAGGTCGCGCTCCAGGGTGGCTGGCGCGTGGCGCTGCACGATCCGCTGCCCAACGCCACGGATCGGGCGCTGGAGCGGATCCGAAAGGGCCTCACGCGGCGCGCCGAGAAGGCCGGTTCGGGCGATCCCGCGAGATTCGCGGCGGAGCGGCTCCTCGACCTCACGGTCGTGCCGAATCTCGCCGCCGTGGCGGACGAGGCCCAGCTCGTGATCGAGGCGGCGATCGAGGACCTCGCAGTGAAGCGCCAGCTCTTTGCGGAGCTGGGCGCTGCCGCGGCGCCCGAGACGATCCTCGCCACGAACACCAGTGCCCTCTCGGTGAGCTCCATCGCGGAGGCCGTCGCGCAGCCGGAGCGACTGATCGGGCTGCACTTCTTCAACCCGGCACCGGTCCTGCCGCTCGTGGAGGTCGTCGCGGGACTTCGGAGTGCCGCCTGGGCCGTGGAACGCGGCGCGGCGATCGCCGAGGGCTGGGACAAGACAGCGATTCGCGTGGCGGACTCGCCCGGGTTCATCGTCAACCGGGTCAACCGGCCGTTCACGCTGGAGCCGTTGCGGCTGCTCCGGTCCGGCGCCGGCACGATCGAGTCCATCGATGCGGCCCTCGTCCAGGCCGGCTTCCCGATGGGCCCGTTCGCCCTCATGGACCTCATCGGGATCGACGTGAATCTCGCCGCCGCCCGCGGCCTTTTCGATGGCTCCGGCCGGCCGCCGCGGTTCCGTCCCTCGCCGATCCAGGAGGAGCTCGTCGCTGCGGGCCGGCTCGGGCGGAAGGCAGGCGAGGGCTTCTACCGCTACGCCGATGGCAAGGCGAGCGGCCCGGCGCCGCGTTTCGTCGGCGTGATTCGGCACGGCCCCGGCTCGCCGGCGCCGCTCGAAGCGGAGGCCATCGCCGAGCGCGTGATCCTCGCGATCGTGAACGAGGCCTATCGGGCGCTCGGTGACCGGGTCGCCACGGACGACGACATCGATCGGGCGATGCGGCTGGGAGCCAACCACCCCTTCGGCCCGTTCGAATGGGCTCGGCGCACGGGGATCACGGAGGTCGCCGTGATGCTCGACGACCTGAGCGACGAGGACGCCGACACCTTCCGGCCCTCGCTGCCCCTCCTGCGCGAGGCCAGGGCGTCGATCTGAGGCCTCGCGTACGATCCGCCCGAATGCACCGACCGAGCGCGCGATCAGCAGCCCTGCCGCTCCTCGTCGGACTCGTCTCGGCCGCGCTGCTCGCGGTCGCCTGCCAGCCGAGCGCCACGCCGGTCCCGACCAGCAGCCAGCCCGCCGCCACCCATGCCGGCGTCGCCCCGAGCCCGGCCAACATCACATTCCCGCCATTCCCCAGCCTGGAGCCCGGGTTCAGCGTGACGCTCCCGTCATTCACGCCCGACAGGGACCTCGAGGCCCTGCTCCCCGAGCAAATCTCCGGCCAGGTGACCATCAAGTCGAGCATGACCGGGCCGTCCTTCCTCAATGGCCCCGGCGGCGCGGGGCTGCGGGGCGTCCTCGACCAGTTCGACAAGGCACCCGAGGACCTGAGCGTGGCGTTTGCCAACGGCGCCGGCGTCACGATCAGCGCCTACCGGATCAAGGGGGTCGATGCGAACGAGGCCTTCGACGCGTTCCTCGCCGTGCTAGACCTCGGCTCGACGCCGGTGGTCACCGATGCGAGCTTCGCCGGGAGGCCGGTCAAGAAGCTCGTCACCGGCGGCACGACCGCCTATGTCTACCTCCACGACGACATCCTCTTCACGATCGGTGGGCTCGCCACCGTCTCGAACGCCTCGATCGAGGACGCGGTCTCGCAGGTGCCCTGACCCGGCCGGCGCGCCGGGCAACGCCCATACAATCGGCGCATGGCTCGTGATCCACGTCGACCCGTGCGCGAGGCGTGGATCGTCGAGGCGGTCCGGACGCCCATCGGCCGCTACGGCGGCGCTCTCGCCGGCGTCCGACCCGACGACCTCGCCGCGCTGGCCCTTCGCGCCGTCGTCGACCGCTCCGGCATCGATCCGTCGCTGATCGAGGACGTGATCCTCGGCTGCGCCAACCAGGCGGGCGAGGACAACCGCAACGTTGCCCGGATGGCCGTGCTGCTCGCCGGGCTGCCCGTGGAGGTCGCGGGCCAGACGGTCAATCGGCTGTGCGGCTCGGGGCTCCAGGCGATCAATGCCGCAGCCCATGCCATCGCCTCGGACGACGGCGACGCGTTCATCGCCGGCGGCGTCGAGTCGATGACCCGGGCGCCGTTCGTGCTCGGCAAGGCCGAGTCGGCCTGGGACCGCGGCGCGACGAACCTCCAGGACACGACGCTCGGCTGGCGGTTCCTGAACCCGCGGCTCGGTGCGCTCCACCACCCCTGGACGATGGGCGAGACCGCGGAGAACGTCGTCGAGCGCTACGGTGAGCGCACGGTCGTGACCCGCGAGCGGCAGGACGCGTTCGCGCTGCTCTCGCATCAGCGGGCGGTCGCCGCGATCGAGGGCGGGCTGTTCGATGACCAGCTCGTGCCGGTGCCGGTCCCCCAGAAGAAGGGCGATCCGATCGTCGTCGCGCGCGACGAGCACCCTCGCGCCGACACCTCGATGGCGGCGCTGGCGAAGCTCCGGCCGGCGTTCCGCGAGGGCGGCTCCGTGACGGCGGGCAACTCCTCGGGCATCAACGACGGCGCATCGGCGACCCTGATCGTCGAGGCGGGGCGCGCGCGGGAGTTGGGCCTCAAGCCGCTGGCCCGCGTGGTCTCGACGGCGGTCGCCGGCGTGGACCCGGCGATCATGGGCGTGGGCCCCGTGCCGGCGTCGCGCAAGGCCCTCGCGCGCGCCGGGATCTCGGTCGAAGACCTCGATCTCGTGGAGCTCAACGAGGCGTTCGCCTCACAGAGCGTCGTGTGCATGGACGAGCTCGGGCTGGATCCCGAGAAGGTCAACGTCAACGGCGGCGCGATCGCGCTGGGGCACCCGCTCGGCGCCAGTGGTGCCCGCCTCGTGACGATGCTGGTCCACGAGCTCGGCCGCCGGGGCGGCCGCTACGGCCTGGCGACCATGTGCATCGGGGTGGGGCAGGGGATCGCGACCGTGGTGGAGCGCATCGAGGGCTGATCCCGACCTTGGTCGCGAGGCGGGTGCGGAAAGACGGCGGCGCTGCCGCCGCTCAGGCGGCCTCGAGCGAGCGGACGGCTTCGTCGAGGGCGTCCTGGAGGCAACGATCCTCACTCGAGGCGGCCACGCTGACGCGGACGACGACGGGTGCTCCGGAGGCATCGATGGTGGTCCGGCAGGCATCGGCGATGCGCTGGGCAAAGGTGCCGGCACCTTCCTCGGAGGTCTCCGGCAGGAGCACCTGGAGGCGGGCTTCCGCGACTCGGGCAACGAGATCCGTCGCACGGGAGCCACCGCGGACAATGGAGATGATCGGACCGGCGAGGCTCTTGAGCCAGGGGCCTGCCGCTGGATTGCCCTGCTCCGCCCGCAGCTCCACGATCGCGATCGAGGCCGGGCGCGCGTATCGCTCCGCCCGGATGCTCTCGCGCTCCAGCGCGGCGCTGAACTCGAGCCGTCCCGGCACAGTTCGGATGTCCGTCGGAGGTCGCGCGACCGCGACGGCGCCGCGAATCTCGCCGATCGGAACCAGCGCCTTGGAGGTCGGGGTGCCGTTCGCGCTGCCTGCCGCCCGCGGGCGGCGCGGCCGCTTGCTCGATGGACGGTGGCGCCGGACCTCCGGCCCGTCGAGGTACGCCTCGATGACCTCGTCCGCGCGCTCGTCCTTCAGGTCCGGGAGCGCGAAGCGGGCGCGGGTCGTCTCGGACGTGGTGAATCGCCTCCGAACATGGGGTCGACGAGGGGCAACGGCAACCATAGCCGAGCGATCGCCATGCGTCTGCCACGGCCAGGACGAACTGGCTGTTGTCGGATTCGGTTGCGCTGCGTACGATTGCGGCACGCAACTGCCCACCGCGCGCCTCGAAGGAGCCCGACTCGATGATCGAACAGCAGCCAATCGCCGACACGACGGTGCTCTCCCTGAGCGACGCCGCAGCCCTGAAGCTCCGCGAGCTCACGAAGGAAGAGGCCAACCCGAACATCGGGCTGCGCGTCTACGTGTACTCCGGCGGCTGCTCGGGCTTCCGCTACGGGATGATGCTCGAGGACGCGCCGACCCCTGAGGATCACACCCTCGAGGTCAACGGCACCAAGGTCTACGTCGACGGCCAGAGCATCCCGCTCCTGCAGGGCTCGGAGATCGACTACGTCGACACCCTCATGGGCGCCGGCTTCACGGTCAACAACCCGAACGCGGTCACGGCCTGCGGCTGCGGCTCCAGCTTCCGCACCGCGGACGACGCGGGCACCGCCCGCTCCTGCGCGCACTAGAAGCCTGACCTTCGCGCGAGGCGACTGAGGGAGTCGCCTCTGCTCCTCCGAGGTCTGAGGCGAGGCCCCTGCGAGCCATCAGCCCGAGGATGCAACCGGCGGCTTTTTGATTCACACTCCCGCCGTGACTCTCGCCGCGGCTTCGAGCCGGCTCCAGGACGGCCTCGCCAGGATCGACGCGCTCGCCGATCGCCGGTTCGGCGAATGGCATGTGCCGGGCCTCGCCTACGGCGTGATCGCCGACGGACGGCTCGTGCACGCGCGCGGACTCGGAACGCTCCGGGTGGGCGAGGACGCGCCGCCGACGCCGTCGTCGGTCTTCCGGATCGCCTCGATGACCAAGAGCTTCACGGCGGCGACGGTCCTCCACCTTCGCGACGAGGGCCGCCTGCGCCTCGACGACCCGGTCGGCCAGCACGTGCCGGAGCTCGCGGACCTTCGGGGCCCCACCAGCGACTCGCCCCTGATCACCATCCGCCACCTCCTGACCATGACCGCCGGGTTCCCCACCGACGATCCCTGGGGCGATCGCCAGCAGGGCCTGGACCTCGGCGCCTTCTCGGAGCTGCTCCGCGGCGGCCTCTCCTTCGCCTGGGCGCCGGGGATCCGGTTCGAGTACTCGAACACCGGCTACGGGATCCTGGGGCGGGTCATCACGAACGTCGCCGGCCGCGAGTACCGCGACGTCGTGCGGGAGCGGCTCCTCGCGCCGCTGAGCATGGACTCGACCGGCTATCTCGCCGAGGAGGTCGAGCCGGAGCGCCTCGCGCACGGCTACCTCTGGCGCGACGAGGCATTCGTCGAGGAGCCGATGGAGGGCTACGGCGCCCTCGCGGCGATGGGCGGGCTTTTCACGACCATCGAGGACCTCTCGAGGTGGGTCATCGGGTTCCTGGATTCCACGCCGCCGCGCGACGGGCCGGAGAACGGTCACCCGCTCTCCCGCGCGAGCCGCCGCGAGATGCAGCAGCCGATGGTGCCGGGCGAGCTGCGCCTGTCCCAGTCCGCGCCCGACGCGATGCCGGACGCCGAGACGAGCCACTACGGGTTCGGGCTCTTCCAGATCGACACGCTGGCGTTCGGCCGGATGATCGGCCACGGCGGCGGCTATCCGGGCTTCGGGTCGCACATGCGCTGGCACCCGGCTTCAGGGCTCGGCATCGTGTCGCTCGCGAACTCGCGCTACGGACCCGCCGGCCCGCTCGCCCGCGAGCAGATGCAGGAGCTGTTGCGACTCGAGGCGGCGCCGGTTCGGAAGGTTCGCCCGGCGGCGCCCACCGAGGCCGCAAGGGCCGCCGTGGAGCGGTTGCTCGGGGCCTGGGATGACGCCGAGGCCGCCGAGCTGTTCGCGATGAACATTGAGCTGGATGAGCCCGTCGCGCTGCGCAAGGCAGCCATCCAGCGCATCCGCGAGCGCCACGGCGCGCTGCGTGCCGATGACGTGATCCCGAACGAGTCGCTCTCGCCGTTCCACCTCGACTGGTGGCTCGCAGGGGCGCGCGGCGGCCGGGTCCACGTCGAGATCCAGCTGTCCCCGGAGCTGCCGCCGAAGCTCCAGTCCCTGGCCCTGACGTCCGTTGCCGAGCCCTCGGCCCTCCAGCGGGGCGTGGCCGACCGTCTCGTGGCGCGGATCAATGCCGGTACGGACGGCGCCGTCGTGGACTGGCCCGGCGACGTGGCGCTTGCCGCGGACGTGGATCTCGCCGCGGTCCGCCGCGTGCTTGCGGCCACGGCGGCGAGATTCGCCCCGGTCTCGCTGGGGCCGCCGGTCGACGGCGACGGCGCCTCGAAAGCCACCTACCGGCTCCACTCCGACCGCGGCCACCTCGAGCTCGCGCTCGACGTGGATGCGACGGAGGCCTGTGTGAAGTCCGTCGTCATCACCCCGATCCAGCGAGGCCTCCCCGACCTCGAGTGACCGGCGATTCGGCGCTCCGCCTCGCAACGGGCGGCGGTCCCGTGGTGGTGCTGTGTATGTCCCTCGCGGCCCGGGCCGGCGCCGGCCGGTGCCTCGATCGACCTCCGGGTCAGTCGGAGTAGCGCTCTTCCTTCCACGGGTCGGCGTCGTTGTTGTAGCCGTAGCGCTCCCAGAAGCCGAGCTGGTCGTGGTCGAGGAACTCGAGCCCACGGATCCACTTCGAGCTCTTCCAGAAGTAGCGCTTCGGGACGACGAGCCGCAGCGGGTAGCCGTGCTCGAGCTCGAGGGGCTGGCCGTCGAACGTGTCGGCCAGGATCACGTCGTCATCGTCGAGCACCGAGAGGGGCAGGTTCGCCGTGTAGCCCTGCTCGGCGTGGGAGACGACATGCGTGGCCTCGGGTCGCAGCCCGGCGAGCTCCAGGATGTGCTGGATCGCGACGCCCTCCCAGGTCGTGTCGAGCTTCGTCCAGCGGGTCACGCAGTGGATGTCCGTCTCGACCGTCTTGCGCGGCAGCGCCTTGAACTGCTGCCACGTGAGCGTGAGGGGCGAATCGACCAGGCCGTAGACCCTGAAGTCCCACGTGGCCAAATCCGTCTTCGGCACGGAGCCGTAGTGGAGGACCGGGAACTTCTCGGTGCGGTACTGGCCGGGCGGGATCCGCTCCGCGACGGCCGCGTCCCGCTCCTTGGTGCCGAAGAGTCGCTCGTACAACGCTGCTGCCTCGGGTCGCATGGGGTTGGCCGAATGGTAGTGGTCCCACTGGTCGAGGCGATGACGGCCTCGTGACGGCGTGGTCGTCAGCCGCGACATCTCGCTCAGCGGCGGAGGCGACCCTCGAGCTCATCCACGGTCGGCAGGACGTAGCGGCTCGTCAACACCGCGACGTACGCGACGCTCACGACGAGGAGGGCCGCGAAGAGCACGGTCGAGATGGCGAGGATCACGGTCACAGCCAGCGTGATCGCGGCCATCCGGCGCGGCCGCCCGACCACTGCGATGCCCGCCAGCGCAAGCCGCCGCCAGAGGCCGAGACCCTCCCGGTTTGGATCGCCCAGGAGCGGCCAGAACGCGACCAGCGCCATCCCGAGCGCGACGAGGCCCCAGAGCGCCATCGCGCTCACGAACCAGCCCACGGGGCTGCCGGATTGGAAGCCGACGAGGATGTTCGTGATCAGCACGAGCCCCAGTGCGATGCCGCCGCCGGCGACCACCAGGGCGGGGCCGAACCCCCGCCGCATCCCGTCCACGAAGTCAGAGAAGGCGGCCGGCTGGCCGCGCGAGATCAGCGCCGCCATTCGATGCAGCCCGGCGGTCGGGAGGCCCAGCGCCACCAGCGCCACGAGGCCGATGATAGACATCGGGCCCGCGAGCAGCGCGACGATCAGCACGGCGCCCCAGACGAGGTTTGCCGGCGCGAGCCTCCACGAGTTGAAGTACACGTCCGAGGCCGCGAGCCGCAGCGTCGCACCGAGCGCTGGGAGCACCACGGGCCTCGCGCGGTCCTCGACCTCGTCCTCCAGCTCGGGCAAGTCCGGCGGCAACGGCCGGGGAGCCCGCCAGCGTCGAGGCACGGTCCTCGCTCGACCGCTCACCGCCATGCCGCCCTAGCCCTTGACGCCGGAGGACGCGACGCCCTCGACGAAGAAGCGCTGGAAGAAGATGTAGAGCACCAGGATCGGGATCGTGGCGAGGACGATCACGGCCATCAGGGGCGGCCAGTTCGTGGACTGCCCGCCGTTCTCGCGGAAGAGGAACAAGGCCAGCGGGAGCGTCCAGTGATCGCGGTCTCGCAGCAGGATCACCGGCCAGAAGAACGCGTTCCACGTTCCCTGGAACTGGAGGATGGTGACCGCCGCGAGCGCCGGCGTGGCGAGTGGCAGCATCACCCGCGAGAAGGTCGTGAAGAAGCCGGCGCCATCGATCCGCGCGGCTTCCTCGAGGTCCTTCGGGATCGACAGGAAGTACTGGCGGAGCAGGAAGATGCTCGTCGCCGAGATCGCCAGCACCAGGATCACGGCGATGTACTGGCCGAGCCCGCGGGTCAGCCCCAGCGTGTTGAACAGGACGTAGACCGGCACGAGACGGAGCTGGTCCGGGATCATCAGCGTTGCCAGCACGATCAGGAACAGGATCTCGCGGCCGGGGAAGCGGAGCCGGGCGAAGGCGTACCCGCCGATGGACCCGAGCACGAGGTTGGAGATCGTGACCGCGCCGGCGAGCAGCGCGCTGTTGGTGAACAGCTGGACGATCCCCGGGTCCAGCGTCTCCATCGCGTACTGCCAGGCACCCACGGTGAAGGGGTCGGGAATGAAGGTCAGCTTCAGGGCATCGGGGCGCGTCTTGAACGACGTGATGACCGTCCACGCGAACGGCACGAACATGAGCAGGGCGTAGCCGATCATCAGCGCGTAGGCGACCTTGCGGCGAAGGCCCCGGCTCCGATCCCCGACCGGACCGGCGTCCTCGACCCCCGCTGCTTCGCCCGCGCGGACGAGGGCTGCGGCGGCCAGCGGAGCGCCCCGTGGACCGCCGACCTTGAGGAGGTCGGCCGGCGGGCCGTCGGGATTGCCCGGCGTCCGTTCGCGCGGCGGCGGCGGGTTGTGCATCAGTGGATGACCATCACGCTGCCTGGGTATTGCCGAACAGCCGGCGCTGGATGAGGGTCGCGGTGAAGATCACGAGGAACAGCACCACCCCCACCGCCGCGGCATAGCCGAAGTTCAGCTGCACGAAGGCCGCGTTGTAGAGGTACAGCACGACCGTCATCAGCGAGTTGTTGGGATCGCCATTCGTGCCACCGGCGATGAGCGCCTGGTCGAACAGCTGCAGGCCGCCGATCACCCCGACCGTGGCCACGAAGAAGTGGCCGGGCTTGAGCAGCGGGAAGGTGACCTTCCAGAACGCGTCCCACGGTCCCGCGCCGTCGATCGCGGCGGCCTCGTAGACGTCGTTCGAGATGGACTGCAACGAGGCCAGGTAGAACAGCATGAACGTGCCGGACGTCGTCCAGGCGTTCAGCACGATCACCGAGTTCATGGCCGTGTGGTAGTCGCCGAACCAGTTCTGGTTGGGCCCGAAGCCCATCGCCTGGAAGAGGGGATTGAGGCCGAGCGCCCCACGGACCTCGTTGAACAGCCCATCCGGCTGGAGCAGGAAGATCCAGAGGACCGTGATCGCCGCGGAGCTGGCGATGGCCGGGAAGTAGAACGCGGCCCGGAAGAACGTCCGGCCGCGGATCTTCTGGTTGACGATCACCGCGAGGAAGAGCCCGATGGCCATCGTCAGCGGGACCCAGATGACGGTGTAGTAGAGGGAGTTCTTGATCGCGACCTGGAACGTCGTGTCGGACAGGATGTCCACGAAGTTCTGGAGCCCGAGGAACTCCTCCGGGCCCTTGCGGATGTTCCAGTCCCAGAGGCTGATGAAGAAGGCGTAGAACGTCGTGCCGAGGTTGAGGACGAGGAACAGGACCATCGGGATCGCGACAAAGGCGTAGCCGGCGAGCGCCTCCTGGCGCTCGCCGGCACGCTTGCTGGCTTGAACGGGCGTGGCGGGGGCCGCCGCGGCCATTCCGCTCGTCTCCGCTCGTCTGCGACCAGCGACCGACTAGGACGCTGCGGTTATTTCAGCGCCTTGTCGATCGCGGCCTTCGTGGCCGTGACCACGGCGTCCGCGCTGTAGGTCTCGTTGGTGACCTCGGCGGTGAAGGCATCCTGGAACGCCTTCTGGACGTCGTTGTAGCTGGGCATGAAGCCCGAGCCGGGCTTGGCGTAGTCCGCGCCCTTGACGATCACGTCGAACCCCTCCGGAACCGGGACGTCGCTTCGGGACGGGACGGCGATGCCGCCCTCGGTCCACTTCTGCATCCCCTCGGGGCCCGTCAGGTACTGCAGGACCACCCAGGCCGCGTCCTTGTTCTCGCTGTCGGCGGCGATGCCGTAGGCAGCGGTGAACGTGATCGTGGCCTTCCCCGCGCTGCCGGCGGGCATCTCGGCGAACGCCCACTTGGTGTCGGGGAAGTCGTTGGTGAGGGCACCCTTCAGCCAGCCGCCCTCGAAGGCGATGGCCACGTCACCCTTGCCGATGGCCTCGCCGCACCAGCCGTCGCCGAGCTGCGAGGGGGTCATGGCCTGGCCGTTCTTGATCAGGTCGAGGTACCACTGGACCGCGGCCTTGGAGGCGTCGGTCTCGATCGCCGAGGCGGTACCGTCAGCGGTCAGGAGCGAGCCGCCCTCGGCATACAGGAAGGCGAGCCCGCGATCGAGCCCGGGATTGACGCAGATCGGGGCCTTGAGGTCGCCCTTGCCCTTGAGGCCATCGGCGGCCGTCACCAGCTCCGCGAGGGTCGCCGGGGGTGTCGTCACGAGGTCCGTGTTGTAGCCCATCGCGATGGTGTTGCCGTCCTTCGGCAGGCCGTAGGTCTTGCCGTCACTCTTGAAGACGTCGGCATAGCCTGGGAAGAAGGCGGACGTGTCGAACCCCTGCTTCGCGATGTAGTCGTCGAGCGGCTCGAGGAAGCCCTCGGCCATCCACTCCGGCGCGTACTCCGCGTTGATGTAGAAGATGTCCGGCACGTCGCCGGAGCCGAAGTTCGTGACCATCTGGACGCGGTAGTCGCCCGCGACGGTCTCCTGGGTCACCTTGATGTTGGGGTACTTGGCGGCGAAGCCGTCGAGCGCGGCCTTGAGCGCCAGGCCCTCGGCCGGCGAGGATTCCCAGGCACCGAGCCGAACGTCACCGGTGATCGTGCTGGGGTCGAAGGCGGCGGTCGTGTCAGCCGGGCCGGTCGTGCCGGCGGGCGGCATCGTGGCGCCGGTGCCCGTCGTGGGCGCGCCGGACGAGCCGTTGCCACCCGCACAGGCGGCGAAGACGAAGGCCGACGCGAAGAGGGCCGTGAATAGTCGATTCCGCATGGATATGTTCTCCCGAGCGAATGATCCCGAACCCGCATCCGGCGACGCCGAGGTGGGCGGCCGGTATGGGACAGGTCTCGCCAAGCATCAGGGCGGGCGCATTGCAGGGCCGTAACTCGATTGACTGCCGGGTGACACCGCTTCCGCCAAACGCCGCTTGTGTTCGCGAGATGACATAGCGGCTGGACACTCTCAGCCCACCTCCAGGCGGGCCGGATCGGGCGCCCTGGTCACCGGCAGGCCTTCGCCCGCGGCGAGCTCGGCGAACAGGCCGGCGTCGTGCGGCGCGCAGCCGCGGAAGTCGTTGTTCCAGTACAGGTAGGCGTCGGCCTCCGGTGGCCAGGCGGTGCGAAGCCGCTCCAGCCAGTGCCGCAGCGAGGTGTCGCCGTAGCAGCCTCGAGGGATGGCGACCCCGGCGTGGAATCGGACGTAACCCCAAGGCGCGGTCGCCCAGCTGGGATCGGTTGGCGTTCGCGGGCCCCGGCGGTCGGCCCAGCAGAGGGCGGCGGCACGCTCCCGGAGCAGCTGCTTGACCTCATCGTTGAACCAGCTTCGGTGGCGGGGCTCGACGGCGACCCGGAGGTCCGGCGGGAACGCGGCGAGCGTCTCGGCCAGCCGGCCGGGCTCAGCCGGCATATCTGGCGGAAGCTGGACGAGGATGGGGCCGAGATGTGGGCCAAGCCGGGACGCGCCCTCGAGCAGGCGCTCGACACTCTCCCGCGGGTCCCGAAGTCGCTTGACGTGGGTCAGGAAGCGACTCGCCTTGACGGCAAACAGGAAGCCCTCGGGTGCGCGCCGCGCCCAGCCCTCGAACACGCTCGGCGCGGGCTGGCGGTAGAACGTGACGTTGAGCTCCACGGTGTCGAACGACTCGACATAGCGCTCGAACCAGCGAGCCTGGGGCAGGCCGGTCTCGTAGAGCCGCCCGCGCCAGTGGCGGTACTGCCAGCCGGACGTCCCGATCCAGAGAGGCACGCGCCGAATCTCGCCTCCGTTGCCTTGCGCCGATCCGGTACGGATGACGTCCGATGCCGCAGGAATCGTCGAGCCCTCGGCGGTGCCGAGGGCTCGGGCGGTGGTGCGGGGGTGTGGGCGCGACCGGCGCGCCGGGAGGAGCTAGCTGACGAGTCCGACTGCCTTCAGCCATGCCGAGGCGACGTCCTTGAGGTCCTTCTTGTTGACCGAGACGTCGTAGTAGAGCTGGGCGAGCGTCTTGGTATCGATCTTGGCCGAGACGTCGTTCAGCGTCTGCTTGAACTTCGCCTGGTCGAGGCCGGCCAGGAGGTCGTTGCGGACGAGCGGCGCGAGGTTGTCGGCCGGCTGCGTCTGCTTGTCGTCCTCGAGGACGACCCAGCCGTTGGTCGTGATCTCCGGGCCGGTCGAGCAGAGCTCGGCGACGTCCACGGTCTTGTTGAGCAGCGCGTCGGCCATCGGGCCGCTGCACGCGTCTAGCAGGGTCGCGTCCGGCTGTTCGATGCCATAGGCGGACTTGAGCGCAGCGGCACAGATCGGGTTGGTCGGGCAGTCCGTCGCGAGGGCCCACTTCAGCTCGTCCTGCACGGCCGTGACGTCGGACATCTTCACAAGCTTGTACAGGTCCGCCGTTTCCTTGCGGACGACGAAGGCGTTGGTGTCCTGGGCCGGGGTGTAGTTCAGGACCGTGATGTTGAGCGGCGTCAGCTTCTCCTGAAGCCGCTGGAGGTTCGTGTCGCTGTTGGACGTGGACTCGCCGCCGTAGCCGGCGACCAGCCCGCTGCCGATGTACTCGGGCTTGAGGTTGATCTGGTTGCTCTCGAGCGCGGCCTTGGTGACGGCTCGCGCGCCGAGGCCGATGCCCGCGCGGTCAACCGTGAATCCCTTGGCCTCGAGGGCCTGCGCGTAGATCTCGGCGACGACGCGGGCTTCGTCGAAGCCGTCGGAACCGATCTTGATCGTCGCGCTGCCCCCACCCGTCGAGCACGCGCTGAGTGCCAGCGCGATCGCCGACGCCCCAAGGGCTAGCTTGCGGAATCCCCGCATGGGTCGTTCTCCTCCTGCAATCGTCGTCGGTCGATCCGACGGTCACGAAACCATATCAGGCACGAAAGCCGGTTACTTTTGCGCGACTGGCCACGACCGCGGCCCGACAACGGCGCGACGGCCCTGCTCCAATGAGCGCGCGGACCGGGCTCGAGGTGACGGCCCGGCTCAGGCGCCCGAAGGAGTCGCGCTCACACGCTGGATTCGCGCGAGGCCCGGCGAGCGGATCAATCGCAGCAACAAAACGAAGGCGCCCTCCACGCTCAATGCCAGCGCGCCGACGAGCACGACCCCGCCGAACGTCATGCCGTCGTTGCGCTGGGGGATGCCCTCGACGAGGTATCGGCCAAGTCCGCCGGACCCAAAGATCGCGCCGAGCGTGAGCGTCGCCACGACCTGGACCGACGCGGAGCGAACGCCGGCGAGGACGGCCGGGAGCGAGAGTGGCAGCTCCACCCGCCGAACCACCTGGGATTCGCGCATGCCCATCGCCCGGGCGGCCTCCACGAGGTCGCGATCGACGCCGGCGATGCCGGCCTGGGTGTTGACGAGGATCGGCGGGATGGCGAGCACGACCATCGCCACGAGGGTCGGGTAGACGCGAAACCCCAGCTGCGGGTCGATCGCCGCGGTGACCGGGAGCACGATCCCGATCAGCGCCAGTGATGGCAACGCGCGCCAGATGTTGGCGAGATTCACCGCGGCCGAAGCGAACCGCCCCGTATGCCCGATCCAGATGCCGACTGGAATCGCGATCAGCATCGCGATCGCGAGCGAGACACCGGATAGCGCGATGTGCTCTGCCAGCCGCGACGGGATGCCGGCGCCCCCACTCCAATGTGCCGGATCGGTGAGCCATGCCACGGTGAGCTCGATGAGGTTCATTGGCCGCTCACACGCTCGAGCCCATCGCCTGTGGCAGGCCCTGCGCCGGACCCCGGTCGGCCGGATTGGAGCGGGACCAGGGTGTGAGCCGGCGCTGGACGGCCACCAGCACGACGTCCACCACGACGGCCAGGAGGATCGACGGGATTGCGCCGAGCAGGATCTCCGTCGGGAAGCTCCGACGGTAGCCCTCGAAGATGAAGAACCCGAGCCCGCCGAAGCGGTCACCCAGGATCCCCGAGACCGTCACGAGCCCGATGGTCGATACGCTCGCGAGGCGGACGCCGCCGATCACGAGCGGCAGCGCAAGGGGCAGCTCCACCCGCCGGAGCCGGCCGCGGCTGGAGTAGCCCATCCCGTCGGCGGCCTCGAGGACCTCCGCGGGGACGGCATCCAGCCCCGCCAGGATGTTGCGCATGAAGATCAGCAGCGTGTAGAGGGTCAACGGGATCTCGGCGGTGAGCGTGCTCAGGCCGGTCACCGGCACCAGTGCGGCGAACATTGCCAGGCTCGGGATCGTGTAGATCACCCCGGAGATCGTCACTAGGGTCGTCCGCAGGCGCGGCCGGCGGAGGGCGGCGATCGACATGCCGATCGACAGCACGAAGCCGACGCCCACCGCGATGGCGGCCAGCACGAAATGCTGGGCGAGCCGGCCAAGGAGGTCGTCCAAGTGGTCGGCCAGCCAGGCGAAATCGATCATGGCCTGGTCGTGCGCGGCTGCAGGCTCACGATGCCTGGCGCATCCGCTCCCCGATCATGTCGGCCGTGACGAGGCCCAGCACGGCACCCTCGCCATCGACCACGATCCCCGCCTGGACGTCGCTGGCGAGGAGCATCGAGAAGGCGTCCTTCAGCGTCGTCTGGCGTTCGAAGAGCGGGGCGGCGGCCATGTCATCCGTGGCCGGGACCTGGCCCTCCGCGGGGAGCCGGTCGGGATGGATCCATTGCAGGGGCCGATCGTCGTCATCGACGACGAGGACGTAGCGGAAGTCGTCCGCCGCGGCCCGCCGGCGAGCGTCCGCCGCATCGCTCCCAACGCGCGCCGTGATCGCCGGCCGCAGCTCCAGCGCGCCCACTCTCACGAGCGCCAGGCGCTTGAGGCCTCGGTCGGCGCCGACGAAGCGGGCGACGAAATCGGAGGCAGGGCTCGCGAGGATCTCGTCCGGCGTCCCGAACTGGGCGAGGTGGCCGCCGACCTGCATGACCGCAACGAGGCTGCCCATCTTGATGGCCTCGTCGATGTCGTGAGTCACGAACAGGATCGTCTTGGCGATCCGCTCCTGCAGCCGGAGCAGCTCGTTCTGGAGCCGCTCGCGGACGATCGGATCGACCGCGCCGAACGGCTCGTCCATGAGGAGCACCGGGGGGTCCGCCGCGAGCGCGCGGGCCACGCCGACGCGCTGGCGTTCGCCGCCCGACAGGGCGCTGGGATAGCGGCCGGCGTACCTCCCCGGATCCAGGCCCACGAGCTTCAGCAGCTCGTCCGCGCGTGCCCGCCGCCGCACCTCATCCCAACCGAGCAGGCGCGGGACGGTCGCGACGTTCTCGCCGACGGTCTGGTGCGGGAACAGCCCGACCTGCTGGATCACATAGCCGATCCCGCGCCGCAGGTCGATGACGTCGCGGTTCGCGATGTCCGACTCGCCGATCAGGATTCGCCCGGACGTGGGCTCGATCAGCCGGTTGACCATCTTCAGGCTCGTGGTCTTGCCGCAGCCCGACGGCCCCACCAGCACGCACACCTTGCCGGCGGGACCCTCGAGGCTCAGGTCCTCCACGGCGCCGGGGTTGCCCTTGCCGGTTCCCGGATAGCGCTTCGTGACGTGCTCGAAGACGACGCGCTCGGCAGTGCTCACGCGGCGGAGCCTACCGGAGTCCGCTGAAACCGGTTTTCAGGTTCGCGCCGGTTACTTCGTTGGGCGGGCCGCGAAGGATCGGAGCTGGCGATCGATCCACAGCCCGGTCAGCCGCGCAAACCGCCCGATCGACAACCGATCGGTTGGGACCTCGCCATCCGGGTCGTGGTTCGCCGTTGAGCGCCGGTTCGGCACGGACGTTTTCGCCAATTCTCCCCAGGGTCAAGTGATCGGAAGGCCTGCCGCCATTACAGCCGGCGATGCCCTCCCAGGCGCCGAATCGGGCCGTAGCGCTCACCGGGAGGGAGTTACCGATACCGCGAGCGACTGATGTGCGGGGGAGGCAGGGCGTCAGGCGTTGTCCAGCTCGCGGGAGATGGCGCGGAGGATGAAGCGCGCGGCCTCGGCGGACTTGCCGCCGAGCTTCTGCCCTTCGTCCTGCTCGAGGGCGACCGCCAGGTCGGCGAGCATCGCGCCCAATGCCGGCGTCAGCGCAAGCGCGCCCGATGCGAAGGCCGCATCCAGCCCCGCGACCGCCGCCCGGGCGTTGTCGACGGCGTGGCCCTTGGCCTCCATCAGCTCTCGAAACGCCTCGCGGGCAGCGTCCGCGCTCGCCCCCGTGCTGGCCATGCGTGTCATCGCGCGACGGGATGGGTCGGGCGACCGGGCCGAGCGCGGCGGCGATCGGGATCCGCCGGGCTGTCGACGCGCCGCTGCTTCCACTCGCTCAGGAGGACGCTCATCGCGAGCTCGTCCCACCACTTGCCGTCGCGCCAGATCGATTCGCGCGCCCGGCCCTCGATGACGAATCCGCAGCGTCGGTACGCCCGGATCGCTCGCTCATTGAATTCGAACACCGTCAGGCCGATCCGGTGGAGCCCCAGCGTCCCGAAGGCATGGTCGAGCATCAGCTGCGTCGCCTCGGTGCCGTACCCCCGGCCCCAGGCGTCCCTCTCGCCGATGGTGATGTGGTACATGGCCGAGCCGTTGTCGCCGTCGACCTGGCTGAACGCGCACGACCCGATCAGCCGGCCCGAATCCCGCTCGTGGATCGCCATCGTCATCGACTCGTGGCCCAGGGCCCGGAGCTGGAAGAACCGGTCGATCTCGTCGGACCGCATCGGCGCGTCCTGGTAGCGCGCCAGCCGCGCTACCTCCGGGTCGGAGTACCAGCGCTGGAACGCGGTCACGTTGTCCGGCACATGCCTTCGAAGGACCACTCGGTCCCCTTCGATCACCTCCGGGAACCACGCTCCGGCAGCCACGGGCGCACGGTATACCATCGATCTCATGCGGCGCTGGAGCGAGCTCGACGAGCGAGTCGCCGCCACCACCCGCACGTCCGAGAAGACCGGGCTCCTCGCGGAGTACCTGCGAACGCTCGACGAGCAGGAGCTCCCCATCGCGGTCGTCTTCCTCACGGGACGGCCCTTCCCGGAGGCGGACCAGCGGGCGACGGGCATCGGCTGGGCCACGATCGCGAATGCCCTGGCCAAGGTGACCGGCACCGGTCGAGCCGACCTGGCCGCGGCCTATGACCGCTTCTCCGATCTCAGCGCCGCGGTCGGCGACGTGCTGGCGCGGCAGGGCCACGAGCCGGATCCGGCGGGCGCACCCTCCCTCGCCGACGTGGCCGCCACGTTCGCCGCGATCGAATCGGCCTCCGGGCCCGCGCGCAAGGCAGAGCTCCTCGCGACCCTGCTCGCGCGCTCGGATCCGAGGACCGCGCGCGGGATCGTTCGCGTGCTTTCCGGCGAGCTCCGGATCGGGCTCCGCGAGGGCCTGGTCGAGGCGGCGCTGGCGAAGGCCTTCGATCGACCGCTCGATGCGGTCAAGCGGGCCGGCATGCTCACCGGCGACATCGGCCGCACCGCCGAGCTTGCCCGCGCGGGCAACCTCGAGGGCGCGGGACTGGTCCTGTTCCATCCCCTCAAGTTCATGCTCGCCTCGCCGGCGGAGGATGCCGCGGAGATCCTCCACCGCCTCGGCCCGACCGTCTGGGTCGAGGACAAGTACGACGGGATCCGCTGCCAGCTCCACCGCAAAGGCACGACCGTCCGCCTCTACTCCCGGGACCTGCACGACATCTCGGCGGGCTACCCGGAGGTGATCGCCGCCGCCACGAAGCTGCCCTGGGCGGGCATCCTCGACGGCGAGCTCCTGGCCTGGCGAGACGGCACGGTGCTGCCATTCATCGCCCTCCAGACGCGGCTCGGGCGCAAGGACCCGTCGCCCGAGCTCCTCGCCGAGGTCCCCGTCATCTACGTCGCGTGGGACGTGCTGGGGCTCGACCAGCCGAATCCGGGCGCGGCTTCGGACCGCGATGGCGTCGTCGCGCCGACGCTGGAGCTGGCCCTCACCGACCGCCGCCGTCTGCTCGAGGATTTGGAGCTCCCGCTCGCGTCCGACGGCGGCGGCTTTGCGCTCTCGCATCTGAGTCAGGCCGATTCCACGGACGCCCTCGAGGCTGCGTTCGCCGAGGCCAGGGCACGTCGCAACGAGGGCCTCATGGTCAAGGACCCGACCTCGATCTACTCGCCCGGCCGGCGCGGCTATGGCTGGCTGAAGATGAAGAAGGCGCTCGCGACGATCGATTGCGTGGTGGTCGGGGTGGAGGTGGGCCACGGCAAGCGCCACGGCGTCCTCTCCGACTACACCTTTGCGGTTCGTGACGAGGCGACGGACCAGCTGGTCACGATCGGCAAGGCTTACAGCGGCCTGACCGACGCCGAGATCGCGACGATGACCCGCTGGTTCGACGAGCACACGGTCTCGCATCACGGGCGCTACCGGGTCGTGGAGCCCACGGTCGTCGTCGAGGTTGCGTTCGACGTGATCCTCCGGTCCAACCGGCACAAGTCGGGGTTTGCGCTGCGGTTCCCGCGGATCGCCCGACTCCGCTTGGACAAGGATCCGCGCGAAGCCGACACCCTGGAAACCGTGACGCGCCTGTACGAGGGGCTCCAGCTCGGCGCCGAGCACCTGGTCACCGCCGGTGCGCGTGGCGCGGCGCCCGGCTGACCGCCCGGCGACTCGCGGGACGTCGCAAATCGGACAGGGAAGTCGCAAAACAACGGTTGTCGGTAGGCACTCTCAGGCCTAGCGTGGCGTCGACGACAATCCGTCGCAGGCACCCCAGCAGGAGGCAGTGGTGAACGACCAGGAGACCAAGCCCGAAGGCGCGCAGGACGACGCGGACGACACCGAAGGCCAGAAGTTCAACATCGGCCTCGGGCCCGTCACGCCGGACGACGCGGACGACACCGAGGGCCAGAAGTTCAACATCGGCCTCGGGCCTGTCACCCCGGAAGAGGGCGAGGACACCGAGGGCCAGAAGTTCAACATCGGCCTCGGCCCGGTCACCCCGGACGACAAGGGTGCTGACGGGATCTCGAATATCACCGCCCCCGAGGGTGGGGAGCCCAACCCCCGGCAGTAATCGGCAACATCACGCACTCGAGCCTGGAGCACCGGTACCGGCCGGCTCCAGGCTCGTTGATTCCCTGGGGACGTCCTCGCTACGGGAGCGCCGCGATCGCGGCCTCCGCCGCCGGCCCATCCCCGGCGATGACGTAGAGGACGTCGTCACGGGCGTACGCCCAGGCCGATCCCTCCGGGTCCTCCAGCACCGTGACCGACTTGCCGCCCATCTCCGATGGCGTCGCTCCGCCGGCTGGAGCCAGGGCCACGAGCATCGAGAGCAGGTCGGCCCCCGCAAGGCCCGGGTACCGATAGGCGACCAGCAGGAGATCCTGGAGGTCGTCGGACGGCGACGCCGTGGCGAGCTCGAGGAGACGTGGATCGCGGCCCTCGCCGGCCAGCGCACCGCCCAGGGCATCGTCGGCGGCATCCTCCGCAGGTCCGTAGCTGGTGCGCAGCATCGCCCGCCCGGCGATGGCCGCCGGCAGGCGCTCCTCCAGCCCGGGGTAGGCATGGACGGACCGCTGGTCGAACGTCGGCCGCGGTGCCACCGTTGGGCTCGGCGTCGCGGCGCCGCAGGCCACGAGGGTGGCCGCGGCGAGGACCGCGACCATCAGCCACCGGCGCGCCGGGCGAGGGGTCAGGGAGGTCATGGCGCCAACTGGTGGATCTCCCAGAACGGCGACGTCCGTTCCAGGGACACGACGGCGCCCGAGGATCCGTCGGCGCTCACGGTGATCGTGACATCGGGGTGCCAGGTCTCCACGACACAGAAGTTGATGAATGCCGGTGCGGCCAGTGCGAGGAGGGGGTCGTTGCCACTGGGTGCATAGCCGAGCAGGGCCGCAACGACTTCGTTGATGAGCTGGTCGAGCAGCTTCAGCTGCTCGTCGAGGTAGCCGGCCGCGAGCTCCGGCGAGAGGTACTTCGTCAGGATCTTCTCGCCCCCGACCGTCTCGATGACGCCGTGCAGGAAGGACTTCAGCGGATTCACGATCCGGTTGACCAGGCCCTTTCGGAGGAAGCCCGGCAGGACGCGGCTGCCCTCGATACCCCGGAGCCACTTGAACTCGGGAAGCAGCTCGGTGGCGATGGCGAACACGCTCGTGCACCAGGTGAAGCTGCCTTCGGCATGCACGTCGATCGTGCCGGGAGACGTCCGGAGGGCCGATGTCCGGATCTCCTGGTCGTGCGCCTCGAACGAAAAGTAGGTGAGCCAGTCAGGCAGGAAGAAGTCACCGACGGACTGATGCACGGTGATCGGCCCGACGACCGCCACCTGGCCGTTGCCGTGGCACCACTGGAAATCCACCTGGTAGTCCAGGGTGTCGTAGGTGTAGGCGTGCGCCGCCCAATCCCCGTGATAGGCCTCGTGCTCGGGACAGTCCGCCGGCGCTGATTCCGGGGGGACGGCGTCGGTGGGCAGCGTCACGCCCCGGTCGGAGAGGAACTCGCAGGTCACGGTCTCGCCTTCGGCCACCTCCACTGACAGGCGGAGCGCTCGCAGGTCCACCTGCGCGCCGGGCTTGTCGCAGGTGATCGAGGTGACCGGCCAATCCGCGTTCGGGGTCTCGCTGGCGGTGGCCGTGCCCGCCGTGACCTTCGTCGTCAGGCTCCCCGCCTCCGAGAAGGTCGGATCGTCGATCGTGATCGTTCCATGCACCGTGCCGTCGACGTTGAATGCAGCCGGAAATGCCCCGCCGACGCCGTCGATCCGGTGGACCACCGTGAACGAGGTCAGGCAGGAGCCCGGCAGGCACTGGACCGCGACGCCATGGGTGGCCGTGGTTCCCGCGCCGAGGTCGATATCGCCCGTGCCGTCCGGGCGGTACTTGACCTGGATGTCCGAGGAGAGGCCCGGCGCCTCGATAACGAGGAATTGCCCGGCCGGATCCCAGCCCACGCGACCCACTCGAGAAACGCCGAAGAAGCCCGAGCCGCTCGTCCCATGGGGCTGGTTCCCGATGTTGTCCCGGAGGGCGACGGCGGGCGCGCCCCCGCCGACTGGTGTGACATAGGTGGCGTCGTTCGTCTCGAGGGCGATCCTGGTTCCGTCGGGCGACCACGACGGGGCCCACGACAGTCCGAGCTCCGGCGCGACCTGCTGCTCATCCGCGTGGCCATCGGTGCCACTGGTCCAGACGCCGGTCTTGTCGCAGCTGGCGGCCGCCAGCTCGGTGGTGACAGATTCGGGCAGCGTCGCGCCCGCGAGCAGGATCGGGTCTCTGGGCGGCGCCCGGGACCCGGCCACGAAGATCGTGTCGATCGTGTAGGCGATGTGCGCGCCGTCGGGGGCAAAGGAAGGATCGGTGCGCTGGTACTGCGTGAGCGGCGCGCTGCACGGCCCCGTTCCGATCGGATCCGCCGGCAGCAGCCGGACGCCGCCCCCCGTCGCCGCGACGAACCCGATCTGGACGCCCGCGCGGCTGGCGCGGCTGAACACGATCGTGCCGCCATCCGGCGACCAGTCGGGGTCCGTGTCGACCGTCCCGCCACGGGCGTCATCCGGCGCGGGCCGAGTGACCTGCGAGACGGTCCCGCTGGGAAGGTCGAGCACGAACAGCAGGCGGTGATTCTCATCCACCTGGCGGCTGAAGGCGAGCTGGCGGCCGGTCGGCGACCAGGCCGGCGTGTGATCGGTCCCGTCCTGCGTCAGCTGGCGGTCGTCGCACTGGAGGTTGTGGCAGGTCCGTAGCCCCGCGAAGATCCCGAGGCCGTCCGACCAGGCGATCCGGCCCTCGGGGATGTAGCCGGCGGCGATCGCCGAGGCCACGTCGCCCACCTCGGTGCGCAGCGGCAGGTCCGCCAGCGCGGCGCACGCGACGGCGATGACGAGCGCGAGCACCAGGCGGCGACGCATTCGTTTCCTCCACCAGCCGTCCATCGTGACGGCCGCCATGCGCCGGACTGTAGCGACCCGGAGTGCCCGCGTCTCAGCCTCGTCCGCCGCGGGATATGCCCAACGTGCTCCCGATGCCCTACGCTGCGCGCGATCGCAGCCCCGGGTCGGTCGTTGGCCCACGGTCGTTCGGTGGTGCGAGGTGTGGGAGGTCCAGGCTTGACGGTGCCGCGGTTCGGCCCGGAGCTCGCGCTCGAGGCACTGGCGCGCTCGCCGCTCTTCCAGGGCGTGCTGCCCGAGGAGCTCGCCCACCACGCCCGGGTGATGAGCCGGCGCCGGTACCGCCGGAACGAGGTCATCTTCCACGAGGGTGACCCCGGCGATTCGCTCCACGTGCTGGTCGAGGGCCGGGTCAAGATCACCCGCGAATCGAACGAGGGCAACGAGGCCATCGTGGTGATCCTCGCGCCGGGCGAGACCTTCGGGGAGCTCGTGCTGCTTGACGGCGCGCCGCGCTCGGCCACGGCGACGGCGATCGAGGCCACCGAGACCCTCACGATGACCCGGGCCGACTTCGCGGAGCTGGTCAACGGCTCCAGCCCGTTCCGCTGGCATGTCCTGGGCGGAATCGCCCATCGGATCCGCCGCATTACCGACCAGCTGGCGGAAGTCCACTTCCTGGACCTCGCGGGACGGCTGGCACTCCAGCTGACCCGCCTCGCCGAGGAGACCGCGCCAGGCCAGGCCGCCGATATCGAGCTGCGGACGACGCTCACCCAGTCCGACCTTGCGGCGATGGTCGGCGGCACGCGCCAGCGGGTGAACCAGATCCTCGGGGACTTCGTCGACGAGGGCCTGGTTCGCAATGAGGGCGGCAGCCTCATCGTGGTCGACCTCGAGCGGCTGCGGCAGCGGGCGGGGTGGTGACGCCTGTCATCAAGTTGACAACGCGCTCGTCACATCGGCGTAGGGTGCGCGGAGCGAGGCGTGTACCTTTCGGACATCGGGTCGCGGTTGGAGCTTCCAGAAAGGATCGAGCGATGAGCGACATGGACAAGAAGGTCGAGACGGACAAGCCGGACGAGGACACGGAGGGCCAGTACCTCTTCAAGGGCGGCAATGCCACCCCTGACGAGAAGGACGGCTACGTCTTCAAGGGCGGCAACGCGGTGCCGGACGACAAGTCCGACGACACCCAGGGCAACTACCTGTTCAAGGGCGGCAATGCCACCCCTGACGAGAAGGACGGCTACGTCTTCAAGGGCGGCAACGCCGTTCCGGACGAGACCGAGGAGAAGGGCAAGTAGCCCCGTTCTCAACGCCTCGCAACACGACCTTGCGAGGCACCCCACGGGCCTGAACCCGTGAGCCAAGAGCAGCCGAGCGGAGCGGGCATTGTCCTGCTCCGCTCTGTTGCGCTTCGCGCCGGGACGGCGCTGCGGCTCGAATCGGAGCTGCAGACCACCCTCCTCCGCTCCATCGTCAGCGCGACGGTCAGCCTGTTCGAGGCGGAGGCCGCGTCCATCGCGCTGTACCGGCCCCAGACGGACCAGCTGGAGTTCGTGATCGCGGCCGGCGCCCAGGGGCAGGGCGTCGTGGGGCTCAAGATCCCGTCCGGGCAGGGGATCGCGGGCTACGCCTTCACCAGCGGCGAGCCCATCGCCATCGCCGAGCCCGAGCGCGACCCGCGCTTCGGGAAGGACCTCTCCGCGGGGACCGGCTATGTCCCCCGATCCATCCTCGCCGTCCCGATGCGAAGCGATTCGGGGACCACCGGCATCCTCGAGGTCCTCGACAAGCGCGAGGGCACCTTCGGCATGCGCGACATCGAGCTCGCCTCGGTCTTTGCCCACCAGGCGGCCGTGGCCATCCAGGTGGGCGCCCGCGCGCTCGAGGCGCAGGAGCTGCTGCGGATGATGCTGACCGACGGCGTCTCCGCCGAGGACGAGGAGATCGAGGAGATGATCTCCGCCGCGACCCGCGACCGGCCGGGCGACGACCGCTTCTGGGAGTTCGTTGACGCGATCGTCCGGCTCCGGATCGCCAGGCCCGAGGACCGGACGCTGGCGATCGAGATCCTCGACGTCGTCGGGCGACGCGCGCCCCAGGCCCAACGCGGGACCTCGCAGATCCGTCTCCGCCGATGACCGAGGCAGCCGACGCGCCGGCAGACGCGCCGCTGCTCCCGGCCTGGAGCGAGTGCTTCCGTCCAGAGGTCCGAGCCGGCCTGCGCCGATCGCGGCCCTTCAGCTCGCTCAACGACCGCACGTGGCTGGAGTCCCGCGGCGCCGGCATGACGGTCGCGATCGTCGACTCCGGGGTCGAGGGCGACCATCCGGCGATCGGCGGGAAGCTGGTCCGCAGCGTCCGGGTGGAGCTGAACGGCGAGGACGCTGACATCGTCGACGACGACCCGGTCGACGTGGTCGGTCACGGGACCGCGTGCGCGGGGATCATCCACTCCCTGGTCCCCGAGGCGGACATCATCTCCGTCCGGGTGCTCGGCCAGAACAACACCGCCAAGGGCATGGCCTTCGCCCACGGCCTCGACTGGGTGATCGAGCAGCGGATCCCGATCGCGAACCTCAGCCTGTCATCGCGCAGCGACAACCTCTTCGCGATCTTCCACGACCTCGTCGATCAGGCGTACTTCGCGAACACGCTCCTCGTCTGTGCCGCGAGCAACCATCCCGGCCAGGCCAGCTACCCGTCGCTGTTCTCGTCCGTCATCTCCGTCGCGGCGCACGACGTTCCCGATCGGCTGGCGTGGTTCTACAACCCGCGGCCACCGGTGGAGTTCGGCGCCTGGGGCGTGGACGTGCCGGTGCCATGGCGCGGCGGCGCCATGATCACGGGGACCGGCAACAGCTTCGCGACCCCCCACATCGCGGGGCTCGTCACCCGGATCCGCGCCACGTATCCCACCGCCACGCCCTTCGAGGTCAAGGCGTTGCTGGCGGCCGGCGCGGCGGACCCGGGAACGTCATAGTTCACGTATTGCAACGCGCGCGCAATCAATGTTGCAAGGTCCCGGTCGCACCGTTCGCGGAGGAGGCATCATGCAGATTCCCTTTACTGGGTACGCGGACGATTGCACCGTCACGGGTGAGCTCGGCCTCGAGACCGACCGCCTCTCCGACTTCCTCGCCCAGACGACTGAGTTCGCGGTCTCCCACGCCGCACTGCGGGCGCTCGATGACGGGCGCCGGGTCGAGGCGGACTCGCTCCCGATCTTCCGCGAGGACCTCTGCGTCGTCACCGCGAGCGGCCCGCGCGGCCGCGTGGACCGGCGCCTCTGGACGCGGCAGTACCCGGTCCGGATGAAGGTCGGGCCGTACGTGATCCAGGGCTACCTCCACGCACCGCCCACCATCGACCCGATGCATTGCGTCGACCGCCGGCCGATCGTCGCCCTGACCGAGACCATCCTGGAGTACGCGGCCGCCGGCGAACGGGTCCGCACGCAGGCAGACGCAGTGCTCGTCAACTGCAGGCGAATCGACACGGTCGAGACGGCGACCGCCGCGGAGCTTGGCCTCGGGGGCCACCTTGAACCGGACCGGACCGCCGACCCCCGGGCCAAGGACTACACCGCCGCCAACTGAGGCGGCAGCGGTACTTCCTAGCGCTCCACCGGGAGGTCGAGGCGATCGCCCCACTCGGCCCAGGAGCCGTCATAGACGGCGACGTCGTCGTAGCCCATGAGGGTCAGCACGAAGGCGAGCTTTGCGGCGCCCACGCCCGAGCCGTCGTAGCAGACGAGCCGGCGGCCGCGGGCCACGGCAGCCCGAGTCAGCACGGCCCGGATCGCATCGGCGTCCAGGAGCTTCTGCGAGCCGGCTTCGTGGAGCGCACCGACCGGGACGTTGATGGCGCCGGGGATGTGGCCGAGCCGGCGGGCATTGCCCTCGTGGCCGCGGAACTCGGGAACCGCGCGGGCATCGATGATCTGGGCGTCCGGGGAGCCGAGCAATGAGCGGACATCGGAGGTCGTGAGCCGCAGGCGAGGATTCAGCCGCGGTGTGAACGTCCCGTCGGGGTGGGGGAGCACGCCGGTGCTGAGCGGGCGCTGCTCCGCGACCCAGGCCGGGAAGCCGCCGTCGAGGATGCGCGCGGACTCGAAGCCGTAGACCCGCAGCGACCACCAGGCGCGCGCGGCGTAGAGGCCGAGCGTGTCGTCGTAGAGCACGAGGGTGGTCGCGTCACCGATCCCGGCTCGGGTCGTGAACGCGACGATGGGCTCGGTCGAGGCGAGGCGGAGGGCGTGGCTGGATTCCTCGGCGGCGGGCTCGTTCAGCTCGGCTCGCCAGTCGAGGTAGGTCGCGCCCGGGAGGTGCCCCGCGTCGAAGACGGCGTTGCCGGTGCCATCCGGGCGCCAGCGAACGTCGACGACGCGAACGTCCGAGCGGCCGAGCTCCTCCGCGAGCCACTCGCTCGAGGCGAGCAGCTCGGGTCTGGCAAATCCGGTCATTCGATCCCCCGGCAGACACGTGGACGCAGGGTGCGACCGCCTGAGTGGACCTGCATCGCCCGTATGATAGGTGCGTGGTTTCCCCGTTCATGTCCGATCCGGACAAGCTCGCCGCGGTTCGCGCCTCCCTGCCGTCCCTTTCGGCGGCGATCCAGCTGAACACCGGCTCGGTGGGACCGATGCCGGCGGAGAGCGCCGCGGCCATGGCCGAGATCGAGGCCTACGAGCGCGATTTCGGTCGGGCCCAGCCCGAGTACTGGGCCGAGACGGCCCAGCGGATCGACGAGGCCCGCGCCGCCGTCGCTGCCGTCATCGGTGGGGATCTCGACGAGGTCGCGATCACCCACGCCGTGACCGACGGCATGAACGTCGGGACGTGGGCAGTTGACTGGTCGAAGGGCGATCGCGCCGTGACGACCTGCCACGAGCACCCCGGCGGCGTTGGGCCGCTGTACACGATCTGCGACCGATTCGGGGTCGAGCTCGGCTCCGCCGAGTTCGCCGGCGACGCTCCCGACGACGAGATCGTCGCCCAGCTCGATCGGCTGATCACCCCGGGGACGAAGCTCGTCTCGATCTCCCACGTCCTCTGGACATCCGGGCTCGTCATGCCGGTACGCCGGATCGCGGACCTCGCCCACGCGCGCGGCGCGCTGGTGCTGGTCGACGGAGCGCAGGCCGCTGGGGCGATCCCGGTCAACGTCCACGACCTCGGCGCGGACATGTACGCGCTGCCGGGCCAGAAGTGGCTGCTCGGGCCGGAGGGCATGGGGGCGCTCTGGGTGCGCCGCGAGCTGCTCCAGTCCGCGCGGTCCACCTTTGCCACCTCTTTCACCTTCGCCAGCGTGGACTCGATCGGGAACCGTGAGCTCCAGGTCGACGCCCGCCGCTTCCAGAGCGTCGGCTACCACCGTCCCTCGATCGTCGGGCTGGCCCGATCGATCGGCTGGCTGTCGATGTACGTCGGCCTCGAGTTCGTCTACCGGCGGGGCGCCGAGCAGGCCCGGCGTACCGCCGACCTCCTGGCCGGGATCGAGGGCGTGGAGCTCCTGACACCGCGCGACCGGATGGCCGGGCTGATCTCTTTCCGAATCCGCGGCTGGGAGCCGCAGCAGGCGATGGACGAGCTCCAGGCACGCACGTTCTGCATCATGCGAACGCTGCCGGCCGTCAACGCCGTCCGGATCAGCATCGGCTTCTGGGCGACCGAGGAAGAGGTCGACCGGTTCCTCGACGGCGTCCGGCTCCTGGGGGCCCACACGCCCGATTCCATTCCGCCGCGGCGAACGCTGACGATCGTCGGCCAGGCCTGACGGCCGGTCCCCCGGCGAATCTCGCGCCCGTGCCAGCGGCGACGCGGCCCCCGGTTCGTCGGCGCGGCTGGCTCGAAGTCCGGTGGCGCCAGTTCCGGAACGCCCCACGACCCGTCGTTCGCGCGGTGGCGTCGTCACTCGCGGTCGCCCTCGTGCTGGGAGCGGCGTATCTCGCCTACGACGTGGCGCTGTCCCGCGGCGCCGTCCTGCCGGGCGGCGACCTGCGTTTCGGAGCGGCGCTCCTCGACGTGATCGCGGTCCTCGTCGCTGGCTCGCTGATCACGTGGCTCGTCGTCCCGCTCCCGCGCGGCTCCGGCACTCGCGCCACGCGGACGCCCTGGAGCGCCGCGCTGGGCCTTTTCGCCGCGATCCCGATCGCCTACCTCGTCCTGGTCGTCGCGATCCAGGTGATCAAGCCGCTGCTCGTCTGAGGGGCCGCGGCGTAGGATGAGGCGGGGGAGTAGCCCAGTCGGTTAGAGGCGCCGAGCTTATACCTCGGAAGTCGGAGGTTCGAGTCCTCCCTCCCCTACCAGCCGAGCCTCGCCGCGACGCGCCGGCGCGGATTCCGGCATCCTGTGGGCATGCCCCCGGACCACCGTTCGCCTGATCAGCGCGCCCCGCGAGACGCGCCCAGCCAGGCCCGTGACTGGGGCTCCATCCGGGTTCGCGGCGCCCGCGAGAACAACCTCAAGGACGTCGACTTGGACATCCCGAAGCGCGCCCTGACCGTCTTCACGGGCGTGTCCGGCTCGGGCAAGAGCTCGCTCGTCTTCGAGACGATCGCCGCAGAGTCCCAGCGGCTGATCAACGAGACCTACAGCTCGTTCCTGCAGGGCTTCATGCCGACCCTCGCCCGCCCGGACGTCGACGCGCTGGAGGGCCTGACGACCGCGATCATCCTCGACCAGGAGCGGATGGGCGCGAATGCCCGCTCGACCGTCGGCACCGTGACGGACGTCAACGCGATGCTCCGGGTGGTCTTCAGCCGCCTGGGCGAGCCGCACATCGGCGGCCCCCAGGCGTACTCCTTCAACATCCCGACGGTCAGCGGCGGCGGGGCGATCAAGATCGAGCGTGGGAGCGGCGAGACCATCAGCCGGAGCTTCAGCGTCACGGGCGGCATGTGCCCGCGCTGCGAGGGCATGGGCACGGCCAACGACATCGACCTGTCCCAGATCTTCGACGAGCGGAAGTCCATCGGCGACGGTGCCATCACGGTCCCCGGCTACACCGCCGACGGCTGGATGGTCCGGATCTACGGCCAGGTGGTGCCGTTCGACGTGCCGATCGCGGAGTTCACCCCGAAGCAGCGCCAGGACTTCCTCTACGCCGGGCCACGCAAGGTCAAGGTCGAGAACCTCAACCTCACCTACGAGGGCCTCATCCCGAAGATCCAGAAGTCGTTTCTCTCGAAGGACGTCGAGGCGATGCAGCCCCACATCCGGGCCTTCGTGGAGCGGGCGGTGACGTTCCGGGAATGCCCCGATTGCGGCGGGACCCGCCTCAGCGCCCCCGCGCGCTCGTCGAAGGTCAACGGCCTCAGCATCGCCCAGGTCTGCGCGATGCAGATCAGCGACCTGGTGGAGTGGATCGGCGGCCTCGACGAGCCCTCGGTGGGGCCGCTGCTGGCGAGCCTCCGGCACAGCCTCGAAGGGTTCATCGAGATCGGGCTGGGCTACCTGAGCCTCGATCGCTCATCGTCGACGCTCTCGGGCGGCGAAGCCCAACGCACCCGGCTCGTCCGGCATCTCGGGTCGGCGCTGACGGACGTCACGTACGTCTTCGACGAGCCGACGATCGGGCTGCACGCGCACGACGTCGAGAAGGTCAACTCGCTCCTCCTGCGCCTGCGAGACAAGGGCAACACGATCCTCGTCGTCGAGCACGATCCCGAGGTGATCCGGATCGCCGACCACGTCGTGGACATGGGCCCCGGCGCGGGTCCCCACGGTGGCGCGGTCGTGTTCCAGGGGCCGGTCCAGGGTCTCGCCGCGGCGCCGACCGCGACGGGCCGATTCCTCGACGCCCGGCAGGAGGTCAAGGCCTCGCCCCGATCCGCCAGGGGCTCGATCCCGATCCGCAACGCCCGCGAGCACAACCTCCGGGGTGTCTCCGTGGACGTTCCGGTCGGCGTGATGGTCGCGGTGACGGGCGTCGCGGGCTCGGGCAAGAGCTCGCTCATCCACGGCTGCCTGCCGCGGACGAAGCCATCGGTGACCGTCATCGACCAGTCCACGATCCGCGGGTCGCGCCGCTCCAATCCGGCGACGTACACGGGCATCCTGGATCCCATCCGGACGGCATTCGCGAAGTCGAACGGCGTCAAGCCCGCCCTCTTCAGCGCGAACTCGGAGGGCGCCTGCCCGGCCTGCAACGGGCTCGGGAAGATCTACACGAGCCTGGGCTTCATGGCCGAGGTTGCGAGCCTCTGCGAGGTCTGCGAGGGGCGCCGCTTCAGCGACGAGGTCCTCGACTATCGGCTGCGCGACCGGAACATCGTCGAGGTCCTGGCCATGTCCGTCGAGGAGGCGGCCGCGTTCTTCATCGAGAAGCCGGTGAAGGCCATGCTCGACCGGCTCGCGGACGTCGGGCTGGGCTACGTCTCGCTCGGCCAGGAGCTGGACGCGCTCTCCGGGGGCGAGCGCCAGCGCCTCCAGCTCGCCATCGAGATGTCGACCGACACCGAGGTGTACGTCCTGGACGAGCCGACGACGGGCCTCCACATGCAGGACGTGGAGAACCTGATCGGGCTGCTGGACCGGCTCGTGGACGCCGGGAAGACCGTGATCGTGATCGAGCACAATTTGGACGTCGTCGCGCGCGCCGACTGGGTGATCGATCTCGGGCCGGGCGCGGGCCACGACGGCGGGAAGGTCGTGTTCGAGGGACCGCCCGCGAAGCTCGTGGCGGCGCACGGCTCGCTCACCGGCGAGCACCTGCGGCGGCGACTGGCCGTCGCCTGATGCCGGCGGGGCCTACAGGGCCGCGCGGATCTCCTTGACGATCCGCTCCTGGCGTCCCTTGTCGAGCGACTTCTGCGGCGGGAGCGAGGCCAGCCACTCGGCGACCTGGCTGGGCGCGAGCTTCGCGACCGCGTTCGAGCGCTCGACCTTTGGGTCGGGACCAACGACCGCGGCGTAGACCTTGAGAACGTGGTCGCCGTCGTCGGGGGAGAGCCAGCTCCGGACGCGCTCGGCGTCGTGAGCGGCGCGCTCGAGCGGGTTCTCGATCGTGCGGATGTAGCCGTTGCCGACGCGGACCTCCCAGCTGCGGACGCCGCGCGACATGACCGCGCCGGGTGGCGGCAGCTCCTCGATGATCGCCGCGCCGAACGGGCCGATGACCAGCTCGGGCAGGACGCGGGAGCCATCCGGAAGCCGGACGCCGGTCGCGACGACGTGGTCGTCGCCGATGGCGCGCCGGAGGCGGACGGCCGGGGTCACGCGAGGACGCCGGGCACGCATCCGATCGGCGGCGGTGGCGAGGCGGGCCACGCCGACCAGGCCGAAGCCTGCGGGCGCGGTGAGGGCGAAGGTCCAGGCCAGTGCACCGACAATGAGCTCATAGGTCGAGAGCCTGCCGGTGGGCATGAACCGATCCATGAGGTTCTGGCCGAAGACGAGGTACAGGACCGTCGCTGAGGACACGACGAGGACCGTGCCGATCAGGAGAGCGTTGACCACGCCGAGCCGGGTCGGGCGGGCGGCGTTGGCACGGCTGGAAGCGAGCACCTGCATGCCCCCATCCTCGCGCCCCGCCCGCGCGCAGGAAATGACCCGATCGGTGCAACCCGGTACCACCCGTTCGGGGGTGTCGGAAACCGGTGGTACCCCATCGGTGCGCCGTGACCACGCCATTCCGCCGCCGGGCAGGAGGCCCGCACCGACGCGGACCGCACCTCACTCCATGCCTCGGCTCCACTCCGACATGACGCCCGTACCATTGCGACCCGGCCCGTTGCGCCCGATGCTCCAGCCATTCATCGCGGGGGCTTCATCTCACCCGCACGGGAGATCGGGAATGCAGGGAATCATCCGGGCAATCGCCCGCCTGCTCGTCATGGGCGTCGTCATGGCGGCAGTGCTCATCGCAGCGGTCCTCGCCGGCCTCGGCACGATCACGGCCATCGCCATCGCGCTGGTGGCCGCCGGAGGCGTCGGGCTCGCCGGCGTCGTCAGGAAGCCGCGCAAGCTGACGGGCGTCCAGGAGATCGAGGCGATGCTGGCCGCCGATCCCCTCGACCGCGCGGCCGCCGCAGCGCTCGCGGCCGCGAAGCTGCCACCCTCGACCGCGGTCGAGGCGATGGCTCCGCCCCGCCAGCCCGATGGCGATCCCGAGGCGAGCATGCCGCGCTGGCGACGGCCGTCGCTGCTGGAGGCCCGCCGCTCGGACCCCACCCATTCAGGACCCATCAACCGCAGCCCGATGCGCTTCGGGGATGGCGCGTCCGCCGACCTCGATGTTCGGGTGGTCCGCTACGCCGTCGTCCCGGTCCTCGACCGACCCGACGAGGTGCTCGGGCTCCGGCTCAGCGATATGGGCTGCGGCGACGAGGTCCAGGTCCTTGGCAGCTCGGGCGCGTTCCTCGAGGTCCTCTGTCCCAACGGCGACCAGGGCTGGATCCACCGCACGACCCTTGGCCAGCGCGGCCCGGCTCAGCTGGTCGGCGACATCAACGGGCCTGACCGCCGAGACGCCGACGACGCGCTGACCGCGCTGCTCACCGCTCGAGGGATGATCTAGGGCTCACTCGCGCCGCGCTCCACGCGGCTCAACCCGCGCGCCAAAGTCGGCGGGTCGTCAGGGCTTCGGCCTCGACGGCCCGCCGCGCCATTTCCGGAGCACGAGCAGGTGCTGGTGGGCGATGTTGGGGACGAAGCCCGTGGGGTAGCCATACGGTCGGAGCCGCGTTCCCGCCTGGTACCAGATCAGGTCGCCCTTTGGCGTCAGCCCGACTGAATCCGCCCGCGCCGCCAGGTCCGAGCCGGTGAAGACGTAGCGACCATCCTGGTACGCATCGCGGACGATCATCACGGCGTAGCGGCCGTCGCGCAACACCCGGTGCAGCTCCCGCAGCACGTCCGTCATTCGATCGAGGAAGGCGGGATAGTCCGCGGCGTTCGCGAGGTCCGCCGGATCCTGCGTGATCATCGCGTAGTCGGTCCGCCGATTCGGGAACTCGGCCGACAGGGCCCCACCGGACATCGTCATCGGCAGCTGGACGTTGTAGGGCGGGTCGGTGGCGACGAAATCGACCGATTCGGGGGCGAGGGTCGGGAGGACCTCCAGGCTGTCGCCGACGCGCAGCTCGCAGCCGCTGGGGTCGAAGCTCCGCTGCCCGCCCGGGTCGTTCTGGCCGAGGTCGGCCAGGAGGGTGCCGGCGCCATCGCGGTCGGCGAGGGCCGCCGCCACGACCTCGGCGTAGACCTCCGCCCAGCCCGGCGACAGCTCGATGCCGATCGCCCGCCGCGGGCCCCGCGAGATCGCCGCGCCCAGCAGGGTCCCACCGACGCCCGCGAAGGGATCAAGGACCAGCTCGTCCGTCTTCGTGAAGAACTCGATCAGCTTCGCCATCAGCCGCGGCGGCTTGTTGGCCCCGTGCTGCTTTCGGAGGGCGTGCCCGAGCTCGGACGGGTACGCGGTCGTCCAGACGGACTTGGTGAAGTACAGCCACTCCTCACCGGACAGTTCGTTGAGCTTGTTGCGGGCATGGGGTGGCATGGCTACTCGGTCAGCGGCGATTCGTCGCCGGGCATGACCGCTTCGGTGGAGACCGGGGCGTCGCGGATGTGGCGGACCGGCGAGAACCAGATCACGGCGATCGAGGCGATGGCCCCGAGGATCCCCACGGCAAAGGCCACCCGGAGCCCGAAGATCTCGGCGATGATCCCGCCGCCGATCGTGCCCATCAGGGTGAGGAGGGTCGTGAAGGTCCCGATCGTTGCGTTCACCCGGCCGAGGGTCGCGGGCGAGCTCGTTGACTGGGCGAGGGAAACCTCCAGGATCTCGTAGACCGTTGCCCCGGAATCGCCGACCAGCTGCTGGGCCACGAGGAAGGCCGCGCCGAGGACGACCGCGCCGGCCGGCGCCAGCGGGATGAGCGCGTTGCCGATGGTGAAGAAGACCATCCCGAGGAGCATCGCCCGCCCGATCCCGAACCGCTTGGCGAGCACCGGCGACGCCAGCGAGCCGGCGAGCGAGCCCAGGCCGCCCGCACCCGCGATCAGCCCGAGCGCGGCGATGCCGAGCCCCAGCTCCTGCGTCGCGAAGATCAGGTAGGCGCTCCCGAAGATGCCCCACAGGATGTGCGTCCCGCCGTGGGCCAGGGCCAGAGCCCGGAGCACCGGCGAACGGAAGACGATCCCCATCCCGCTGCGAATCTCGCGCCAGACCGGCTCGCGGTCGGCGACCGGCTTCGGCGGCGGCTCCTTTCGCTTGATCGTCCCGAGCAGGACCGCCGATACCACGAACGAGACGGCGTCGATGACGATCGCGATGGGCGCGCTGAGCACCTGGATGAGGAAGCCGCCGATGCCGAACCCCGTCACCTCTGCCACCGACGCACTCGCGGTGAGGGCGCTGTTGGCGCCGACGAGGCGATCCCGGGGCACGATGCTGGGCAGGTACGACCGGTCCGCGACGTCGAAGAACGTCGTGAGGACCGCCGCGGCGAACGAGACGACGAGCAGGTGGCCGAGAACGAGCGCGCCCGCCAGGTAGGCGATCGGGATCGAGCCCAGGAGCACGGCGCGGCCGAGGTCTGCCCAGATCATGATCGGCCGGCGGCGGAGGCGATCCACCCAGGCACCGGCGAACAGCCCGACCACGAGGGCGGCGATCTGCTCGGCAGAACGAATCAGCGCGATCTCGAACGGTCCCGCGGCCAGCACCAGGATCGCCGCGAACGGCAAGGCCGTTCGGGTGATGAGCGAGCCGAAGATCGAGATCGTGCTCGCCGACCAGACTGCCACGAACGTCCGATCGCGCCACAGGGACCCCGGCAGGGCTTGCTCGATCCGGTCGTCAGGAGGCAACGGGGGCTCGGTCATGACCGCGGAAGGGTAGCCGCGAGGGTGGGCCCATGTGGCACGATGGACTCCATGCCCGCCAGGTTCAGCAGCGAGCGGTTCGTCGGTCGCGAGCGCGAGCTCTCGCATCTCGCCGTGGCCCTCGAGGCCGCCGCCGAGGGTCGGAGTCCGCGACTGATCGTCTCGGGTCGCGGAGGCGCCGGGGCGAGCCGCCTCGTGAGCGAGGCCGTGCGCCGGGTCGGGTTGCTCAATCGGCCGTTCCAGGTCGTCCGCTGCACGGCCGTCGCCGCGCGCAATCGGGCCGCCTATGGCCCGATCATCGAGGGCTTCAGGCCGTGGCTCGATTCCCTCGAGCAGGGCGACCTCGAACACGCCGTGGGACCCGGCGCCGAGCCGATCGCGCGCCTGCTCCCGGCCATCGCGCCCCGCCTCGCCGGCGAGATTCGGCATGAACGCCGGGCGTCGATCGCGCCGGAGCGGCGCAGCGCCTGGGTCAGCGAGGCGATCCAGGGCCTCCTCGAGCGGGCCGGGGAGCGCCGCCCGATCCTGCTCATCCTCGAGGACCTGGATCACGCGGATGCCGGAACCCGCAACCTGGCGACGTTCCTGGCGCGCGTCGCTCGGCCCTCCCGGGTCTGCCTCGTCCTGACGTACGGCCGCGACCGCCTCTCCCGGGGGCACCCGCTGCTCCCGCAGCTCGCCTCCATCTCCGGGGCCGCGGATCCCCCGACCCAGCTGGAGCTGGGCCCCCTCGACCGGTTCGACCTCGCTCAGCTCGTCACCGAGATCGAGGGCGAGCGACCGACCGCCGCCGCGCTGCTGCTCGTCGCCGAGCGCTCCGGCGGCGACCCGCTGATCGCCGAGGAGGTCCTCGCGGCCCGCCGTGAGCTGCCCGGCCTCTCGCTAGGCTCCACGCTGGACGAGCTCGTGCTCGCCCGTCTGGGCCGTCGCGCCGCGGAGTGCCGTCGGGTCCTCCGCCTGCTCGCGCCCGCCGGCCGGCCGCTGGACCGGGGCGAGCTCGCCGCCGTGGCGACTACGTTCGAGGGCCTCGTGGAGGGCCTGCCGCCGCGGTCCACGACGCGGCCCCGCCGGGGCGACGGCGTCCTCGACGCGGACCTCCGCGCCGGCGTGACCGAGGCGATCGACCACGGATTCCTGGTCGAGCGTCCGGATCATCGCCTGGAGCTGCGCCACGAGCTCGTTGCCCAGGCGATCGAGGCCGACCTCCTGCCGGTCCAGCGCCGCCGGCACCACCTTGCGCTCGCGGCGGCGCTCGGGACCGATCCTGCCTCCGCGCTGACCCACTGGCTGGCGGCGTACGAGCCCGCTCGCGCGCGCGCCGCGGCCCTCGCGACCGCCGCCGTTGCGGAGAACCTCGACTCGGCAGCCGACGCGCTCGCCGCCCGGGAGCTGGCACTCGAGCTCGGGGCCGCGAGCGGCGCCCGCGCCGCGGACGGTCGGCTGCTCTTCGAGACCGCGGAGGTTGCGCTGGCCGCCGGTCGAGCGGACCGGGCGCTGGCCTACCTCGAGACGGCCGCTGGGCGCTTCGGCGAACGCGAGGACGCGGAGATCGCCGCCGCGATCTACGAGATGCTGGGGCGCGTGTCGCGGGCGCTCGGCGACCACGATCGGGCCCTCGCCGAGCATCGCCGAGCCGCCTCCATCCTGCCGGAGGATGCGACGCCCTTCCGCGCCGAGGTTCTCGCATCACTCGCCCAGACCCTCATGCTGCTCGGCCACTTCAACGAGGCCACGCGGGTCGGCCGCCAGGCGATTGCGGTGGCTCGCGAGGTCGGCGAGGCGGCTCGATCGGTTGAGGCCCATGCGCTCTGCACCGTCGGGATCGCCCAGGCGTGGGGCGCGTCGGGCGACGAGGGCATCGGCCAGCTCCGCGAGGCCCTCCGCCTGGCCCGCGAGCTGGACGACCCGGATGTCGCATTCCGGGCAGCGCTCAACCTCTCGACCGCGCTCGCGCTGTTCGGGCGCCGCGACGATGCGATCGAGGTCACGCGGGAGGCCGTCGAGAAGGCCCGCGCGGACGGGCTCGAGGTCGCCTACGGCAACTCCCTCCGGGGCAACATCGCGGAGGCGCTGTTCAACGCCGGCCGGTGGCAGGAGGCGCGCGACACCATCCGGACGGCGCTCGAATGGAGCCCGGACGCGGTGGCCTTCGCGGACGCGTCCGTGACGGCCGCGATGCTGGAGGTGGAGACGAGCGTCGACGAGCGGGCCGCCTCGCTGCTCGGCTGGCAGCCGCTGGAGATCGACCACGCGCCGGATCCCCAGCTGGAGGTGCCGGCGACCCGCGCCGCGGCCTCGTTTGCGTTGTGGCGCGGCGACGTGGTGGATGCGCGACGCGCCGTCGAGCGCGGCTGGGCCCTCGTCCGGCGGGCCGAGGACTGGGCCCTCACGGCCCGGATGGCCGCGACGTATCTCGAGGTCCAGTCCGCGGTCGCGACGGATGCTCGCGAGCGCCACGCCCTGCCCGAGATCAGCGGGTCGCGGCAGCGCGGCAAGCGCGTCCTCGCCGAGGCGGAGACGGTGCTTCGGTCGAGCGGGGTGGCGCCCGGCGCCCCGAGCCGCCACGAGGCCGACGCGAACATCTCCACCGCGCGGGCCTATGCGGCCCGCCTCGAAGGTCGGGACGACCCCGTCCTCTGGGACGCCGCGGCGCAAGGTTGGGAGCGCGCCGGGGAGCCCTACCAGGTCGCCCGCGCGCGCTGGCGCCAAGCGGAGGCCGCGCTGCCGGGCCGGGATGCCCGAGTGGCGAGAGCAGCCGCCCGCGGCCCGCTCCTTGCGGCGGCGCGAATCGCGCGGGAGCTTGGGGCGCGGCCACTCCTGCGGGAGCTGACGAACCTGGCGACGCGGGCGATGATCACCCTGCCCGAGACCGAGTCGACGGAGCGCCAGGGCGCTACGTCCAGGGCGACCGGGGCGTCAGCCGGCAGCGGCCGCGGCGCCGAGAACGGCGAGGTGACCCGCGGCCGGCCGATCATGGCCGGACGCGCGGCATCAGCCCACGGCGAGCCGATTGCCGCTCGCATCTCCACCGAACCCAGCGACGTCGATTCGCTCGACGGGGTCACCGATTCGGGCATCGCCGCGGCGTTCGCGCCGGAGGACCGCGGAAGCCGTCAAAAGGAAGCGTTCGGGCTGTCGCGCCGCGAGCGCGAAGTCCTGGCGCTGATCGCGGAGGGTCGCACGAACCGCGAGATCGGCGAGCGGCTGTTCATCAGCCAGAAGACCGTCGGGGTCCACGTCGGCAACATCCTGGCCAAGCTGGGCGCATCCGGGCGGGTGGAAGCGGCCATGGTCGCCATCCGCCTGGAGCTGGTCCCCACGCCGCTCGCGGGTCGCCAAGCCCTCGCGACGAGCTAGTCGCTCGGCCAATCCAGCCGTACGCGATGAGCCCGCGGACAAAAAGAACAAGACCCGGAATGGGCTTCCGGGCCTGTTCGTGCAGCTGGCGGGATCGGGAGGAAGGGACCGATCGAGCCGGAGAGTGTGTGGTGTGGGACCTAGCTCCAGCGGCGCATCGCCGCTTCGACGAGAACGATGGCGGCGATCGGCCCGACGGCCAACGCGTACTGCCACGCCCTGCGGATGAGCTGGGTCATTTTGCAATCTCCTCGCAATGAGTCCGGGGTCGAATAAAGGACGCCCAACGTACGGATGCGCGCGTTCCGAGTCGATGCGACGAAGGTCCTAGTGCCCGGTAGGACTATTGGCGCGGGTCGCGGAGCAGGAACCCCACCGCACGGGCCCGAACTTGCCTCGCGTGCACCGTTCTCAGGGGTGCACCGTAACGGCGCCCGCTTATCTGCCGCTTACGCCGGTGTCGCCGCGCACCGGACCTTCGGTACCCTTGCCACGTGCCCACCGGGTTGCAGCTCTGTTATCGGGATGCCTACGCCCGATCCAGCCTGGGTCGGGTCCTCGAGGTCGAGGTCCAGCCCGCGGTGATCGTGACCCTGGACCGGACGGTGTTCTATCCCGGGGGAGGCGGCCAGCCGGCCGATACGGGAGTCCTGCGCCGCCCCGGCGACGGAGCGAGCTGGGCCGTCCGATCGGCTCGCAAGGTCGCCGGCGAGATCGTCCACGAGCTGGCTGTGCATCCGGTCCGCGCGCCGGTTCCCGAGGTGGGTGACGAGCTCGAGGCCGAGATCGACTGGCCCCGCCGCCACCTGCTCATGCGAACCCACACCGCGCTCCACGTCCTGTGCGGGGTCGTCTGGCGGGACTGGGGCGCGCAGGTCACCGGCGGCAACATGGAGCCGGGATCGGGTCGAATGGACTTCGAGTTCGAGCGGATGTCCGGGGACCTCGTCGGCGAGATCGAGGTCCGGGTCAACGCGGAGCTTGCAGCCGAGCGAGAAATTCTGGTTGCGATCCTCCCCCGAGACGAGGCCTTCGCGATCCCGGACCTCATCCGGACGAAGATCAACCTCCTCCCGCCGGGCATCCCCGAGGTCCGCACGATCGAGATCGTCGGACTCGACCTCCAGGCGGACGGCGGCACCCACGTGGCCAACACCCGGGAGGTCGGCTCGATCCGGGTGACCGGCTACGAATCCAAGGGCCGGATCAACAAGCGGATCCGGATCGAGCTCCAGGACGCCCTGGAGTGATGGGTTTCGTCCGGCGGCTCGCGAGCCTGGGGCCACTCCTGCCCCCCGACATCAAGTCCGTCATCGAGGTGCTGCCGAAGTGACCGAGCCGCAGGGCGGAAGCTCGAGCCCCGACGCCGACGAGACCGCGGCGACCAGGGCAGCCGGGCAGCTCGGGGTGGAGCATCGCGTGGTTCGGACCGGGCAGGCGAACAGTGCCGAAGAGGCCGCGGAGGTGCAGGGAATCCCGCTCGGCGCGCTGCTCCGGACGATCGTGGTCCGTCGCGGCGAGAACGACTACCTGTTCGTGCTGGTCCCCGCCGGCCGCCGCTTCGAATGGCCGAAGCTCCGGGCCCATCTCGGCGTGACGCGGCTCTCGCTCCCCGACGCGGATGAGGCCCAGCGCGTCACCGGCTATGTCCGCTACACGATCACGCCATTCGGCTCGACGACTGCCTGGCCCGTCCTCGCGGACGCCTCGATCGTCGACCAGCCGGTCGTCTCGATCGGTGGCGGCGCGAGAGGCGTGAACCTGCACCTCACCCCGGCCGAGCTCACGCGGTCGCTCGACGCGACCGTCATCGACGTGTCGGTGCCCGACGGCCGCTGATCGCCACGCGCCTAGGGCACCTCTGCCGCGATCTCGACGCACGAACCCGCCTGGTGGGGGAGCAGGGGCAGCAGCCTGACGTCCACCCAGCCGCTCCCGCGGCGCCAGTCGTACACCACGACGCTCTCCCACGGCTCCAGGCTCCGGACCGCGCCCGCGGCTGCCTCGGCGGCGAGGAGGGCGGCGCCGCTTGCGCGGTCGATCAGCAGGCAGCGGTCGATCGACTCGCCGTCGTCGCTGAGCATGGGCGCTCCCGCCGCCTCGATGGGCCCGGCGAACGGCCAGTCGACGTCGTCCACGTCGACGTTGGATCCCGTGACCCCGATCTCCGGGAACGGGACGATGGTGACGAGGTAGCCCTCGGGTACGAACGGCCGCACGGCCTCGGAGAACGCCGCCTCGCCGAGCCACGCCGCGGGGTCTCCGAGCCGGTGGGCGAAGGCCGTCAGCTCGAACGCCTCCTGGGGGATGATCCAGAGGCTTGCCTCGTCCGCCAGGGAGCCCGGGTCAATGGTCGAGACGACGATGCGGTCCGGCTCCGACCCGATCTCGAACTGGTGCACGGCGACGCCGTGTGGCGTCGGCTGGGCCCCTGGCCTCGGACTGGCGCTGAACTCGGCGCTCACGCGAAGTGCCTCGAGCTCGCCGATCTCCCGGCGGACCTGCTCCAGCGCGGCGTCGGTCAGGTGCGACTCGCGAACCTGGCCGACCGCGTTCTCCCAGATGATCCGCCCGTCGCCGAGGATCGTCGTCCCGGCCGTGGGCCCGCAGGTGTCACTGCAGGACGTCGCGCGAATGACGAGCTCGGCCGGCGGGGGCGCCTCCGACTCGATCGGCAACTCGGAACCCTGCGGGGTCGCGGACGCCTGGCCGGTCGGGATCGGCGTGGGTGAGACCTCCGCAGTCGATGCCGCAGCGGTCGGCGTGGCCGGCGCCGTGGACGGCACGGCCCGAGGCGCGCAGCCGACCGCAACGACGCCGGCCAGCAGCAGCAGCGGCAGCAGGCGAGCGGAACTGGCGGTTCGTCCCCGGAATCCACGCTTCATCTGGCGCACAGGGTCCCATGGACGGCTCGACGACGGCTTGCGTTGCGTCGCGCCGGCTGCCGATCGGGTGCCGCGAGGCGCAGTGCCCGAGCGCTAGTGGACCACCTGGGCGACTTCGATGACGGAGAAGACGCCGGCGAGCACGGGCGTGCTGGGGCCGTTCCCTTCGCCGCTCTCGCCGTCGCCGTTGCTGCCCGTTCCGGCCACGGTGCTCCTCCCTCTAGAGCGCCTTGACCGCCGCGACCAGGTCGGCCAGGCCCTGCTTCGCGTCCGCGAAGAGCATGCCGGTCTTCGGGTTGACGTACAGCTCGTTGTCGATGCCGGCGTAGCCGCGGCCCATCGAGCGCTTGATCACGATGATCGACTTGGCGTGGTCGACGTCGAGGATCGGCATGCCGCTGACCGGCGTGCCGGCGCGGCGCGCCGCGGGGTTCGTGACGTCATTGGCGCCAACCACGAGGGCGACGTCCGCCCGATCGAACTCGGGATTGATGTCCTCCATCTCTCGCAGCTGGGGATAGGGCACGTTCGCCTCGGCGAGGAGGACGTTCATGTGCCCCGGCATCCGGCCCGCGACGGGATGGATCGCGTAGTTGACCGTGACGCCCTTGTCCTCGAGGAGCTCGGCGAGCTCGCGGACCGCGTGCTGGGCCTGGGCGACCGCGAGGCCGTAGCCCGGGACGATGATCACCGACGACGCGTAGGCGAGCTGGATCGCGGCGTCGTCCATGCCGATGGAGCGGACGCTGCCGCCCTCGGGCCCGCCCTCCGAGACGGTGCCTTCGCCCCCGCCGAACCCGCCGATCATGATGTTGAGCACCGACCGGTTCATGGCATCGGCCATGAGCTTGGTGAGGATCGCGCCCGAGGCCCCGACCAGGGCGCCGGCGATGATCAAGACGTCGTTGCCGAGCACGAAGCCGGCCATCGCCACGGCCGTGCCGGTGAACGAGTTCAGGAGCGAGATCACGACCGGCATGTCCGCGCCGCCGATCGGCAGGACCATCGTGACGCCGAAGAGCAGGGACGCCGCGATGATCACGAACAGCACCGGGATGCTCACGGCGCCGGTCCAGAGGTAGACCGCGGCGATCGCGGTGATCGCGGCGATGGCGAGGGTGACGAGCTGGCCGCCGGGGACCCGGATCGGCTTGCCCGGGATGACGCCCATCAGCTTGCCCGACGCGATCAGCGATCCGGTGAAGGTGATGCCGCCGATGACGACGTCGAGGACGGTCGGGACCGAGATCTCGAGCGGGATCGAGTTCACGGCGAACGTCTGGAGATTGGCCAGGCGGATGTAGTCGTCGATCGCGATCAGGGCCGCCGCGCCACCACCGACCGCGTTGAAGAGCGACACCAGCTGGGGCATCGCCGTCATCTTCACGGTCCGGGCGGTGTAGAGCCCGAGGCCGCCACCGACCGCGATCCCCGCGGCGATGATGATCCAGGCGGTCAGCCCGGCCCCGCCGCGCGCCGCCAGGAGGACCGCGGTCCCGCCGATGGCGATGGCCATGCCCGCCGCGGACAGGAGGTTGCCGTTCCGCGCCGTCGCGGGCGAGCTCATCCGCATGAGCCCGATCACGAACCCGGCGGCGCCAATCAGCCAGGCGATCCGGACGAGGGCTTCGAGGAGGTCCACCTCAGGCCTTGGGGGCTTCTGTTGCGGCGGCTGCGGCGCCCTCGGCCGGCCTGGCCGGGGCCGTGGGCCTGCGCCGGAACATCTGGAGCATCCGGTCGGTGACGACGTAGCCGCCGACCACGTTCATCGTCGCGAAGGCGACGGCCACGAAGCTGAGAATCTGGCTGAGGAGGTCCGTCGCGGACGCGGCGATGACCATCGAGCCGACGAGGACGATCCCGTGGATCGAGTTCGCGCCGGACATCAGCGGCGTGTGGAGGGTCGCGGGCACTTTGGAGATCACGGCGAAGCCGCACAGGATCGCGAGCACGAAGACCGTGAGCGCTCCCAGCAGCTCGACGCTCATGCCCTGGCCTCCGCGGGCGCGAGGAGCTTCTTGACGGCCTCGCTCCGAATCTCGCCCCCGTGGGTGATGGTGACCGGGCCCGCGATCTCGTCGGCCGGGTCCAGGTCCAGCTTGCCGTCCTTGACGAGCTGCAGGAGCAGCGCGGAGATGTTGCGGGCGTAGAACGAGGACGACCCGATCGGCATCGAGGCCGGCAGGTTGTCCGGCGAGATGATCGTGACCAGGTTGTCCGTGACGACGGTCTCGCCGGCCTTCGACTGCTCGACGTTGCCACCGAGTGCGGACGCGGCCATGTCGACCAGCACGGAGCCCGGCTTCATCTTGCCGACGGCCTCCGCGGTCACGAGGACGGGCGGCTTGCGGCCCGGCACCTGCGCCGTCGTGATCACCACGTCCATGCCCCCGATGACCTCGTTGAGCTCCGCCTGCTGGGAGGCGCGCTCCTCGGGCGTCAGCTCCCGCGCGTACCCGCCACTGCCGGTCGCGTCGATCTGGGTCTTGAGCGTGACGAACTGCGCGCCGAGCGACTCGGCCTGCTCGCGGGTCTCCGGCCGGACGTCGTAGGCCTTCACGACGGCCCCGAGCCGCCGCGCGGTGCCGATGGCCTGGAGCCCGGCGACGCCGATCCCAAGGATCAGCACGTTCGCGGGCTTGGCCGTGCCGGCTGCGGTGGTGAGGAGCGGGAAGTAGCGCCCGAACGCGGTCGCGGCGACGAGGACCGCCTTGTAGCCACCGACGTTGGCCTGGGACGAGAGGGCGTCCATCGTCTGGGCCCGCGAGAGCGTCCGCGGAATCGCGTCGAGGCTGATCGCCGTGACGCCGGCCTCGGCGAGCTTCGCCATCAGCTGCGGCTCGAGGAGCGGCTGGAGGGTGCCGATGACGGCCTGGCCCTTGCGCAGGCGCTTCGCCTCGTCGGCGCTGGGCTTCTGGACCCGGAGGATCACGTCGCTCTGGGCGTAGAGGTCCTCGGCCTTCACGACCTTCGCACCGGCGTCCTCGAAGGCCGAGTCCGGGATCATCGCGCCGACGCCGGCGCCCGCCTCGACGAGGATCTCGAGGCCGGCCGCGGTCAGCTTCCCGAGCGCGTCCGGAACGAGCGCCACGCGGCGCTCTCCGGGCGCGGTCTCTCGAGCGACTCCGACTCTCATGCGAGCCGGAAGTCTATCGGGTCGGGCGGTTGCGGCGCTCACGAGTGATATAGTTGCGGCGTCAAGCAAATAGGAGCTCCGCCATGATTCCCGTCGCCCGCCTCAACCACGCCGTCCTCTACGTTCGCGACGCCGAGGCGTCCGCGGCGTTCTACGGCCGTCTCTTCGGATTCGAGGTCGTCGAGAACATGGCCGGCCGAGCGGTTTTCATGCGCGCCGGGCGCGGCGACAACCATCATGACCTCGGGCTGTTCTCGGTTGGTCCGCAGGCGCAACGAGCTCCGCGCGGCTCGGTCGGGCTCTACCACCTCGCGTGGGAGGTCCCGACGATCGAGGATCTCGCGACCGCGGCCGCCGAGCTCTCCAGCGCCGGCGCTCTCGGGGGCGCGAGCGACCATGGCGTGTCGAAGTCGCTCTACGGCCAGGATCCCGACGGCAACGAGTTCGAGATCATGTGGCGTGTCCCCAGGGAGGCCTGGGGCGAAGCCGAGCAGCACGGCACCATCCAGCCGCTGGACCTCGGCGCGGAAGTCCGCCGCTGGGGCGCTCCCGCCGGCCCCGCCGCCTAGGTTTCGACCCGCCCTGGCTGGCCCTTCGGACAGCGTCCGCGGGGACCAAACCGCTAGATCGTGGCGCCGCCGACCGCGATCACCATCAGGGTCAGGACGTAGACGTGCCCGACGGCGCTCCACACGATGGAACCCGTGCGCCAGTCGAGCCAGGCAAAGATCGAGCCGCCGATGAACGTCGACCACAGCTCCACGTCCGGCTTGCCGATGTGGGTCAGCACGAACGGCACCTGGGCCACGACAAGCGCCAGCGGCCCGATGCGCCGCCAGAGCGCGAACATGAGGAATCCCCGCAGCAGGAACTCCGCCGGGATGAGCTCCACGAGGTGATTCGCAACCCGCTGGCCGAGCGGCAGCGCCTCGCCGCCGTAGTAGCCCCGGAATGAATCCAGGCCCGAGAGGGCCAGGATGATCGGCGTCATCACGGCGAGCCCGGCGAGGAGGAGCGCGGCGCCCCAGCGCCAATCGCCGAGCGCGAACGCGTACCGGCCCGGCGTATCGCGGAACGCTGCCACGACGATGGCAAGTGGCACGACCAGGAACAGCACGAAGCGCTGGATCGTGAGCGGACGGAGCCCTGCGACACCGTCCGCGGGCAGCAGCGGCACGAGCACCTGGGCCTGGTCGAGCAGGATGATCGCCGTCGTGGCGAAGAGTGCGATCGATGCCCGGACCGGGAACTCCAAACCGAACAGCCGCATGTCCCGCAGGTCGCTCGGGCTCGGCGGATAGGTCGGGCCAGCCAAGGCTCGAGCGCGCAGAGACCGCAGCATGGGACGTCAGCGGGCTTGGAACGCGGTCAGCGGAGCTGTTCCAGCGGCTGCGGCCAGCGCGCCGCACCGCCCTTCGTCACGACTCGCACGTCCACCCCGGCGCGATCCAGCAGGCTCGCCGCGATGGCGGCGCGCGAGCCGGACTTGCAGAAGACCGTCACGCGCTCGCCTGGGGGCAGCTCGGCCAGGCGCGCCGGCAGGTCGGCGACGAAGATCCGCTCGGCGCCGGGGACCACGCCGTCCTGCTCCCACTCGATGGGCTGGCGGACGTCGAGGAGAATGCCCTCCGTCGTGCCGGCAAGGTGCTCCGCGCCCAGGTCGCGCATGGTCGTGGTCGCATAGCTGCCGGTCGCTCGCCCCGACGCGGCCCACGCCTCCACGCCGCCTTCAAGCCAGCCGCTCACGCGCTCGTAGCCGATTCGGAGGAGCTCCGTCGTGGCTTCCTCGAGTGCGCCGGGAGTCTCCGGCAGGACGAGTGCAATGGGTGTTCCAAACGGCACGAGCCAGCCCACATAGCCCGCAAACGTCCCGTCCAGCTCGATGTTGAGCGCGCCTTCGACATGGCGCGCGGCGAAGGCCTCGCGATCCCGGGCGTCGACGATCGCTGCACCGCGCGCGACGGCGGCCTCGAAGCGTTCGGGGTCCAGCCCGTCCGGCAGGATCAGCCGTCCGAGCACCCGTGGCCCTCGGCGGTTCATGCCGGCCATCAGCGAGTAGTAGGTGGGATACCGCCCAAGGCCGCCCAGGGCCTGCGCCCGGAACTGCTCGATCGCCGCGTCG
>DATLDP010000005.1:0-28117 GCA_035525825.1 Candidatus Limnocylindria bacterium
TGGGGTGTTCTCCCAATCGATCGGCCCAACGTCCTCCACGACGGCCTCATCCTCGAGCGACTGAATTTGTGCGTCGATCGTCGCGAGCTGCGCTTGGACGACATTCAGGTCCGCGCCCGGCACAAGGGCCAGTCGGGTGGCCTGGGTGCGACGCGCATCGAGCTCTCGCCGTCGATCAGAGGCGGCAGCGCGTTCCACGGCGGCCGGGAGGTTGTACCGCTCGGCCTCGGTCATGATCCAGGGCATCAGCTTCGCCTCTGCCACCGACTTGACGCCGTGGGACGGGTCGGCCGTCGAGTTGACGCACCGGTAGATCGTGCGCCGGTTTCGCCCGACTCCGCCCGTGACGACGCCGCTCAGGATGCGCCCGCAGCAGCACCGAAGTAGGCGATACAGCCGATGGCCCGCTCGGGCCTTGGCTCCGCGGACTCCGAGCCGGGGCACGAGCCCATGCCGGACCAGGATCTGCCGGACGGTGCTGTGAGTCCACGCCACACCGCGGCGAGTGGGAAGGTGGCGCTCGTTCAGCAGGCGCGCCGTCTTGTGCGTCGAGCCGGCCTCTCGGAAGGTGTCGAGAACTACGTCGACGTTCTCGCCGGGCCTAGCGCCGTAGAAAGGTGGCCCGAGCTTGTCACCGCGAGCCCGGAGCCGCTCGACAGTGGAGTCGCGCTTTCGCTTCGACTGGCGGCTAAAGCCCTCGTTCTGCATCGCCTGGAAGTAGAAGAGCTGATCGGTCATGTCGTTGTCCGGCTCGAACCGACCTTCGCCTGTCACGATCACGGTTCCGGCACGTCGGGCCGCGTTGAGAAGGCGGGCGGCCCACTCCACGGAACGCGCCAGCCTGTCCGTCGCGTAGGCGTACAGGGCGGTGACCTCGCCACGCTCGATCGCCTCCAGAAGCGCGAGGAAGGCAAGGCGCTGGTTGGTCTTATCGGTCGCGGCACTCTTGCCCCAGTCGGCATCGATGATCGCGAGTGTTGGACCGTCAGGCCCGGCGAGCCGGCGGACTTCGTCGACTTGAAACTCGCGGGACAGGTCGCCCGGATCGGACCGGTTTCGCGCCGACCTTCGGATGTACGCTACCGGCCGCGCCGTCTGCTTCATGGGAGCCCTCCTACTGTGCAAACTAGATTTTGGCACGGCTTCGCCGACATGCACGTGGTCAAGGACACGGAGATCGTGATCGCGTCGGGTGACGGCGCGATGATCACCGACACCAACGGCAACGAGTACATCGACTCGACCGCCGCCCTGTGGTTCTGCAACGTCGGCTACGGCCGCCGGGAGATCGCGGACGCGGTCGCGGAGCAGCTGCTTCGCCTGCCGGGCTACTCCAGCTTCGGGGCCTACACGAGCGATGCGACCGTGAAGGTCGCCGAGCGGCTCACGGCCCTCGCGCCCTTCCCGAACGCCGTCGTCTTCCTCGCTTCGGGCGGCTCGGACGCCATCGACACCGCGATGAAGCTGGCACGGCGCTACTGGGACGTCGTCGGGAAGCCCAACAAGACTCTCCTCGTCTCCCGGGAGCACGCCTACCACGGCATGCACGCGATGGGTACGAGCCTCGTCGGGATGCCCGCGATGCGGAACGGCTACGGCGGCGAGCCCTTCATCAACGAGGTGGTGCGCGTCCCGGCCCTCGACGTCGAGGCGGTCGCGAAGGTCTTCGAGCAGCGCCGCGACGAGATCGCCGCATTCGTCGGCGAGCCGGTCATCGGCGCGGGCGGCGTGATCCCACCGACCGAGTCGTACTGGCGCGACATCTCGGCGCTGTGCAAGCAGTACGACGTGCTCCTCATCGCCGATGAGGTCATCACCGGCTTCGGAAGGATGGGCACGATCTTCGCGTCGGAGCGGTTCGGGATCGAGCCGGACATGGTCACATTCGCCAAGGGCGTCACCTCGGGCTACCAGCCCCTCGGCGGCGTCCTCGTCAACGAGCGGGTGAGCGCCCCGTTCTGGACCGAGCCGATTGCCGGCGCGGTCTTCCGGCACGGCTACACGTACTCCGGCCACTCCGGCGCGGCGGCCGCGGCGATGGCCAACCTCGACATCATCGAGCGCGAGGACCTCGTCGGGCGGGTGCGGATGCTCGAGCCGAAGCTCGATGCCTCCGTCCGGCGTCTCGCGGGAGCGCCGCTCGTGGGCGAGATTCGAACGATCGGCCTGACCGCCGCCGTGGCCCTGAGGCCCGAGGTCCTCGAGCAGGACGCAACCGCGGTCGAGAAGGTCGTCGCGGCGGCGCTCAAGCACGGAGTCGCATCGCGTGTCCTTCGCGGCCACGCGGTCCACATCTCGCCGCCATTCGTGATCACCGAGGACCAGATTCACGCGATGGTCGACGGCATCGGGAATGCGCTCGAGGACGTCGCCGCAGCGTGACGACGCACGCGATCCGGCTCGTCGTCAACGATGAGCCCATCGAGTTGGAGGTGGAGGCTCGGCGCCTCCTCGTCGACGTGCTCCGTGACGACCTCAATCTCACCGGGACGAAGGTCGGCTGCGACACGTCCTCCTGCGGGACCTGCACGGTCCATCTCGATGGCCGCGCGGTGAAGTCGTGCACGGTGCTCGCCGTCCAGGCAGACGGCGCGACCGTTCGGACCGTGGAGAATCTCGCTCCCGACGCGGACCATCTCCACCCCCTCCAGGCCGCGTTCGTCGAGCACCACGGGCTCCAGTGCGGGTTCTGCACGCCCGGAATGCTGATGACCGCGCTCGACCTGATCGATCGCAATCCCACCCCGGATGACGGCGAGATTCGGCACGCCATCCACGGAAATCTCTGCCGCTGCACGGGCTACCAGTCGATCGTCGCCTCCATCCGCGACGGCGCCGCCGTGATGCGCGGAGACGCTCCGAAGCCCTGGTCCGGCAAATGATCCCCGCCGCGTTCGACTATGCCCGACCCGCCTCGATCGACGAGGCCCTCGAGCTCCTCGCTGCCGGCGACCCTTCGATCCGGGTGCTGGCCGGCGGCCAGTCGATCGTGCCATTGATGAAGCTGCGGCTCGCGCGCCCGGAGCGGCTCGTCGACGTCGGCCGGTTGCCCGAGCTGCGCGGAATTCGCGGGGCCGAGGATGGTGGGCTCGTCATCGGTGCCCTCACCACCTGGGCGACGCTCCTCGCCGACGCTCGCGTCACCTCCATCGGCGCCCTCGCCGACGTGCTGCCGCAGATCGGCGACGTCCAGGTCCGCAACCTCGGCACGATCGGCGGCAGCCTCGTCCACGCAGACCCGGCGAGCGACATTGCCGCGCCGGCGCTGGCGCTCGATGTCCGGCTCGTGGCCAGGTCCGCGGCCCGCGGCGAGCGCACGATCCCGATCGCGGAGCTCTTCGCCGGCGCCTTCATGACCACCCTCGAGCCAGATGAGCTGCTCACCGAGATCCACATCCCGCGGTTGGCACCGGGCGGCGCCTCCGCCTACGTCGCGCTCCCGCAGCAGGCATCCGGCTACCCGATCGCCGGAGTCGCGGTCGTGCTGGGCGCGCGGACGGGCGGCGATGGGCCGCCAGCATCGATCGGGATCGGGGTGACGGGCGTCGGCGACCAGCCGTACCGGGCAACGGCGGTGGAGGAGGCGATCCTCGCGGGCGCCGTGCCAGCCGACGCCGTCTCGACCATTTCGGCCGGTCAGCACGTGGCGACGGACATCCACGCGGACCGGGAGTACCGCGGCGCGATGGCGGTGGTGATGGCCCGGCGAGCGCTGGAAGCCTGTTCCGCCCGAATCTGATCGGGCGCGCGCCCTCTTCATCGCCCTTGGGGCCCAAATGACGATGGTTCCACTGATGCGGAACCACATCGGGTGAATGCGCGGGTTGTGGCCACATGGAGCTACCCGCGGACGCCCGCGAGCGGAGCTACCCGCGGACGCCCGCGAGCTGCCTTCCCGATGGGTGCGCGCTGCCCGACCGATGCTGGCCAGGATGGTTCCGCTTCGATGGAGCTACCCGGGAATCAGCGCCAGGGGCGAAGGCACGCCGATGCTCATGCGCGATGACGAGCGCGAACGGGTTGGCATTTGCCGCCGAACAGGCCGGCGGCCAACCACGCCCGCAGGCACGGAATGACCAAGCACACACGAATCGAAAGAGCCGGGCCCTTGCGGGCCCGGCTCTCGATCGTCGCGCGGCGACGAGTTGCTGTCGCGAAGCGACGGGCTACTTCTGCTTGTTCCCCGAGTTCGTCAGGGTGAAGGTGTAGTCGGCGTCCAGGTACTGGAGGTCGCCGGTCGGAAGGTTCGAGATGACCACGAGGAAGCGGTCCTTCGAGCCCATGCACTTCGTCGAGAAGGTTGCGGTGAAGCTGTCCTCCTCGAACCGGTAGATGTACCCGGCCGCATCCTGGAGCTCGTCGCCCTGGACGTTCGGCGTCAGGTCGCATGAGGAGACCAGCTGGAAGACCCAGTGGTTGTCCTGGACGCCCGTCGTCTCGATCCAGTTGCCCGCCTCGGAGCTCAGGGTGGCCGCAGCGCCATCGACGTTGACGTCATCGATGAACCAGCCGGTGTCCAGGTAGGCAGCGTCGGTCGAGTACCGGAACCGCACATCCGTGGTGCCGGCCGGAAGCTCGGCGCTGAGGTGGATGTACACCGGGTCGTCGACGAAGTACGCGCCGCCGGAGGTGCCCGTCAGGCCGTTGCCTTCCTCGTTGTTGTCGTGCGGGTTGTCGCCAGTCGTGACGGTGGCGCCGGCATCATCGACAAGCGGGACGGTGACCCACTCACCACCGACGAGCGCCTCCACGAAGCCGTAGTCCCAGCCCTCCTCGATGAAGTACCAGGTCCAGAAGTCGAGGGTCTGGCCGCCGCTCACAGCGGAGTCGACGTTCAGGATGTTGTTGTTCTGGCTCTCGTACCCGGCGTACCAGTGGGTGTCCCCGCTATGCGGAGCGACCTCGGTCGTCGGGTCACCCGAGAAGTTGACCGTGAAGGTCGGGCCCGGGTTGCGAAACGTCTCGTAGCTCACGCCGAAGGGAAGGGCGGTCTGCTGCGGGACGTGCTTGTTGTGCAGCCAGCGGGAGACCGGCATCGCGCCGGTGTACTGGCCACGGCGGCCGAAGAAGACGTCGTTCGCGACCTCGATCGTCCACTTGGTCGTGGTGGGATCGCCGAAGTTCAGGTTGCGGAAGTCGAACTTCGCCGAGCCCTCGTAGTCGAGGTACAGCGCGACGGCCCAGTCCTTGAACAGGTCCTCGGCCGATCGCAGGTTCGCACCCGTCATCTCGTTGAACGTATCGATGGCGTTCTGGACGCCGACCATTCCGTCGGCCTGCTCCTCGAAGATGAGCTTGATCAGCAGGTCGCCGCAGGCATCGTCGTACGTCAGGTCTGAGGGGTCGTACTGGTCGGCGCCGGTGCAATTGCCCCCCGCCTGCTCCCAGAGGTACAGGAAGTACGAGAACGACGCCCCGTAGTTCTCGAGGCCACCTCCCCAGCGCGTCAGCGACGTCTCCCGGTGGAAGACCTGCTGGTAGGTGATGTGCGACCCGCCCCACGGGTAGTTGTTGAGGAAGATCGCGAGGTCTGCGAGGCCCTCGTCGACCCACGACAGCTCGCCGGGGTCCGAGTAGTTCATCAGCAGGTGCTCGAGCTCGTGGGCGATGACGCCCTCGTACAGGTACGACCTGCCTGCGTCGTTCCCGGTCTGATCGCCGACGCGGTTGGCCCAGTCGAAGGCGTCGATCACGATGACGTTCATGCCGGCGTCATCGATGTACTCGGGGGCGAAGTAGCCGGCCGTGTACGTCGTCGTGGCGCAGTCGTAGTAGGCGCCGTCCTGGACGTTGTAGACCAGCATCACGAGGGCGTCGCTGTTGGGATCCGCGGGATCGGCCAGGCCGATCTCGCCGTAGTGGGCCTCGTCGACCGCGACGATCTGATCCACGAGCTCGTTGCCGAGCGCGTTGATCTGCGCCTGCGTGATCAGGTAGTCCTCGACGTCGTTGTCCGCGCAGGGCACGAAATCGTCGTCCGGATTCTGGTCGAACGCCGGATCCAGGCTGTCGACGCCTTCGGCGCCGCCGAGCGCTCCCTCGGGAACGTAGATGTAGACGTCCGTGCCGGAGTCAGTCGTGCCGGCGTAGACCTTCACGAAGACCTGGTCGTAGCTGCCGCCGGCCTCGCTGTCGTTGATGGTGATGACGATCGTCTCGTCGCCGGGCGATCCGGACGAGGCCAGTGCCGCGCCCGCCGTCGTCCCGAACAGGCCCGCCACGAGGGCAGCCGTGGCCAGGAGGCCGAGCAATCGATGTTTCATCCGCTGTGCTCCTCCGGTCGCAACCCGCGCGGGAATCCGGACTTGGGTCCGGCGCGGGCGATTGGGTTGACCCGCGCCGAAATCAGACGGGGATCCTTGGGAGGCCCGAACCTACCACCGGGTCTCCCCGCCGACCGCCGCCTGGGGAACATGCGAGGGAGATGCAAGGCGACTGCAACCACGCCGCGACGGCGCGGCGGCGCGGCGCGGACTGCTGCGTCGTGGATCGTCCCGGCGAACCGCTGAATGAGCGTGTAGAGTCGGCAACCCATGACGACTGAATCGACGGGCGCCGCCGCGCTCGAGACCACTGATGGCGTCCAGGCGGCCTTCCGCGAGCGGAACTACATCGCGGATCGGTCGCTCTCGACCGCGGTCTTCCTCGCCTTGCAGCTCGGCCGGCCGCTGCTGCTCGAGGGCGAGGCCGGCGTCGGCAAGACGGAGCTCGCGAAGGTCCTCGCGAGCAGCCTCGGGACCCGTCTGATCCGGCTCCAGTGCTACGAGGGCCTGGACGTCAACACCGCGGTCTACGAATGGAACTACCCGCGCCAGATGCTGGAGATCCGGCTGCTCGAGGCGCGGGGCGCCGCGCAATCCGCGAACGCCCACGACATCTTCAGCGAGGAGTTCCTGATCCGCCGGCCGCTGCTCCAGGCGCTCGAGGCCGGCGCGGACGGCGAGCCGCCGGTGCTCCTGATCGACGAGATCGACCGGGCGGACGAGGAGTTCGAGGCGTACCTCCTCGAGATCCTGTCGGACTTCCAGGTGACCGTCCCCGAGATCGGCACGATCAAGGCGGTCCGGCCGCCGCGCGTGATCCTGACCTCCAACCGGACGCGCGAAGTCCACGACGCCCTCAAGCGCCGCTGCCTCTACCACTGGATCGACTACCCGACCGAGGCCAAGGAGTACAAGATCGTCCTCGCCCGGGTGCCAACGGCGCCGGAGCACCTCGCGAAGGGCGTGGTCTCGTTCGTCCACCGCCTGCGAGGCATCGACCTCACCAAGGTGCCCGGGATCGCTGAGACGCTGGACTGGGCCGCCGCGCTCCTCTCGCTCGGGGCCACGGAGCTGAACCCGCAGGTCGTGGAGGAGACGCTGGGCGTGGTGCTCAAGTACGAAGAGGACATCCGGCACGTGCGCGGCGCGCGCGTCCGCGAGCTGCTGGCGGAGTCGCCGGCGACGCGATGAGCGGCCCCGGGATGCCGGCGGCCACCCGCCAGGTCGACGGCCGGAAGCTGTTCGGCAAGGCCGTCGGGTTCGGGCGGGCACTGCGTCGCTCAGGTCTGAGCGTCGACCTCGGCGCGGCGATCGATTTCGCCCGCGCCCTCGAGATCGTCGACATCGGCGACCGCGAGCAAGTTCGCGCGGCCGGCGAGGCCGTCTTCGTCCGCCGCAAGGACGACATCGACCCGTATCACGTCGCGTTCGATCGCTACTGGCGCGGCCGGCTCAATCTCGGGCCCGAGATGCTGCTCGACGATCCCTGGGAGGAGCTGATCCCTGACGAGACCGGGATGGCGGGCGACGCGCCGCCCATGGCCGGCGATGAACGCATGGAGAAGGGCGAGGACCAGAGTGGCACGCCGCTCCCGGGCGACCACGAGGACGTCTCCGAGGAGGGCGACCCGGACGCGCTCTCGATCGCGCCGGATGCCTACAGCAAGATGGAGGCCCTGCGGCACCGCGAGTTCGACCGGATGACGCCGGCGGAGCTCCGTGACGCGGAGCGCCTCGTGGACCTGCTGACGCCGAAGCTTGAGAAGCGGCGCACCCGGCGCTACGAGCTCCACAAGCACGGTCGCCGGATCGCGCCCCGCGCGATGTTCCGCCAGAATCTCGCCACGGGCGGCGAGATCCTCGCCTGGGTCTGGCGCCGGCCGGTGAAACGCCCGCGGCCGCTGGTCGTGATCTGCGACATCTCCGGGTCGATGGAGCGGCACTCCCGCCTGCTGCTGCGGTTCGTCCAGGCACTCTCGGCGACGCACGCGGTGAAGACGGAATCGTTCGTCTTCGGGACGCGGCTGACGCGCGTGACGCGACTGCTGCGGGACCGCGATCGCGACCGGGCCCTCGCGCGCGTGGCGGATTCGGTGACCGACTGGGCCGGAGGGACGCGGATCGGCGAGTCGTTTCACGAGTTCAACGTCAAGTGGGCCCGACGAACGCTGCGGACGAGCGGCGTCGTGATCGTGGTGTCCGACGGCTGGGACCGGGGCGACCCCGCGCTCGTGGCGATCGAGGCGGCCCGCCTGCGACGGAACTGCCATCGGCTCGTGTGGCTCAACCCGCTCGCGGGGACGGCCGGGTACCAGCCGCTCGCGGCCGGGATGCGCGCGGCATTCCCGTACATCGACGACTTCCTCGCCGCCGGAACGGTGGCGAGCCTGGAGCGCCTCGGCGAGGTCCTGGCGGGTGGCCGCGCGGCGGACATTCGGCGCGGCAGCGAGGCCGCGGCCCACATTCCGCCCGAGCCGCCGGAGCGGCTGGCAGCCGCGATGCCTGCCCCCATCTCTGGCGCCGAGCAGGATCCGAACGCTCCGCCACGGATCGGATGACGCAGCCCGTGGTGGATCGGTGAGGGAGCTGCTGGAGCAGTACGACGCCTGGCGGGCGGAAGGGCTCGAGGTCGGGCGCGCGGTGGTCATTCGCACCTACGGCTCCGCGCCCCGTCAGGCCGGGTCCGTGCTGCTCGTGGCGGACGACGGCCGGATGATCGGGTCGGTGAGCGGCGGCTGCGTGGAGGGCGCGGCGGCGGAGGCCGTCCTCGAATCGCGCCGGAGTGGCCACGCCCGCGTGATTCGCTACGGGGTCAGCGACGAGCAGGCGTGGGACGTGGGACTCGCCTGCGGCGGGACGATCGACGTGCTGGTCCAACCCTCGCTGCCGGAGGAGGTCCTCGCGGCGGCGCGCGCGACGGCCGACGGGCGCGGCGAGACGCAGCTCGGCACCTCCTTGATCACGCCGCTACCCAAGAACACGCCCCCGGATCCGGCGGACAAGCAGGTGACGACGGCGACGACCGCCGGTGACGAGGGAGTGGCGAATCTCGCCCACGAGGCGTTGGCCGCCGGGCGCTCCCAGACCGTGATGGCAGGGGAACGGGCGTATTTCCTCGAGAGCTTCCCGGTCCGGCCGCGCCTGGTGGTGGTCGGGGCGACGGAGGTCGGGCGGTCACTCGTGGGCCTCGCGAAGGCTCTGGGCTACGAGTGCGTCGTCATCGACGCGCGATCGGCGTTCGCTACCGCGGAGCGGTTCCCCGACGTGGATCGACTGATCATCGACTGGCCGGAGGAGGCGTTCGAAACGATCGGCCTCGGGCCGAACGACGCCGTCGCGGTGCTGTCCCACGACCCCAAGTTCGACGAGCCCGCGATCGCCGACGCGATTCGGCGGGGTGCGCGGTATGTGGGCGCGATCGGGTCACGCAAGACGCAGGCCGATCGGCGGCGCCGGCTGATCGACTCGGGCCTCACGGACGAGCAGCTCGTGAGCCTCCGCGGGCCGATCGGGCTGGACCTCGGAGGTCGCGAGCCGGCCGAGACCGCCCTCGCGATCCTCGCGGAGATCGTCGCGGTTCGGCGTGGCGGTTCCAGCGGGGCAATGGCCGCGGTGCTCGGGCCGACCGGCACCACCGGCGAGATCCTCAAGCTGGTCCCGCCCGGCTGAGCGACACTCCAGACATGGACCTGAACGTCGTGGCGATCGTGCTGGCCGCGGGCCGCGCCGCTCGCTTCGGCGCGCCGAAGCTTTCGGCGAGGCTGGACGGCAAGCCCGTGCTCCAGCACGTCCTCGATGCCGCGGCTGACGCAGGCGTGGGCCGGGTCATCGTGGTGACGGCGCCGGAGCCGCCCCAGGGGGTCGAGTGGGGGACAGCCCGCCTGATCGTGAACTCCCGGCCGGATCGCGGACTCTCGAGCTCCGTCCAGGTGGGCTGGCGAGCAGCGCGCGAGGAAGGCGCCGCGGCGGCGCTGGTCCTCCTCGGGGACCAGCCGCTCGTCCGCGCGGACGTGATCCGGGCGGTCGTCGCGGCTCCCTTCGATCCCGCCCGGCCCATCGTCGCCATCCGCTATTCAGGCTCCGGCGCCCCGAACCCCGTCCGAATCGAGACCGCCGCCGCGAGCCTCATCGAGACCGAGCTCGGCGGCGATCGCGGGCTGGGCCCGCTGCTGGCCGCGCACCCGGAGCTCGTTCGCCATGTCGATGTCGAGGGTGACAACCCCGATGTGGACACCGCCGCAGATCTGGCGCCCGTCGCAACCCGGGCCTGGGAGGCTCGCGTCCGGGGCAACCGGGACCAGGTCCAGCGCTTCCGCGAGGTTCCGGACGGCAGCGACTTCTACGCGTCGGTGAGCTCGATCTTCCGGGACGATCCCGATCGCACGGGCGACGCTGTCCTCGATGCGCTGCGCCTCCGGGCGCGGGCAACGGAGACCTGGCTGGACATCGGCGCGGGCGCGGGGCGCTATGCCCTTGCGCTTGCGCGCTCCGTCCGCGAGGTGATTGCGCTCGATCCGTCGGCTTCGATGATCGGCGCCCTGCGCGAGTCGATGGCGGAGCACGGCATCCCGAACATCCGGATCGAGGAGGGCCGCTGGCCGGAGGTGAGCGGCTCGCTGCCGGACGTGGACGTCTCGCTGATCGCGCACGTCGGCTACGACGTGCAGACGATCGGCCCATTCCTTGATGCGATGGAGCGGGTCACCCGGCGGGTGTGCCTCGCCCTCCTGATGGAGCGCAGCCCGGCGATGCTCGCGGAGCCGTTCTGGATCGAGCTCCACGGGGAGCCGCGAATCTCGCTCCCGGCCCTGCCGGCGCTCACGGACCTCCTCGCGGCGCGTGGCAGCACGCCCTCGGTGGAGATCCTCGAGTCGTCACGCCGGACGTGGACGAGCCGCGACGAGGTCGAGGCGTTCGTCCGCCGGCAGACCTGGGTCGCGCCCGGCTCCGCGAAGGACCACCGGCTCCAGCAGCTGCTGGAGGCTTGGGTGGTGCCGGCGGACGGCGGGGTGGCGTTATCGGTCGCGGAGCCGCTCCGGGTCGGGCTCGTGGAGTGGTCGCCGGGCTGAAGCGGACGCGACCATCGGGACCCCCGCCTATCCTCAATCGCGATGGACTTTTCCGGCAGCACCGAGATCGCCGCGCCGCGCGACCGCGTCTGGGCCTTCGTCATCGACCCCGAGCTGGTCGGGTGGTGCGGACCCGGCGTCGAGTCCATCGAAAAGGTCGACGACACCCACTACCGCGCCACGGCGAAGGTCGGCATCGGGATCATCTCCGCGCGATTCAAGGTGGACCTGGAGCTCGCGGACGCCGAGGCTCCCAACCGGTCCGTCATCCGCGCCACGGGCCATGCGCCCGGGAGCACGGTGGACGCGCGCGGCGAGATGCTCCTGTCCGGCCCACCCGAGGGCCCGACCACGATGGCCTGGTCCGCCGATGTCCAGATCAGCGGCACGATCGCGAGCGTCGGCGGGCGGATGATCGAGGGCACGGCCAGCAAGCTCATCGGGCAGGCCTTCGACTGCATCCGCGGGAAGCTCGAGGCCTGACGGGATGGACGTCAACGGCACCCACGAGGTCCATGCGTCGCGGGACGACGTTTGGGCCCTTCTCACCGATGTCGAGCGGCTGCGGGAGTGCGGCGGCGCGATCAAGTCGGTCGAAGTCCTCGATGGCAAGCGGGCACGCGTGACGGCAAAGATCGGCGGCGGCCTGTTCGGCGTCACCGCGTCGATCCATGTCACGCTCGACGCGATCGAGCCACGTGAGAGCGCCAGCCTGAGCGCCAGCGGCGCCGCCGCCGGCACCCAGCTCGCGGCGACGGGCGGCATCCGGATGAGCGGTCCGGATTCGGGGCCCACCACCATCAACTACCGGGCGACCGTGCAGCTCACGGGCGGGTTCGCCTCGATGGCCACCCAGATGCTGGACCGCGAAGGCCCCAAGATGCTGGCCGAAGCCTTCGACTGCCTCCAGGCGCGCCTGCCTCGCCGGGCCTGAGGGCCCTCTTTCCCGTGGAGACCATCTACCGCGTCGTCGGCCCCATCGCGACGAACGTCCACGTCCTCGCCGACGAGCGGACGCGCGAGGCAATCGCGATCGACACGGCGATCCCGTGCCTCGACTGGATCGCTGCGGAGCTCGCGGCCCGGAACTGGACGCTGAAGCTGATTGTCTCGACGCACGGCCACTGGGACCACATCGGCGACAACGCCAGGGTCGCGGAGCACACCGGCGCGGACATCGCGGTCCACCCGCTCGATGCGCCGCGCCTCACGAACCCGCAGCCGCAGTGGGCGCCGTTCGAGATCCCGCCGTCCTACCCGGCGGTGGAGCTCGCGGAAGGCGGTGAGATCAGGTTCGGCGCGATCCGGCTGGAGGTGCTCCACACGCCCGGCCACACCGAGGGCTCGGTCTGCCTGTTCGAGCCTGACACCGGGCGGCTGTACAGCGGCGACACCCTCTTTGCGGGCTCGTTCGGCCGGGTGGACCTCCCCGGCGGCTCGCCCGCCGCGATGGTCGAATCGCTCGACCGCCTGCGCCGCATCGACGACGCGGTCCTGGTCCTGCCGGGCCACGGCCGCGAGACCACGATCGGGCAGGAGCGGTCGTGGCTGGAGTGGATCGCGCGGGAGCGGCGGCTCCCGAGCTAGCGCCTCAGACCCGCTTGCGGTACGTGACGAAGGTGCGAACCGGGCGAAAGCCAAACCGCTCGTACAGGCCCAGCGCCCCCGTCGGGTTCTCCGCATCCACGCCCAGCGCAGCGACCGTCATGCCCCGATCGCGAAGCAGCGTCAGCGAGCGCTCGATCAATGCGCCCGCGAGCCCGCGCCCGCGCCAGGGCCGGCGGACGGAGACGTGCTCCAGCCAGCCTGAATCGACGCCGGTCCGGGCGTTCTCGCTGGCCGGGATCACGTTGATCACGCTGCCGGCGACTTCGTCGCCGTCCCACGCGACCTGCCACAGCGTCGTGTCCGTGTCGGGATGCTCGACGAACTCGACGAAGTCCTCCTCCTGCCGGACCGTTGCCTCCCAGTGGTCCCGGAACGCCTCCGTGTCGGCGTCCCAGATGGCGCGGTACTGGGCCTCGTCGACGGGCCGAATCTCGATCCCGTCGGGGAGTGGCGCCTCGGGAATCGGCTGGTCGAGCGGTCGGGTCATCTCGAACGTGTAGCGCACCGGCGCGTAGCCGGCCGCCTCCGCGAAGGCCACCGCGGACGGGCTGTCCTGGTAGGCAACCCCGGAGAGGAGATGGGGCAGGTCGGCCGGGCCCCCGGCCCCGTCGGCGACCAGCTCCCGAGCGCGAGCCTCAGCCCAGGCGAGGAGGTCTGTCCCCAGCCCCTGGCGGCGGACGCCCGGATGGACCCAGATCTCGATGCGGTGCGTCACCTTGCCCGATCGCTCCCGCCAATCGACCCGTCCCGCGGCGATCAGGCGATCGTCGGCCTCGACCAGCCGAACGTCCGCAAGCGGATCGAAGCCCGCCCGCGCGCCCCACTCGGAGTGGAGCGCCGCGGCGGTCGGAAACCAGTCGAGCCGGTCCTCATCGTTGACGGTCGCGATGAGGTCTGCGAGCGGCTCGAAGTCCCGATCCGGATCGAGGCTCCTGACGTGGCTGGACGCTGGCGTGCGGGTCATCGCTCCGTTCCGTACTTCGTCCGCATGTGGACATCCACGCTTCGATGGATGGCGGTCCATTTCTTGCGCTCCGCCCGGCGCGCGTGGACGTCCGTGGCCAGCGTGGCTCGGCGTGCCTCGCGCTGGAGGTTCCCGTAGGCCTCCAGCCGGCCGCGCGACAGTGTGCCGTCCGCGAGCGCCGCGCGAACCGCGCAGCCGGGCTCCGATTCGTGCTGGCAGTCGCTGAAGCGGCAGGTCGACGCGAGCGCCTCGACGTCGTCGAATGCGGTCGCGAGCCCGTCGCCGTCGAGGACGCCGAGCTCGCGGAGCCCCGGCGTGTCGATGAGCAGGCCGTCGGCGAGCCGCACCAGCTGCCGGCGGGTGGTGGTGTGGCGCCCTCGCGCGTCGTCGAGCCGGATCCCGCCGGTGTCGAGCAGGGGCTCGCCGGCGAGGGCGTTGACGATCGACGACTTGCCGACGCCGGACGACCCCGTGAACACCACGGTCCGCCCCTCGCCCAGGTGGCCACGGACCGCCTCGATGCCGTTGCCGGTGACGGCCGACACCGGGATGACCTCGACGCCCGGCGCGATGGCCGCGACGGCCGTGATGAAGCCCTCGACGTCCTCGGCCAGGTCCGACTTCGAGAGCAGGACCACCGGCAACGCGCCGGATTCCCAGGCGACGGTGAGGTACCGCTCCAGCCGCCGGAGGTTGAAATCCTGGTTCATCGACGTCACGAGGAACACGACGTTGACGTTCGCGGCGAGGACCTGGGAGGGCATCCGGCGATCGCCGGGCGTCCGCCGGACCACGGCCGTGCGCCGGGTCAGGACGCGATGCACGAGACGGCGCTCGCCGTCGGCGGTGCCCTCGCGGACCGGATCCATGCCGACCCAGTCGCCCACGGCGGGCCAGGCGACGCTGGCATCCAGCTCGGTCTCATGGCGGAGCCGGCCGGACGCGGCGGCGGGACCCTCGCCCGACGCCGAGGCCACGGTGAGCACCCCGCGCTCCTCGGACAGGACGCGGCCCGGCTCCAGGCCGGCGGCCTCGGACGCGAGGAGCGCCGCGAAGCCGTCGTCCCAGCCGAGCGAGGCGAGCTGATCGGCCATCAGAACGCCTTCCGCCACGCGGCGGCCTTGTAGTTCACCTGGAAGCCCATGCCCTCGTAGAGGCCAAGCGCACCGCTCGGGTTGTCCGCGTCGACGCCGAGGGCGGCGCTCGTCATGAGACGCTCTCGGTGCAGCGCGAGCGAGCGGGCGATCAGCGCGGTCGCGAGGCCCCGCCGGCGCCACGCCCGGCGAGTGAAGACGCTGCTCAGCCAGCCGCGCTGCATGCCCATCGCCTCGTTCTGGTGGGGGTCGATCGAGTTGATGACCCCGCCGGCGACCTCGTCGCCGTCGAAGGCGATCACCCAGATCGAGAGGTCCGTGGTGGGGCTCGCGAGCCAGCGATTCAGGTGCTCCTCCGATCGATCGAAGCCGCCCCAGTGGTCCTGGAACGCTTCCACGTCCGCATCCCAGACCGCCTTCGCGAGCGCCGGCCCGATCGGCCGGATCTCGAGCCCGTCGGGCATCGCCACCTCGGCGATCCCGTCGAGATTCGGGCGGACCATGTCGAAGAACCACCGGACGCGCTCGTAGCCGGCCGCTTCGAGCAGCGCCGAATCGCCGGGCTGCGTCTCGCCGCTCCACGAGCCGTAGGCCCGCTGCGCGGCGCCGTGCTCGGACGAGGCCACCAGCCGGAGCTGGCGCTCGTTCTCGCGGAGGAGCGCCGTCCCGATCCCGCGACGGCGCCAGGCTGGGTCCACCGCACCGTGGAGCCGATGCTCCCGGAGTCCGTCGGTGGTGTCCACGGACTCGCGGACGCCAACGGCGACCATCTGCCCATCGACCTCCGCGATGGTCACGTCGCGGGAGGCGTCGAACGAGTCGTTCGGCTGCGAGAACTCCGCGGCCATCTCCTCCAGATGACGCCGCTCGGGAAGGGCGTCCGCCTCGGCCTCGAGATTCTCGATCCGGACGATCGCCGGGAGGTCCGGCTCGCCCGCGTACGGACGAAACCGGAGCCCCGGAACCGCGCTGGTCGTCATCGTCATCACCCGACTCGCTTCAGCTTGCCAGTCCGCTTGGCGTAGCGCTCGGCGGTGCCGAACGCCCACAGCCCGATCGGGACGAACAGGGTGCCCATCAGGAGCAGCGGCCAGATATCGCCCCAGAGGGCGGTCAGCGGGACGCCGTCGATGAGCCCCTTGCGAACCCCGTCGAGGGCGTAGGTGGCCGGCGAGAACCACGAGAGGACCTGCATCCAGCCGGGCAGGACCTCGATCGAGTAGTAGACGCCGCTGACGAGCAGCAGCACCGACTGCATGACGAACGCCATCTGCATGCCCCGCTCCACGAAGAGCAGCGGCAGGATCGCCGCGAGCATCGCGACCCCCACGAGGCTGAACGAGCCCAGGACCATGAACCCGCCGATCGTGGCGAGGTTGGCCTGCGCGATCGACAGCTGCGGGAAGAACACCACCATCGCGACGATGATCGCGGCCGTGTGGATCAGGCCATAGACCATCGCGTACGCCACGGCGCCCAGCAGGTGGGTCGAGCGGCGGACGGGCGCCATGAAGGTGTACTCGAGCGTGCCTTCCCAGCGCTCGATCTGGATGGTCTCGGCGATCCAGCTGAAGACCACCGAAAGGTAGTTCCAGAAGATCGCGCCCACGATCAAAGTCATGCTCAGGCGCGCGTCGCCGGCCTGTGCCCCGATGAACGCGATGGACAGCGCGCCGGCGGCGGAATAGACGAGGAACGCGATCTCCCAGCCCCAGTAGCGCCGGGAGAGGAAGAAGTTGCGCTCCATGAAGGCATACGAGGCCTTCAGCTCATGGGTCAAAGCGGTCATCGGAGCACCCTCGAGGGGAGGGCTGGCTCGGCCCTCATCGGGACCGAGCCAGCTGGGGACGCGGCTCGGCGGCGAGCCGGGAACCGATGGAAACCATCGATCGCCCGACGGCGCGTCGAACCGAACGGCGAATTCGGGGCGGCAGCTGTCGGGCGCGCTGGCGCTCGACGATCTCCCGTTCCCGGTCCGCGCGAATCGCGCGCAGATGCATCTCGTTCAGCAGCATGAGGACCTCACCTCCCTTCCACTGATCTGGCGCCATCGCCGCGTTGTCGCCTGCGGTCCTCGCTCACGCACCTCAAGGTGCGCTCGCTCCGGTCCTCGGCTCCGCCTTGCGCTGCCACCAGCTGAGCGGACCATGGTTGTTGTCACTCGTCGTCGGCCTCGTCCTCGACGTCCTCGTCGAGGGAGCGGCCGGTGTAGGTCATGAAGACGGCGCGCATCGTGGGGGCCTGACCGTGGCGCTCCGCCACCAGTCGCTTGAGCTCGTCGGGCGAGCCTTCCGCGACGATCCGGCCGTCGTTGAGCACGATGATCGAGTCGCACAGGCGCTCGGCCTCGTCGAGGTCGTGCGTCGTGAGCACGATCGATGCGTCATGGCTCTTGCGGATCTCCTCGATGAACGACTGGACGTCGAGCTTCGACCGAGGGTCGAGTCCCGTCGTCGGCTCATCGAGGAGCAGGAGCGCCGGGCTGGTCAGCAGGGCTCGCGCGATCGCGATCTTCTGCTGCATGCCCCGGCTCATCTGCTCCACCGGCCGGCCGAGTCGCTTCTCGGCGATGCCGAGGCGCTCGGTGATCAGCACGGTGTTCCGCCTGGCCACCTTCGAATCGATCCCGTAGAGCCGTGCCGCGAACAGCAGGTTCTCCATGGGGCTGAGCTTCTTGAAGAAGGCCGCGTCCACGCTCACCCGGTTGATGAGTCGCTTGACGGCCATCTCCTCGCGCTCGATGTCGTGTCCGAAGACCTCCACCCGGCCCTCGTCGAGCGTGAGCAGGCCCGAGACGAGCCGGATCAGCGTCGACTTGCCGGAGCCGTTGGCCCCCAGGATCCCGACCGTCCCGCCGCGCTCGACGCGCAGCGAGACGTCCGTGATCGCATCGACCGGCCGGCGCTTTCGCCCGACCTGGAAGCGCTTCGTGACGCGCTCGACGAGCAGCGCGGGGACGCTGGCCTTCGAAGCGGCACCGTGCCCCTCTTCGGAGCCCGGCGCCGGCGCAAATGCCGGCAGCCACGCGGGATCGATCGAACGGTCCTGCGTCATCTTCGGTTCCTGGAGCATCGTGCTCGACATTGCTGGTGTTCCCTCTGGGCTGGGTGCGTCCTGGGGGTGGACATGAGGAAAGCCGCGATCCGGTCCCGGCCTGGGGGGTGGCTCGCGGCTTGTCGTTCGATCCCCGCGTGCAGCTCGGGGAGCAAACAAAAACCGTGGGCCCGATCCGGCCCACGGTCCGTGGTGTCTGTCGAGGGCGGCCCTGCCGCCTTGCCAGCTACCTCGAGGTGGGCACAGATCTCCCGCCGACCACAGCACCATCAGGCGCCACGATCCGCCGGTTGAGCATCGTCGTGCTCTGCATCACATCCACCTCCGTCAACGACATGCCGACGCCGTGGCGCCGGAGCCGGGAGTCTAGTTGGCGCAAATCGGCGGTGTCAAACCGATCGGGAAACCTCGCCAAATCGATGGTTGCGCCGCTCGCCCACGTCGTAGAGTGGGCACAGCAGCCGGCCGAGGGGCCGGCGGGGAGAGGGAAGGGATACCGAATGGAAACGCCTCCGCCCACGGCGCCGATGGCGCCGCCGCCCATGGCGCCGCCGCCCATGGCGCCGATGGGAGCAGCGCCTGGGGTTCGCCCCACCGGCGCGACGGTCGTCGCCGTCATCGAAGGGATCATCGGGGTGTTGGCCCTCCTGGCCGGCGTTCTCCTCATGGTCGGCGGCACCCTTCTGGGCGGCGCCGTCGGCTCGGCCGGCGACGTGGAGGGCGCGCCCGGCGTGGGCGGGATCCTCGCCGGGGTCGGCCTCGTCTTCGGGATCATCGTCCTGCTGATCGGCCTGCTCTACCTCGCCATCGCCTACGGCGTGTGGAAGGGCCGGGGCTGGTCGTGGATGCTCGGCGTGATCGTCTCGATCATCTCGATCATCTTCGGCGTGCTCGGCCTCACGGGCGGGATCTCGGTCTCGAGCATCATCTCGCTCGCGCTGCCGATCATCGTCGTCTACTTCCTGTGGCAGCCCGAAGTGAAGCGCTGGCTGGGCCGCCCAGCCTGATCGCCAGCTCCTCCAGTCGAGGCCGGCGGGCTCGTCCTGCCGGCCTCGAATTGTTTCTCCGTGAGATTCGAGGGCAACCGATGCACCCGATGCGTGCCCGCGGCGTGACCGGCGAGCTGTTCTCCGGCAAGCCGGCGAGCGAGCTCACGCTCGGTGACGCATTCCAGGTCGCGTTCGGGATGCTGGCTCGCCCGACCTTCATGCTCCCGATCCTGGTCATCAGCATCGTCTTCGGCGCCATCACGGAGGCCGCGTTCCTGCCGGCGATCACGGCCCTTCGGGATCCCAGTGCGCTGGCGTCCGGCCGCCTCCTCGAGCAGGCCTTGGGGGCGTTCGCGGCGCTCGCCGCGATGGGCATCATCACCGGCCTGCTCGCGAGCCTGTACGGCCAGATCTGGGTGGTCGCGGCGAGCTCCGGGCCATTGCCCAACGCTCGCTCCACCTTCGCGCTCGCCGGGCGACGCGCGGTCGGCCTGCTCGGGACGCAGCTCCTGGTGAGCCTGCTGGCGGTGACGGCCATCGGGATCCTCGTCGCGCTGATCGTCGCCACGCGGAGCCCCGCGGCGCTGGCCGTCGCGCTCCTCCTGATGATCCCGTACGTCTGGTTTGCGGCCCGCCTGTCGATGGCCTCCTGGCTCGCCGCGGATGGCGGATCGTTCGTGGGAAGCCTTCGCGGGTCGTGGCAGATCACGAAGGGCCACGTCCTGCGGATCGTCGGCTGGACGATCGCGACGGCGATGGTCTTCGGCCTGCTCACCTCGATCATCGGCAGCCTCCTGAGCGTGCTGCCGCTCGTCGGCTCGGGGATTGCCCAGGCGCTCGACTTCGGGCTCACGTACGGCGCGCTCGTCGTGCTGTTCCGCCGGATCCAGGCGGAGTCGATGCCGTCGGCGGTCGCCATCGACGCGGAGCTCGAGCCGGAACCCGAGCCCGAGCCGATCACGGGCTAGCGGCTAGGCTCGGAGCGTGCCCGAGACATCCCAGCCGGAGCGTGCCACGGAGGCGCGAGCCGCCGATCCACCGTCGCTCGTCGACCTGATCGCGAAGGGCGTCCTCGACGCGGAGCTCGCGGCCCTGGTCTGGATGCTCGTGGAGGGTCGCGTGCCCCTCGTGGTTGCCGCGCCCGAGGGCCGGCTCGCGGCCGGCGCGCAGCTCCTCGCCGGCGTCATCGGCTCCATCCACGCGGACGAGCAGCTGGACACGCTTGGGTCACCGCTCGGTCCGGCGGGCGCGAGCAGCCTCGTCCGCGGCCGGCGCGCAGGTGGCGTGCTCGAGGCGGCCTCGCTCGAGGAGGTTCGGGCGCGCCTCGGGTCCGGCGCGCTCCCGCTCACCGCGGACCAGCTGACCTTCATCGGCTGCGTGCTCGTGCTCGGGGAGGACGCGGCGCCTCGAGCCGAAGCAGGCGACGCCCCCGTGACGGCCCCCTCGACCGGTCGAGGTCGGCGTTCCCGGCTCCGAGTCACGGTCGCGCACTACGTCCGCCCCCTCGCCCGCGACGCCCACGGCCACTCCCAGCGACTTGACCCCGCGGTGCTCGCGGCCTGGGATGGTCGCCTCGGCAAGTACGAGCACTTCGCCTGGGGGGTCATGCCCGAGATCGCGTCTCGGCTGGGTCGCCGGACGGGCGACCTCGAGGCGGACATCCACCACCGCCGCGACGACCTCGCGGGCCTCGCCAAGGCCGGCGTCACGAAGCTGGATGAGGTCCGCCGCCTGATCGCGGGCTACCAGGTGGGCTACGGCGAGGGACACGGCCAGGGCCACGCCGGCGAACGTCCGCATTAGGCGCCGCCGGGCCGATTCCCGGTGCTAGCCTCCTCGCGACTCGGTCCGGGGTGAAGGCAAGCGCAGGAGGCGCCGGATGAACCTGTTCCCATGGTTGCTGTTCGCCCACATCTTCGGGGCGATCATCGCCTTCGGGGCGTCGTACAGCACATTCCCGCTGCTCGGCGCGATGTCCGGCAAGGAGCCGGCCCACGCCAACTTCGGGTCCCGCTTCGGCCACACCGTCTCGACCAAGGTCGTCCGCCCGCTGGCGATCCTGCAGGGCCTCACCGGCCTCGGTCTCATCCTGGTCACCGGGATCGACCTGACGAAGGCCCTCTGGCTCGATGTCGCCATCGTCCTCTACGTGATCGCGCTGAGCTACGCGCTGTTCGTCCAGATCCCCGTGGGCCACCGACTCGTCGAGCTCACCGCCGGTGGCCCGCCGCCGGCCGCGGCAGGCGGGGCGCCGGCCGGACCCATGGGCCCACCGCCGGAGCTCATCGCGACCGCACGAAAGGCCCGACGCGGCGGGATGTTGCTCGGCCTCCTGATCGCGATCATCGTGTTCCTGATGGTGGTCAAGCCCGGCATCTGATCCGGCAACCGACCGCGGCATCCGACCCGCTATCTGACCTGCTTCGGGCGAACGGCCGATAATCGGGCCATGCCTGAAGTTGCCGCCTCCGTCGCCGATCTGCTCTCCCGCCTGAGCGGGGTCGTCCACCCCAAGGACGGGGGAATCGAGATCGACGATGTGGCCCGGCTCCGGGCCGACGGCATCCGCGATCTCGCCTGGACCGCCGCGTTCACCGAAGACGCCGACACGGCCGCCGCCGCGCAGTGGTTCGTTTGGGAGGCCGCCCAGGCGCTCGGGGCGCGGTCGGCCAGCATCCAGAACCTGTACGACGCTCGCGCTCGCGGCGAGGTGTCCGGGTTCACCGTGCCGGCCATCAACATCCGCGCCCAGACGTTCGACATGGCCCGGATCACGTTCGAGACCGCCTCCACCTACGACGCCTCGGCCGTGGTCCTCGAGCTCGCCCGCAGCGAGCAGACCTACACTTTCCAGCGCCCGATCGACTACGCGACGTCCGTCCTCGCCGGCGCGATCGCCGCGCACTGGCAGGGCCCGGTCTTCATCCAGGGCGACCACTACCAGTTCAATGCCAAGAAGTACGCAACCGATCCGGAGTCGATGACGGAGGAGATCCGGCGCGCCTGCCGGCTTGCGGTCGACGCGGGCTACCGGAACATCGACATCGACGCCTCCACGCTCGTCGACCTCTCGCTCGATGGCGAGGGCGAGCAGCAGCGCGCCAACTACGAGCGGACCGCCGAGCTCGTCTCGCTCATTCGCTCGCTCGAGCCGGACGGGGTGACGATCAGCGTCGGTGGCGAGATCGGCGAGGTCGGGAAGTCGAACTCCACCGAGGCGGAGCTCCGGGCCTACCTGGACGGCCTGCGGTCCGCGCTCGCGGGATCGCCGGCCGGCGAGAACGGCCTCGGGATCTCGAAGGTCTCCGTCCAGACGGGGACCTCGCACGGCGGGATGGTCATGCCCGACGGCTCCGTCGGAACCGTGGCGGTCGACTTCTCCGTCCACGAGCGGCTCGGCGCGGTCGCGCGCGGCGAGTACGGGCTCGCGGGCACCGTCCAGCACGGCGCCTCCACGCTCCCGGACAAGCTGTTCCACCGCTTCCGCGACGTCGAGACGGCGGAGATCCACCTCGCGACGGGCTTCCAGAACGCGCTCTACGAGCACCGGGCATTCCCTGGTGAGCTGCACCGCGAGATCGAGTCGTGGTGCTTCGCCAACGCCCTCGACGAGCGCAAGTCCGACCAAACGGACCAGCAGTTCGTCTACACCACCCGCAAGAAGGCCCTCGGGCCGTTCAAGCGCCAGCTCTGGGACCTCGAGTCGAAGGACGAGATCCTCGGCGCCCAGGCGAAGAAGATCGCCTTCCTCTTCCACGAGCTCGGCGTCCACGGCAGCCGCGACATGGTCGAGAAGTACGTCAAGCCGGTCGAATGGCACCGCGAGATGCCCGCCGCCCTCGCCGCTGAGGTCGCCGCCCAGGGCTGACTCGCGTTCGGATCTTGCCTGGCTCGCGCTCCGCCGTTCCGCGCGGAACGAATCGCCTCAGCTGCTTGCCTGAGCGTGCGACCTGGCCCCGATCCTGTCAGGTAGTACTCACCCGACTCTTCGCGCCCAACGAAATCGCCTCAGCTGTTCGCCTGAGCGTGCGACTTGGCGTCGTTGTGGCCGTGGAGTCGCTCCGTGACTGACTGACAGGAAGTCGCTTGCCAATACCCGCCTAGGTACTTGGTGACGGAAACCGCGGCAGGCTCTCGCTGTGCCCGCGAACTTCGAGGCGGGACGCGAAATTCGCGGCTTGATTCGTGCGGAGCGCGCGGCATATGCTCGCGCCGCGTTCGGGTGGAGGGCCCAGGCGCAGTGCCCGTGAACATGTGGCACGCGAGACCGGCGCCGCCCCGACGCCGAATCGCGGTGGGAGAGGGAGGAAGCCGTGTCGGGTCCTGATTCGCATGCGGATGTCGCCGCACGAGACGACGCCCATCTGAGGTCGCTCGGCATCAAGCCGGAACTCAAGCGAACCCTCGGGTTCCTGTCGAACTTCGCGATCGCCTTCAGCTTCATCAGCGTCTCGACGGGTTCGTTCGGCAACTTCGGCGTGGGCATCGGACTGGGTGGTCCGGCATTCTTCTGGTCGTGGCCGATCGTGATCATCGGGCAGACGCTCGTCGCCCTCGTGTTCGCGGAGCTCGCCAGCCATTTCCCGGTTGCCGGATCCATCTACCAGTGGTCGAAGCGCCTGAGCAACCGGACGCTCGGCTGGTTCACCGGCTGGATCTACTTCTGGGCCCAGGTGGTGACCGTCACGGCCGTCGCGGTCATCGTGGCCTTCGTCATCGATGGCATCCATGGCCCGATGGCCGACGAGTCCGCGTTCCTCGACAGCCCCGATCCGACCGGGCTGACGACGATGTTCACGTTCATCTCGCTCGTCACGCTGCTCATCACCACCCTGATCAATGCGTACGGCGTGCGGCTCCTGTCGATCCTGAACAACATCGGCGTCGCCACCGAGATCCTCGGGATGTTCGTGTTCGCCCTGATCCTGCTGTTCTTTGCGAACCACCAGTCGCCGGCCGTGCTCTTCGACAGCGCGGGCGCCGAGAACGCGACAGGCGGCAGCTACCTCCCGGCGTTCGCGCTGGGCATGTTCATGGCCCTGTTCATCGTGTACGGGTTCGACACCGCGGGGACGTTCGGCGAGGAGACCGTCGATGCGAGCCGCCAGGCCCCACGCGGCGTCCTGGCCTCCATCCTGATCTCCGGCGCCGTCGGCGCGGTGTTCCTCCTGGGCGTCATCCTCGCGATCCCGAGCATCCCCGATGCCATGGCCGAGGGCCAGGCGGGCGGCTTCCCGATCGCGACCACGATCATCTCGACGCTCACCACCGAGCTGTTCGCCGGGATCACCCTCGGCGAGGTGTACCTCTTCGTCATCCTCGCATCCGTCTTCGTGTGCACCCTGGCGATCCAGGGCGCCGCGACCCGGATGATGTTCTCGATGAGCCGAGACCGGCACCTGCCGCTCGGCTCCATCTGGGGCAAGGTCAACCCGACATTCAAGACGCCCGCCAACGCGGCGATCGCCGTTGGCGTCCTTGCGGCGCTCCCGATCCTCGTGATCGGGCCGCTGGGCGGGTTCTTCATGTCGATCGCCGCGACGGGCCTGATCTACCTCAGCTACCTGATGTGCAACGTCGGCGTCCTCGCGGCGCGCCGCCGTGGTTGGCCGCACCAGAAGGCGTGGTTCAACCTCGGTCGCTGGGGCATGATCGTGAACATCCTCGCGATCGTGTACGGCGCGACGATGCTCTTCAACATCGGCATCTGGCAGGACAAGGGCATCTTCGGCGAGTTCGGCGGCGATGGCCGCGGCTTCACCAATCCCGCGTTCTCGGCGTTCTTCACGCCGTTCGGCCAGACCTTCGAGAACCTTCCGCCGTGGCCCACCTTCGAGGTCATCGTCACGGCCATCCTGATTCTCGGCGCGATCTACTACGCGGTCTCGGTTCGCGGTCGCGCCGCGGACGTCGAAGCCGACAGCGCAACCGGCGAGGCGATGATCGGGTAGCAACCTGGCATCCTCCGCCACCGTGGAGCAAGAGCTGCGAGGCGCGCTGCGTGATGAGCTCACCAGCGCGCTTCGCCGTCTTCCCGAGCTCGCCTCGGGGGAGCTGACGTTCCTCCCGCTCTCGGGCGGGATCACGAATCGCAACTTCCTCGTGACCGGCGCGGCCGGCGGCGGGAAGTACGTCCTGCGCCTGGCGGGCAACGACACCCACCTCCTGGGCATCAGCCGCGAGGTGGAGCACGCGGCGACCGTCACCGCGGCGGGCGTCGGCGTGGGCCCCGAGGTCGTGGCGTTCATCCGGCCGGAGGGCTACCTCGTCACCCGGTTCATCGAGGGCTCGGCGATCCCCGAAGCGGAGATGCGGACGCCTTTGCGGCTCCGCGAGGTCGGCGACACGCTCCGCCGGATCCACGACGGGCCGGCGATCCCGGGCCTGTTCGTGCCGTTCCGGATCGTGGAGGCATACCGCGCCCTCGCGATCTCCCGATCCGTGCCCATCCCGCCCGAGTACGACCTCGCGCGATCGATCGCCCGCCGGATCGAGCTTGCCTGCCTGACCGCCCCGCTCGAGCTCAAGCCGTGCCACAACGACCTCCTGAACGCGAACTTCATCGATGACGGTGCGCGAATCCGGCTGGTCGACTGGGAGTACGCGGGGATGGGCGATGCCTATTTCGACCTCGGCAACTTCTCGATCAACCACGAGCTCGACGGCGACGCCGATGCGGTGCTGCTCGCCGCCTACCTGGGCCTTCCCGATGGCGCGAGCCCGCCGCGCGCCCTGGCCGCCCGACTCACGCTCATGCGCGTCCTGTCCGACTTCCGTGAGGCCATGTGGGGCGTGCTCCAGCAGGGCTGCTCCACCCTGGACGTCGATTTCGTCGCCTACGCCGCGGAGCACTTCGACCGGCTGCTGACCAACGCCGGCCGCCCCGCGTTCGAGCGCGCGCTCACCGACGCCGCGGGCACCTGATCGAGGCCGCGAGCCGCCGCATCGCACCCCGGCCGCGGGTCGCGAGGGTGCCCCGATGCGCACCGCGGTGCGCGAACGGAACGAGGTTTTGCCCTGAAAAGCCGGTCACGGCGGCGATCCGCGGCCAAGCGCGGCGAACCTGGTCGCAACTGCGCATGGCGTTGGACCTCGCAGGCACGACTCGCGCCCCGCCGCGCGCCCGCGGACGTCAAGAAGCCCGAAGGTCGTCTGGGTTGCGCATGACGGTGCGCATCGCGCCAACACGCCGCGCGTCCGGGTGAGGCCGCCTGACATCATCGGCGTCGTGAGGGTGCAAATGGGCGCGCGCGACCACGGTGCCGAGCGGCATGGCTGACCAGGCGCGGGTCGTGGTCATCGGCGGCGGGATCACCGGGGTCAGCGTTGCCTATCACCTCGCGGAGGCCGGGTGGACGGACGTCCTGCTTGTCGAGAAGGCGGCGCTGACTTCGGGCTCCACGTCGCAGGCGGCCGGGCTCGTGACCGCGTTCAACCCGAGCTCGACCATGCTGGCCTGGCGCCGCTACTCGATCGAGCTGTACGGCCGCCTCGGGGCGTTCTCGGCGGTTGGCAGCCTCCGTCTGGCGTCGTCGCCGGAGCAGCTCAAGGAGCTCGAGCGGACGGCGAGCCGGGCTCGAGGCGTGGGCCTGGACGTCGGCGTGATCTCGCCCGACGCGGCGCGCCGGCTGATGCCCGCGATCTCGCCGGACTCGCTCCATGGCGGCGTGTACCTCCCGGGCGATGGCTTCCTGGACCCGCACGGGGCGACATTCGCGCTCGCCGCGGCGGCGAGAGAGCTCGGCGTGCGGATCCGCCAGAACGCGAGGGTCACGGGGTTCGACACGAGCGAGGCGCCTCGGCGCGAGATTCGCCGCGTGCTGCTCGACGGCGGGCCGGACCAGGGCGGTGACACCATCGACACGGAGCTCGTCGTGAACGCCGCCGGCATGTGGGCGCCGCAGGTGGCGCAGATGGTCGGCGCGTTCATCCCATCGACCCCCGTCGATCACCAGCACGTCGCCCTTCGCGCCGTCCCGGGCCACGAGCTGCCGGACGACATGCCGTGCTTCCGCGATCCTGACAACCTCGTCTACGGCAAGGCGGAGCACGGCGGGATGCTCTTCGGCGGCTACGAGAACGAGCCGCGCAGTCGCTGGGAGCAGGGCGTTCCCTGGGACCACGCGGCGCAGTCGTTGCCGCCGGACTGGGATCGATTCCAGCCGTTGATGGAGGGTGCGATCCGGCGCTTCCCGTTCCTCGCCGAGGCCGAGGCGGTGCGCCTCGTCTGCCATCCGGACGCGATGACGCCGGACTCGAACCCGCTCATCGGACCGATGCCCGGCGTCCGCGGCTTCTGGGTCGCGGCCGGCCTCTCGCTGAATGGATTCGGGGGCGGTGGCGGCATCGGCAAGGCCGTGGCGGGCTGGATCACGACGGGGGATCCCGGCGTCGACATCGCGCCCTACCGGGCGTGGCGGTTCGCGGACACGTACCGCGACCCCGAGTTCGCGGCGGCGCTCGCTCGCGAGACCTACTCCGACTACTACCGGCTCAGATTTCCCTACGACGCAGAGGTCGCGGGTCGGCCCCGGCGCCTCTCGCCGCTCCACCAGCGGCTCGGCCAGGCGGGCGCGGTCTTCGGCACGAAGGCGGGCTGGGAGCGCGCGGACCTACACCGGCCGGGCGAGCGCTGGGTGCGCAACGGGCGGATCGACCGCGCGCGCGGCTGGGACAAGCCGGACTGGTTCGAGCGGGTGGGGGAGGAGCACCGCGCCGTCCGCGAGCGGGTCGGGATCATCGATCTCACGTCGTTCGGCAAGATCGAGGTCGCGGGTGCCGGCGCGCTGGCGCTGCTCCAGCGGGTGGCCGCGAACGACATCGATCGCCCGATCGGTTCCACGATCTACACGCAGTTCCTCGACGAACGCAGCGGGATCGTCGCGGACGTGACGGTGACGCGCGACTACGTCGATCGATTCCGAGTCGTGACCGGCTCCGGCTACCTCGCAGCGGATCTCGGCTGGCTGGTGGCGCGCGCCGCCGATGCCCCCGCCATCGAGCGGGTCACGATCGAGGACCGAACCGACGCCTGGGCGGTGATCGGGCTCTGGGGTCCGCGCGCTCGCGACGTGCT
>DATLDP010000006.1:0-28038 GCA_035525825.1 Candidatus Limnocylindria bacterium
CGAGCCGCAGGAGCCCAACGCCGATGGCGAGGTAGCCGGCGGTCCTCGCGGCGGCCATCAGGAGACGCAGCACCGTCCAGAGCTCGAGGTTGGACGAGAAGTCCGGAGAGATCACGAAGCTGTAGTCGGACAGCAGCTCCACCAGGGCCACCGCGATGGCGCCCCGGAAGATCAGCGGATGGGTCGCGGGTGCGGCCGGCTGCCGGAGCAGCAGGGCCACCGGAAGCAGGACGATCGCGGTGTGGGTCAGGCCCCACAGGAGCGTGATCGGGACCTCGAGGTCGATGAACGAGAAGAGGCCGCCCACGTGCAGGAAGCGCAGCGGGTAGTCGAGGATCGCGAGCGCGACGAAGACCCTCGCCAGCGTCGGCAGTCGCCGCCAGGTGCCGCGGGCCCGGCCCAGGCCGGGGATCCGGATGGGATCGACGACGCCGAGTTCGGTCGAGGCCGCACTGGCCCCACTGGTCGGATCGGTCATGACGACACGATGGCGGGGCACTCGCAGGGCGTCAACGATTTTCGGGCCGCCCCGAGATCACGCCCGCCGAGGAAGACGCGAAATGGCGCCCGCCGGAGGCCCGGCGGGCGCCTGGGGAAAGGGGAGCGCTGGGACTAGCGGTTCGAGCCGCCCTGGTTGCCGCCGCGATCCGAAGAGCCGCCGGTGAACTGGCCCTGCTCATCGCGATCCTGATCGCCCCGGTTTGACCCGCCGCGATCGGACGAGCCACCCGACGAGCTGCCGGTGAACTGGCCCTGCTGATCACGGTCCTGCTCGCCGCGGTTCGACCCGCCCTGGCCGGACGAGCCACCCGGGTTCGAGGAGTCCCCGCGATCGGTCGAGCTGCCGGTGAACTGGCCCTGCTCGTCGCGGTCCTGGCTCGTGGAGCTGGAGCTGCCGCCTCGGCTGCGATCGTCGTCGTCGACGTTGCTGCTACGGCCCTGGTTGCCCTGGTCTCGGTCCATCGTGTTGCCTCCTGCCCGCTCGGGGCTGCTGCGTTGAAAGGACCTTCATCCTCTCGCCGCTCGCGCAGCCTTTGCGACCAAGGTCCGGGCCGTGCCTCTCGATTTCCTTGCACGCTTCGGCTATGTCAGGCACGCGACGCAACCGGTCGGGTACAGTCGCCGCGTCCCACGTTCGTACGGCGGAGGTTCGCGTGCCCCAGCGGTACGACGCGATCGTGATCGGCGGCGGCCACAACGGCCTGATCAGCGCCGCCTATCTCGCACGCGCCGGGCTCAAGACGGTGGTGCTCGAGAGGCGCCACATCCTCGGCGGGGCGGCGGTGACCGAGGAGATCTTCTCGGGCTTCCGCTTCTCAGTCTTCTCGTACGTCGTGTCGCTGCTCCGGCCGGAGATCATTCGGGAGCTGGACCTGCCGCGGCACGGCCTTGACATCCTGCCGCTAGACGGAACCTTCACCCCGGTTCCAGAGGGCATGGGCCGGACCCCGCCCAAGGACGGCAACGGCAATCCAATCGGCACGGGTGACTACCTCTGGCGCGTCAACGATCACGGCCGGACGGTCCGCGAGCTGCGGCGCTGGTCGAAGATGGACGTGGAGGCGTACGAGGAATACGGGCCGCTCATGGTGGACATGGCCCGGTTCATCAAGCCGATCCTCGCGATCGTGCCGCCGGACCCGGCCTCCATCGACCCCCGGCCGCTCCTCCCACTCGGCGGGCTGCTCCGGAGCTTCCAGAAGCTGACCGAGCGGCAGCAGGCGGTCTTCGTGCAGCTCATGACGATGTCGGCCTACGACTTCCTCAACCAGTGGTTCGAGACGGACCCGCTCAAGGCGACGATGGCCGCGTCGGGCATCATCGGGACGTTCCAGGGCGTGAAGTCGCCCGGGACCGCGTACGTGCTGCTCCACCACTACATGGGCGAGATCGACGGCGCCTTCCGCGCCTGGGGCATCCCCAAGGGCGGCACCGGCGGCATCTCCAACGCCATCGCCAGTGCAGCCCGAGCGAATGGCGCGGAGATCCGCACGGAAGCGGCCGTCGCCAGAATCCAGACCAGGGGTGGGCGTGCCACAGGCGTCATCCTCGAGAACGGCGAGGAGCTCGAGGCGGACTCGATCCTCTCCTCGGTGGACGTGCGCCGCACCTTCATCGATCTGATGGAGCCGGGCTCCCTCGACGGCGAGTTCGAGCGCGAGGTCCGGCGCTTCAAGTTCCGCGGCTCCTCGGGCAAGGTCAACATGGCCTTGGACTCGCTGCCCAATTTCACCGCCCTCCCGGGCGAGGGCGAGCACCTCCGCGGCGCCATCTCCATCAGCCCCTCGGTGGAGGCGATGGAGCACGCCTACGACGACGCGAAGTACGGCCGCTTCAGCTCGAAGCCCTACATCGACATCGTCATCCCGACCCTGGTCGATCCGTCGATGGCGCCGCCGGGCAAGCACGTGATGAGCTGCTTCGTCCAGTACGCCCCCTACAACCTCGACCCATCGCTCGGCGGTTGGGACCAGCAGCGCGAGGCGTTCGGGGACGCGGTAGTCAATCGAATCGCCGAGTTCGCGCCGGACCTGCCCTCGAAGATCCTCCATCGCAACGTCCAGACCCCCCTCGACATCGAGCGGACGACGGGCCTGACCGAGGGCAACATCTTCCAGGGCGAGCTCTCCCTGGAGCAGCTGTTCTTCAGCCGCCCGGTCCCGGGCTGGGCCCGCTTCCGAACCCCGATCAGGGATCTCTGGATGTGCGGCTCTTCCACCCACCCCGGCGGCGGGATCATGGGGGCGAACGGCCGGATCGCGGCGATGGAGCTGCTGAAGTCGAAGCGCAAGGGCGGCAAGGTGCGCGCGGCATGAGCGGCCCTCGACCCGAGACCTACTGGGACGCGATCGTCATCGGAGCGGGCCACAACGCCCTCGTGACCGCGGCGTACCTCGCGAAGGGCGGCCTGCGAACGCTGGTGCTGGAGCGGCGGGACCGCGTCGGCGGCGCGGCGGACACCACCGAGCTGGCGAAGGGCATCCGGGTGCCGACCCTGGCGCACACGGTCGGGCGGCTCCGGCCCTCCCTCCAGAAGGACCTCGGGCTGGCCAGGCATGGGCTGTCGCTGGTGGCGCCGGAGGTGCGAGTCTTTGCTCCCTCCGCGAACGCCGGCGCCGTGACGCTGTGGTCGGACACCCGGAAGACGGCCGAGGGCCTGCGGGCGGGCTCGGATCGCGACGCCAACGAGTACCCCCGGTTCGATCGGCGCGTCCGGCTGCTCGGCAAGTTCCTCGATGAGCTGGGTCGGGCCACGCCGCCCGACATCAAGTCACCGGGCCTCGGCGACGCGATCTCCGGGCTGAAGCTCGGCCGGAGCTTCAAGGGCCTGGGCCGCGACGGCTCGCGAACGGTGCTCCGAGTCCTGCCGATGGCCGTCGCGGACCTCGTCGCCGAATCGTTCGACGGCGATGCGCTGCGGGCTGCGGTCGCGTGGCGCGGGGTGCGCTTCGGCGCGGTCGGCCCGTGGTCCGCCGGGACCGCGGCGATGCTCCTCACCGACGGTGCCGGCAACGACGGCGGCGCGGCAGGCGAGACCGTGTTCGCGAAGGGCGGGCCGGGGGCACTTTCGGCGGCTCTCGCCGCGGCTGCCCGTGAGGCGGGAGCGGAGATTCGCACCTCCGCGACCGTCACGCGGATCACCACGAAGGACGACCGAGCGACCGGCGTGGTCCTCGCCGACGGCACCGAGCTGGAGGCCCGAGCGGTCGTCTCCGGAGCGAATCCAAAGTCCACCCTCATCGATCTCGTGGACCCCGTCGTGCTCGGTCCATCGCTCGGCTGGCGCGCCGGCAACATCCGAACCCCCGGGGTCGTGGCGAAGGTCAACCTGGCCCTGAAGAAGCTCCCGGTGTTCCCCGCCGCAGGTGGCGACGAGGCGCTGCTCCGCGGCCGGATCGTGGTCGCGCCGACGATCGACACGATGGAGCGCGCCTTCGACGCGACGAAGTACGGCCGATCGAGCGACCAGCCGATCCTCGAGGCAACGATCCCGTCGCTTGCCGACCCCTTGCTCGTCGAGGGCGCGAAGGCCGGCACGCACGTCATGAGCGTGATTGCGCAATACGCGCCGTACGAGATCGCCGGTGGCTGGGACGCGGGTCGGGACGCCTTCGGCGACGCGGTGATCTCCGTCCTGGAATCCGTGGCGCCCGGGATCGGCAAGCTCGTGTCCCATCGCCAGGTCCTGACGCCGGTGGACCTGGAGCGGGAGTACGGGCTCACCGGCGGGCACCCGCTCCACGCCGAGCCGGGCCTCGACCAGTTCTTCGTTTGGCGGCCGCTGCTCGGCCAAGCCCGCTACCGAATCGCGCTGGAGCGGCTGTACCTCTGCGGCTCCGGCGCCCATCCCGGCGGCGGGATCACCGGGGGTCCCGGCCAGAACGCCGCGCGCGAGATCCTGTCCGACCTCCGCCGCCGCTAGCTCCGGGCGGTCAAGGCGCCGCTGGTCAGAGCGCCCCTACTCGCTCGCGAGACGGGCCAGGACGCCACCGTCGGCCACGATCGCCGCGCCGGTGATGAATCCGGACTGCTCGGCGTCGGCCAGGAAGACCACGAGCTTGGCGATTTCCTCGGGCCGTCCGATGCGGCGCAGCGGCGTCCGGGCCGCCAGGTCGGCGAGTGGATCCGCAGAACCCGATCCGGGACCGAGTCGCTCGGCGGCGGCGTTCCGGAGCATCGGCGTGTCGATGGCGCCGGGGAGCACGACATTGACCCGAATCCCGGACGGGCCCAGCTCGACCGCCGCGGCGCGGGTCAGCGCGACCAGCGCGCCCTTGCTCGCCGCGTACGCGGCGACGCCGGTGGACGTGGCGGCCGCGTGCACGGAGCTGACGTTGACGACGCTCCCGCGACTCGCCCTGAGGTAGGGCTCGGCCTCGCGAATCGCGACGAAGGGCGCGGCCGCGTTCGTGGCCTGCACGGCGGCCCAGTCCTCGTCGGTCGTGTCGACGAGGGGCTTCGCGAGCTCCAGCGCCGCGTTGTTCACCAGCGCATCGATCTGGCCGATCTCGGCGAAGAAGTCGCGCAGCCGTCCCGTCGCGGCCCGCACCCCGAGATCGATCTGGCCGTACCACCGCCCGGGCAGCCCGTCGGGGCGGCTCCCCCGGCCGATGCCGGCGACGTCCCAGCCCGCCTCCATGAACGCCGCGACGCACGCGCCGCCGATCCCCCCAGCGGCGCCGGTGACGACCGCGACGCGAGTCATGCCCGCGGGACCTGGAGGATCGCGAGGAGGTTGTCGATCGCCAGCCGGTTGACCCGGCTCACCGCCTCGGCGGTGTTCGATGCGTTGTGCGATCCCAGGATCACGTTCTCGAAGTCGCGCAACGGGCTGTCCGACGGCAGCGGCTCCACCTCGAACACGTCGAGCGCCGCGCCGGCGATATGTCCTGACCGCAGCGACTCGATGAGCGCCGCCTCGTCGACCACGGGGCCCCGGGCCGTGTTGACCACGAACGAGCCCGGGGCCATCCGGGCCAGTCGCTCGGCGTTGACGAGGCCGCGGGTCTCGGGCGTGAGGGGGCAGTTGAGCGAGACGACGGAGGCCTGCTCGAAGAGCGCGTCCATGGCGACGACACGGACCCCGAGCTCCGCCGCCGCGGCCCCGGCCTGGGGCATCGGGTCGAACCCGACGACGTCCATCCCGAGCGCGAACCCGCGCCTCGCGACCGCCCGGCCGATGGCCCCGAGGCCCACGACGCCGAGGGTCCGGCCCGCGAGCGAGGTCCCCTGGGGCTTCGGCCAGCCGCCGGCGCGAACCCCCGCGTCGATCCGATGGAGGTGTCGGGCCAGCATGATCAGGTAGCCGATCGCCACGTCCGCGACCTCGTCGGCGAAGACCGCCGGGGTGTTGCGGACCTCGATGCCCAGGTCGCGCGCCGCCTCCAGGTCGACGTTGTCGATCCCCACGCCCCAGCGGGAGATCATCCGCAGCCGTGGGACGGCCATCTCGAGGAGGGCTCGGTCGAGGGGCTCGTCGCCGGCGATGATCCCGTCACAGGTCGGTAGCAGCCGCTCGAGGTCCGCCCGCGAGACGTGCTGGGTCACGGGCGGGATCTCCACCTCGATGCCCAGATCCGTCAGCGAGGTCAGCCACTCGTCCGCTGTCAGCTGCATCGGCGGGCAGGTGACCATGACGCGCAGGTCAGGCACGCGCCGCGGCCCCCAGCAGCATCGCCTCGACCATCCGGAAATCCTGCTCCTCGTCGATATCGGACGCCTCGTCGCGGTCCACCTCGAAGAGCAGCGGCCGAGCCCCGATCCGCGTGCCCCGGCCCTGCAGGAGCTCCCGGGTGAAGAGGTACATGGAGGAGTTCTCCAGGAAGACCGGCGGCAGGTCCTGGGTCCGGAGGAGGACCGCGGGATCGTGGTTCATGGGCTGCCCATCCGCGGTCCAGAGTCGCGCCTGGATGCGGGTTACCGTGAACAGCGAGTCGTGCTCGGGTTTCGCCCGGAGCTCCCGGATCGCCCGGCTGATCGTCTCGGCGCGCAACAGCGGGTTGGTGCTGTGGGTCTGGAGATAGAGCTCGGCGGGCAGCTGGCGAACGTCGTTCATGAGGACGTCGTTCATCGGGATGTTGCCGTCGCGGAGGTGCTCCGGGCGGTCGAGGACGACGACGTCGGGAAAGACCTCGGCGGCATCCGCCTTGACCGTCGGGCTGTCCGTGTCGATGACGACCCGATCCACCTCGGGGACGGCCAGGAGGGTCTCGATGATGTGGCGATACAGCGGCTTCCCGGCCATCGGGCGGTAGTTCTTGCCGGGCACGCGCTCGCTGTCGTGGCGCATCGGGACGAGGGCGACGATCCGATCGGTCATACGGGTCAGGATGCCGTGTCGATCAGCAGCGCGCGCGCCGGCGCCGCTTCCACGCCGACGAGCTTGATGGGCGCGGCGACGAGGGTGTAGGTCCCGGGCTCCACCGCGGCCAGGTTCAGCCCTTCGAGGATCGCGATCCCGGCCCGCATCAGGATCCGGTGGGTCTCGCCGTCATCGTCGAACTGCTGGATCGACAGGTGGTCGATCCCCACGAGCCGGATGCCGCGGTCCGCTATCCAGCGGGCGGCATCGGGCGTCAGCGAGACGTACACGGGATCGAATTCGCTCCAACCCTCGGCCCAGCGCTTCGAGTTGGCCGTCTTTACGAGGAGCCGCCGCGCATCCCCGGGGATCGAGGCGGCTTCGAGGGCCGCTGCCGTGACCTCAGGGCCATCGATCTCCACCACGACGGCCGCGCCGACGAGCTGCTCGATCGACAGGCTCTCGATCGGGTTCCCATCGTGGAGGAAATGCAGGCTCGACTCGACGTGCGTCCCGGTATGGACGTCCATCTCGAGGATTGTGACGTTTGCCGGGTCGCCGTCCGCGATGCGCATGGCGGGGCGCGTCCGGAACCCCTCGCTGGTGGGCCAGGTTTGCAGACCCTCCCGGATCGCCAGGGAGATGTCGAAGATCCGCCCGGTCATCCTGGACGGCGGGTTGCTGCGAGGTCGGCGTGCGGCATGCGATCCCTCTGGGGGCGGACAACGGGGTCTCAGAATAGGGTCTGCTCGGTACCCGTCGCCGACGCGCGGACTACTCGGTCGGTGAGCCCCGGCCGAAATCGTCCAGGCGACTCTCCATCTTCGCGTCGTCGTGCTTCTCGTCGTGCTGGTCGACGACGTCCCTGTCCACGGTGGGATCGGGTTCGCGAGGCTGCCGGATCGCCCGCCCTTCCCGGGACGCGGCGCGGGCCGCGGCGCGCTCGGCCACGGGACCGTTGCCGCGGCGGCGGGTGATCGTGTGCAGGAAGAGCGCCGAGAGGACCGCGGCGATCGGGATGCCGAAGATCGCCCCCGGGACGCCGGCGAGCTTCAGGCCCACGAGGACGGACCCGAGCACCACGAGGGGGTGGATGCGGAGCGATGTCGCCATGATCCGCGGCTGGAGGACATTCATGATGAGGAGCCAGCCGCCGAGCACGATGATCCCGACCGGGAGCAGCGCGTCGGGCTTGAACAGCATTGCGACCAGCACCGGCGGGATCCACGACACGAACGGTCCGAAGAACGGGATCATCATGAGGAGCGCGGCGGTGAAGGTCGTCACCGCGATGAAGTCGAGCCCGAAGATCACGCTCGCCAGCAAGCAGATGGCCCCGAACACGAGGCCCGTCACGACCTGGCCCCGGATGAACCCGCCGAATGAGCGGCTGACCGCTTCCTCGAGGATCTCCGCCTCCGCCTTGTAGCCCTGGGGCACGAGCCAGAACACGAACGCGGTGAGGCGCTCGCGGTCGGCCACGATGTAGAGCGAGAGCACCACGACGAGCAGCAGGTTGCCGATCGCGCCGATGCTCGCGACCGCGATCTGCTGGAGCGGCGCGGCGAGCTGGATGGCGTACTGGCTGATGTTGTCGAGGAAGGTCGAGGCTTGGGCGACGAGGTCGATCTGCCCGATCCCGAGCCCGTTCAGCCGCTCCTGCCACGGCGCCAGGATCGATGGCAGGTTGGCCCGCAGCTCGGGGAGGTTCGCGATGAAGTCGCCGATCGAGCTGACCAGCGCCGCCGCCGCGACGATCGTCACGACGACCAGGCCCCCGAAGATGATCAGGTAGACCGTGAAGATCGCGCCCGTACGGCTCATGAACGGCAGCGAGTACACGCGGTTCACGATCGGCCCGAGCATGAACGCGAGGAGCCAGGCCAGGAAGAACAGCATGATCAGGTCGCCGAAGAAGCCGAACAGGACTCCGACGAACCCCAGCACCACGAATGCCAGGGCAAGCGCCCCGAGGACGAGGATCGCGTCGAACCAGCGTCGCTCTCGGGGCGTCAGGTTGAAGCCCATTTCACGCCGCTCGACGGATGGCGGGGACGGTCATCGGAGGCCCATCTTCTCGCGGACCTCGGCCATGGTCTCGGCCGCCTTGGGGGCGAGTCGGGCCGCGCCGGCGGCGAGGATCTCGTCGACCACGGCTGGCTTCGATTGGAGCTCCAGGTAGCGCTCCCGGGCCGGCGCGTACCACCGGGCGATCCGCTCGGCGAGCAGCTTCTTGGTGTCGACGCAACCGGTTCGAGCCGTTCGCTCGCCGTCCCAGATCTCCACGAAGTCGGGCCCGAAGAACCGGTGGAGCTGGCAGACGTTGCAGACCTCGGGGCGGCCCGGCTGCGTCCGGAGGATCCGCTCGGTGTCGGTGACCATCGACATGACCTGCTTGCGGATGACCTCGGGCTCCGCCAGGACGTCGATCGTGTTCCCGATCGACTTCGACATCTTCCGGACGCCATCCGTCCCGAGGACCGTCGGAGCTTCGGTGAAGACCGCCTGGGGTTCGGGGAACGTCTCGCCGTAGCGGTGGTTGAAGGCGCGGACGATCTCGCGGGAGAGCTCGAGGTGCGCCGCCTGATCCTTCCCGACCGGCACCAGTGACGCCTTGTAGATGACGATGTCCGCTGCCTGCAGGACCGGGTACGTCAGGAGGCCGTGGTTGATGTCCTCCGGCTGGTTCTCGCGCTTCTCCTTGTAGCTCGGCGTGCGCTCCAGCCAGCTCACCGGGGTCACGGTGGCGAGCAGCCAGCCGAGCTCGGTGTGCTCGGGTCGGTGGCTCTGGACGAAGAGCGTGCAGCGCTCCGGGTCCAGGCCCAGCGCGAGCAGGCTCGCGGCCATGTCGCGGGTCCTGGCGCGAAGGACGTCCGGATCGTGGGTCGAGGTCAGGGCGTGGTAGTCGACGATGCAGTAGATCGCCTCGTACTCGTCCTGGAGCTTGACGTAGTTCCGGATCGCCCCGAGATCGTTGCCGAGGTGGGCGACACCGGAGGGCTGGATGCCGCTGAAGATCCGGGGCGCCGTCACCGGCGAGCCGCCGGCGGGCGTGGGCGCGGCCTCCGTCGTCATCGCGGGGAGTGTAGCGGTGGCCCCATCGTCGCTGATCCGCCGTGCCTTCGTATTCGCGGAATTCGGGCCCCGTTCGCATCAACGCCGCCAGCGGTCACCTCTCTTCGTATTCCCCCGACGCCCATGGGCATTGACGTCGATCTCTCCCGGCGCCCAAAACCGCGAAGACGAGCGACGGGCCGCCCAGAGGCCTCGGCTACGATGCGGCGATGGTTGCGGGAGCGGAAGGCGTCGCGCGTTCGGGGGCGCCGTTGCGGATCGCGCTGCTCGGCGGGGGCACGGTCGGCCGAGAGGTGGTCCGGGGGTTGCTGGATCCCCAGGGCCAGCTCATCGAGGTCTCGCCGAAGCTGGAGCTGGTCGGAGTCGCGGTCCGTGACGTCGCGAAGGCCATCGCGTCGGGCATTCCCGAGGGACTGCTGACGGACGCCCCGGCACACCTCGTCGCGTCGCCTGACACGGACCTGATCGTCGAGGTCATGGGCGGCGACGAGCCGTCGCACATGCTCCTGCGCGCCGCGCTCGGCGCCGGGAAGGCGGTGGTGACCGCGAACAAGCACGTGATCGCGCACTACGGCGCGGAGCTCGAAGGCGTCGCACGGGCCTCCGGGGCGGCCCTTCGGTTCGAGGCGGCGGTCGGCGGCGGCATCCCGGTCCTGTCGCCGCTCGCCAACGACCTCGCCGCCAACCGCTTCCGCGAGATTCGCGGGATCGTCAACGGCACTACGAACTTCATCCTCACCGCGATGCACCAGATCGGGCAGTCGTACGAGGACGCGCTCGCGGATGCGCAGGAGGCCGGACTCGCGGAAGCGGACCCGAGCGCGGACGTCGAGGGGATCGACGCCGCGAACAAGCTCGCGATCCTCATCCGGCTCGCGTTCGGGACGTGGGTCGATCCCGAGTCGATCGATCGACGACCCTCGATGGCCAGCGGCGGCGAGGGGCTCCCGGGAATCACGGGCGTCACGGCGGCGGATGTCGCGGAGGCGATGGGCGCCGGTGGTGCGATCAAGCTCGTCGCGAGGGCGGAGCATCGCAAGACCCGGACCGGGCAGGACGACGGGATCACCGCGGCGGTGGTGCCGACGTTCGTCCGGGCGCTCGACAGCCTCGCGCGCGTGAACGGCACGGACAACCGCGTCGAGATCCAGGGGACGCCGATCGGCGGCGTGGCGTTCGAGGGACCCGGCGCCGGCGGGCGCGCGACCTCGTCCGCGGTGCTCGCGGACATCCTCGCAATCGCGCGCGGCGCGGGATCCACGTGGGGTGCGCTCCGAGCCGCGAGCGGGACCGTCGAGGCGATCGAACCGACCAGCCGCGAGGTCCACGACGGGCCGTCCGGGGCGCGGTACCCGGTGTCCAGCTCGTGACCGGCCCGAGCGGCTCCGGCGGCATCGGCGCCGGAGCGGCGACCCCGCGCCGGCCGCGGCTCGTCGAGCGCTATCGCGAGTTCCTCCCCGTCACCGACGCCACGCCCGGCCTGACGCTCGGCGAAGGGTTCACGCCGCTCGTCGCGGCGCCGAGGTTGGGAGCGAGAATCGGCGTTCCCCGGCTGCATCTCAAGCTGGAGGGCATGAACCCGACCGGGTCATTCAAGGATCGGGGCATGGTCGTCGCCGTCTCGAAGGCGATCGAGGCGGGTGCGACGTCGATCATCTGCGCCTCGACGGGAAACACGTCGGCGAGCGCCGCCGCGTACGGGGCGGCTGCGGGGATCGAGGTGGCGGTCGTCCTGCCGAAGGGTGCGATCGCGGCGGGGAAGCTGCTCCAGGCGCTGATCGCCGGCGCGAAGGTCGTGGCGATCGATGGCAACTTCGACGACGCGCTGCGGGTCGTTCGATCGATGACGGCCGAGGCGGGCTCTCGGGCGACCCTCGTGAACTCGGTCAATCCCAATCGGATCGCCGGACAGAAGACGGCGGCATTCGAAATCTGCGACGACCTCGGCGAGGCCCCGGACGTGCTCGCGATCCCCGTGGGCAATGCCGGGAACATCACGGCCTACTGGGCCGGATTCACGGACTACGCGATGGGCGGGATCGTGGAGCGGCGGCCGCGGATGCACGGGTTCCAGGCGGCCGGGGCGGCTCCGATCGTCCGCGGTGAGCCGGTGGAGAAGCCGGAGACGATCGCCACGGCGATCAAGATCGGCAATCCGGCCACGTGGGCGGGCGCCACCGCGGCCCGTGACGAATCTCGCGGGAGCATCGACGCCGTCACCGACGACGAGATCCTCGATGCTTACCGGGCCCTCGCCGAATGGGAGGGCGTGTTCTGCGAGCCATCGTCAGCCGCCTCCGTGGCGGGTGTTGCGAAGGCCGCGGCGGGAGGGGCGATTCTCGCCTCCGACCTGGTCGTCGCGGTCCTGACCGGCAACGGGCTCAAGGATCCCGAAACCGCCGAACGCGCAGTCGCGGGTCGGATCGTAGAGTCGGACGCGTCCGAGGCGGGCGTCATGCGGGCGCTCGGCTGGTGAGGGCATGCTCGCGATGAGCGCGGCGCAGGAGCTGGTTGGTCGATCGGTTGCTGTCGAGGCGCCGGCGACGATCGCGAATCTCGGCGCGGGCTACGACACGCTCGGGCTCGCGGTCGACCTGGCGCTGCGGGTCACGATCGAGGCGCGCGCGAGGACGGATGGGCCCACGAACGGGGTCGAGCTCAAGGCACACGGCGAGGGGGCAGGGGAGCTGGCAACGACCCGATCGAACCGGCTCGTCGTCTCCCTCGAGGCGGGCCTTGCCGAGCTCGGAGTCGAGGACAGCGATTCGATCGCGTGGCGAATCTCGCTCACGAATCCCATCCCCCTGGAGCGCGGCCTGGGCTCCAGCGCGGCTGCCACCGTGGCGGGCCTTGTGGCCGCGTGGGGGCTCGCCGGCGTTGAGCTCGATCGATCGGCCGCGCTCCGGCTGGCGACGCAGATCGAGGGCCATCCGGACAACGTCGCGCCCGGGTTGTTCGGCGGGTTGACGGCGAGCATCGCGCTGGAGGATCGAGTCGAGACAGTTCGCCTCGATCCGCCCGCGGACGTGGCGATCCTCGCCTGGATTCCCGAGCGGCGGCTCGCGACCAGCGAGATGCGCAGGGTCCTGCCCGACTCGGTGCCGCGCGCCGACGCCATCGCGAATCTCGCTCGCGTGGCGGTGGGAGTTGCGGGTCTCGCCTCCGGCCGCTCCAACGTGCTCGCGCTCCTCACCGAAGACCGGCTCCACGAGCCCTACCGCGCCGCCGCGTATCCGGAGCTGCCGCTGCTGATCGCGGCGGCCCGCGCCGCGGGCGCGATCGGCGCGTGCCTGGCCGGGGCCGGCTCAACGGTCATCGCATTCGTCCCGGAAGACTCGTCCCAGATTATCGCCGCCGTCGGTCGCGCCCTCCGGACCGAGGCCACTCGCCTGCACCTCCCCGGCCGCCTCGTCCGCCTCGCGCCCCAGCCGGACGGCGCCCGCGTCATCACGACCTGATCCGGGTGAGGCTTCTTCCGGCGCTCATGAGCATCGTGCTCCTCGCCGCGTGCGCGGGCGAGGTCGCGTGGCCCAGGACCGCGGGCGATACGACCTGCCAGGAGTGGACGGCGTCGATGCGGCCGGCACAACGAAGCGCCATGGGCAGCGCCATCCTCCTCACCCTCCGCGCCAACGACGGGGTGGGCCGTGCCCCCGAGGACGGTCTGATCGCCGCGTTCGTCGGCGCGCTCGGCGACGTCTGCAAAACGACGCCGGACGAGAAGGTCTCCTCGGTCGCGGCGACCCTCTACGTCCTCTCGGACGACCTCAAGCGATGATCGCGACCCAGGGGGGCAATCGGACGGGTCGAGGGCGATCGGGTGGTCGCGAGGAACGGCGATGACGTGACGCTGTTCGGTGGCGCCGGCGCGGACGGCTACCTGGTCGTGCGCGCGGTCGAGGAGTTCCACTCGACGGAGTAGGGAGCCAGCCGCTAGCGTGCGGCAATGACCAAGACCATCCTCGACGACGCGTTCGGCCATCACCTCTGGGGCAACGAGCAGGTGCTGGCGGCGTGCGCCGAGCTCTCTGCGGCTCAGCTGATGGCGCCCGTCCCGGGCACCTACGGCCCGATCATCGCCACGCTCCGGCACCTCGTCCAGGCGGACAGCTTCTATCTCTGGGTGAACCGCGGCAGCGAGGGCGAGATGATCCCCGCCGAGAACGAGCTCACGGTCGCGGAGCTGCGCGAGGCTAACGAGCGCCACGCCGCCGGCTACCGGGAGCTGCTGGCGGGACGGCTGGACGCCGAGGCCGAGGTCGCCGAGCACGGCGACGGCTGGGACTTCGTGGCGACCATGGGCCTTCGCGTGGCCCAGATCGTCCACCACGGCTCGGACCATCGAAGCCAGATCTGCACCGCGCTCACGGGTCTGGGCGTCACGCCGCCCGAGATCGACCTCTGGGCCTATGGCCGCGAGCTCGGCGTCACCCGCGAGGTCGACAAGCGCGCAGGCTGAGGCGATTCGGCCGGCCGGGAGGCTGACCTTCCGGGGGATTGCCGCCACGGCGGCGAGGGCCGACACTCCGCGGCGATGGGGGATTTCGTCCGGACGATCGGGGACGGGGTCGGCGGGCTCGTCGGGGGCTCGATCGCTGCGATTGGCGACGCCTTCAAGACGATCGTCGGCACGCTCCAGGTGATGCTGCCCGGCCCGCTCTTCCCAGCCGCCGTGATCGGCGTGGTCGGGATCACGGCGTGGTGGCTCTTCAAGAAGTAGCGCCGCGCGCCGGGCGGCTCAGCCGTCGCTGGCCGTGGCTCCCCGGGGCGGCGAACCACCCGCAATCGGCTGGCCCTGGGTGTGCCGCCGGATGAACTTCAGGGTGCGATCCCAGGCATCCGCAGCGGCGTCGACGGACTCGCCGGCCTTGCGATCGAAGAAGCCGTGCGGGGCGTCGGGGTAGACGACCGTCTCGTGGCGAACGCCGGCCTTGGCGAGCGCCGCGTCGTAGGCCTTCCGGACCTCCTCGGGGATCCCGCTGTCGGCCTCGCCGTAGAAGGCGAGGACGTCGCACTCGATCTTGCTCGCGTTCTCGGCCGGCGCCGGGGTGCCGTTGCGGTTCGGGCCGACGGGCCAGCCGTAGAACGGGATCACGCCCGCGAGGCCGAGCCCGAGCGTCGCAGACATCGACGACAGCCGGCCACCCATGCAGAACCCGGTCGTGAAGATCGATCGCGGCGCCGGATCGAGCGAGCGGAGATACGTGACCGCCGCGCGGATGTCGCCCTCGAGGTGCTTCCACGTGGCCTGCTCGACGTGGGGCATGTGCTCGAAGCTGTCGCCGCGGGGCGCCGTGCCGGCCGTCCGGCCGAAGTAATCGATCGCCATCGCGGCGATGCCGCGCTCCGCATACCGAAGCGCGAGCTCCTCGAAGAAGGGATGGAGCCCGCGCACGTCCGGCAGGATCACGATTCCCGCTCCGGTGCCCTGCTCCGGCCGGGCGAGGAACGCGTTGAACGCGGCGCCGTCGGCGCCCTGGAGCGTGATTCGCTCGGAATCGTGGGCGGCGCCGCTGATCGGCTCGATCGGAGGACGGCTGTCGTGGCTGGTGCACATGTCGTGGCGGCTCCTCTGGCGTCGCGACCGATGATGCGCCGCATGACGTTGCAGGATCACCACCACGGAGCTCGAAAGGGTCGCTGGTAGACTCCGCGGCCCATGAGCACGTCCCCGCCGTCGAGCACGCCGCTGGTCGTCCAGAAGTTCGGCGGTTCGTCGGTCGGCGATGCGGCGCGGATCCGGCGGGTGGCCCAGCGAATCGCACGCGCAAAGGCCGCCGGCGCCGACCTCGTCGTGGTCGTGAGCGCGATGGGGGACACCACGGACGAGCTCCTCCAGCTCGCGGCCGCCATCACGCACGATCCCGATCCGCGCGAGCTGGACATGCTCCTGGCGACCGGCGAGCACCAGAGCGCGACCCTCGTCTCCATGGCCCTCCATGCGCTCGGCGTGCACGCCATCTCCCTCACCGGCGCACAGGCCGGCATCACCACGGACCAGGCCCACGGCCGCGCCCGCATCGCCAACGTGGAGCCCCGACGCGTGCGGCGGGAGCTCGATAAGGGCAACGTCGTGATCGTGGCCGGCTTCCAGGGCCAGCGCGGCGGCTCGGACGAGGACGATGAGCCAGGCGAGACCACGACCCTCGGCCGGGGCGGCTCGGACACGACGGCCGTGGCGCTCGCGGCAGCCCTCCGCGCCGATCGCTGCCAGATCTTCACCGACGTCCGCGGGATCTACACCGCGGACCCTCGCCTCGTCACCCACGCCCGCCAGCTCAACACCATCGGCTACGAGGAGATGCTGGAGCTCGCGCAGCAGGGCGCCCAGGTGATGCAGGTCCGCGCCGTGGAGCTCGGCTGGATCAACGAGGTCGAGATCGAGGTCCTCTCATCCTTCGAGGACGCGCCGGGTACGCTGATCAGGGAGGATCCGCTCGTGGAGCAGCGCAACAAGGTCCGCGGACTGGCGCACGATCGAAACGTCGCCAAGGTGACGCTGCTGGCCGTGCCGGATCGGCCGGGCATCGCGCGGGCGGTGTTCGGGCCGCTCGCGGAAGCCGGGATCAACGTCGACATGATCGTCCAGAACGTGGGCCACGACGGGGCGACGGACATCTCCTTCACCGTTCCTCGGGTCGAGCTCGCGCGAGCAGAGAAGGTGCTGAACCCGGTCGTCGCCGAGATGGGCGCCCGCGGGATCACCACGGATCCCACCGTCGCCAAGGTCTCGATCGTGGGTGCGGGCCTGCACAACGCCCCCGGGTACGCCGCACGGATGTTCGGGACCCTCGCCGACGCGAGCGTGAACATCGAGATGATCTCCACCTCCGAGGTCCGGATCACCTGCGTGATCGAGGAAGCCCAGCTGACCGACGCCCTCAACGCGCTCCACGGCGCGTTCGAGCTCGAGCAGCCGGACCCGGCCGATGCCGAGGCGGCCCTGCCGCGGGCCGGCTGACCAATCCAACCTGACCGAGCCGGAGCACGACGCCCGATGGCGACCCCGATGGTGAGTCGCGCCCGATGACGGCCGCCCCGACGACCGCCAGCGCGGCCTGGCTCGCCCGGCTCGAGCGGTTCGACGTCGTCGGTTCCACGAATGACGTCGTGGCCCAGTGGCTCCGCGACGGCACTCCCGAGGTCTGCGTCGCGATCGCCGACGAACAGTCCGCCGGCCGGGGCCGGAACGGCCGCACGTGGACGGCCCCGCCCGGCGCCTCGGTCCTCGCCTCGATCGGATTCCGGCCCACCTGGCTCGCGCCGGAGCACGCGTGGCGGCTCGCCGCGATCGTGGCGCTGGCGATGGCTGATGCCGGCGAGGCGGTTTCCGGCGCCGGACGCGGCGAGATCCAGCTGAAGTGGCCCAATGACCTGGTCGCCATCGACCGCGGGTCCGGCGCGGTCCTCAAGCTCGCGGGCCTGCTTGGCGAGACCGATGGCCTGGGGAGCGACGACCCTCGCGCCGTGATCGGGATCGGGATCAACGCGACCTGGGACCGCGCGACCTTTCCCGAGGAGCTCGCCGTCTCGATGACGTCACTCCGCGAGCTGGCCGCCGGCCGCGCGATCGACCGGGAGCGCCTGGTCGAGACGTTCCTCGGCCGGCTCGAAGGCCTGGTGACGCAGCTCCGCGAGGGGGACTTCCCGGCGGAGGCGTGGCGCCGCCGCCAGCTGACCAACGGCCTGCCGGTCCGCCTCGAGTGGCCGGACGGGACCGTGGAGCCCGTCCGCGCCCAGGATGTCGACGCGGACACGGGCGCCCTGCTGGTCCAGGGCCTCGACGGCGGACCCCTCCGGAGCGTGCTCGTGGGCGAGATTCGGCACGTCCGGCTCGGCGGGGTGGTGTAACGAAATGGCCCGACGAGCATTGTGGAGAGTGGGACGTCCGGAAGGGGACGTACCCCGGATCGCGCATCTCGATCGAGACCGACCGCTGGTCGAGGCCGCGAAGCGTGACCCGGACCAATTCGACACCCTGTATCGCAGGTACCTGGCTCGCGTGTACTCCTACGCCTACTACGAGCTCGGCGACCATCACGCCGCGGAGGACGCCACCGAGGCGACCTTCGTCTCGGCCCTGACGAACCTCGCGCGGTTCGAGGAGCGCGCACGTCCGGCGGACGGCGAGGGCGCCTCGACCTTCCGGGTCTGGCTGTTCCAGATCGCCCGGAACGAGGTGGCCGGCGAGCGCCGCCGCGCGCGCCGTCGACCCACCGAGCCGATCGGGGAGACCCTCGTCACGGATCCGCTGGACGTCGAGTCGGACGCGGTCCGCCGCGACGAGGCTCGGGCCGCGTGGCGGGCCGTGGGCCGGCTCCCGGGTGAGCGCCGCCAGGCGATGGTCCTGCGCTTCGTCGACGAGCTGAGCACCGCGGAGATCGCGGGCGTCCTCGGCCGCTCGGAGGGGGCGGTCAGGGTGCTCATCCACCGCGCGCTCAAGAGCGTCGCCCGCGATCTGGGTGCGTCGGAGCGGAGCGGCAGGACGCGCGGACGTCCGTCGTGACGTTCCTTCGCCGGAGCGGCGGCGAGATCGGCGAGGTCGAGGCCCTCATCACGGATCGCTACCTCGATTCGCTGCTCGCGATCCAGCCCCGGACCAAGCAGTCCGGGACGGCCCGTGACCCGGCGCCGTCCGAGGACACCGTCGGCGCGGCGGTGCGCGCCATCTCCCGCCGCCTCGCCACGGACCTGCCCCGCTTCCACCCGTCCTTCCGATTCGAGGAACGTCTCGCCCTCCGTCTCGCGGAAGTAGCCGCCTCGATGCACCTCCCGGTCGCGGCCGGCGGCGAGAACCAGTCGCTGGCCGTCCGGCGAATCCCGATCACTCCATCCGCCACCGCCTCGGATCCGATGGGCTACGCCGGCTCCGTCCTCGATGATCGCGGTGATTCGCGGCCGTACCTGATCGGCGGCGCCGTCGCCGCTTCGGCGCTCAGCCTTGCGGGCGCCTGGTTCGCCTGGCGCCGGCGCACCTCTCCGATGGCTCGCGCGGTCCGCGCCGCGCACCAGCTCCGGCCGGGGACCTGAGATGCCCATCAAGCTGCCATCGTTCCGCGCCCGCCGCGACGTCTACCCGCCGGACCTCTGGACGAAGTGCCCGACCTGCGGCGAGATGCTCTTCAACAAGCAGCTCGAGAAGGCCGACCGGATCTGCTCCAACTGCGAGCACCATTTCCGGCTCTCGGCCACCGCCCGGCTGGACCTGCTCCTCGACCCGAACACCTTCCGGGAGCGGGATCCCGGCCTCCAGTCCGTGGATCCCCTCGGGTTCGTGGACCAGAAGCCCTACCCCGAGCGGGTCTCCACGGCCCAGGCCCAGACCGGACTCCGCGACGCGGCTGTGCGCGGCGTCGGCTTCCTCGAGAGCCAGCCCGTGTCCATCTGCGTCATGGACTTCGGGTTCATGGGCGGCTCGATGGGCGCCGTCGTCGGCGAGAAGGTCGCTCGCGCCGCCGAGGACGCGCTGGCGGAGCGCATCCCGCTGATCATCGTCTCCGCGTCCGGCGGCGCCCGGATGCAGGAGGGCACGCTCGCCCTGATGCAGCTCGCGAAGACGGTCGCCGTGCTCGAGCGTGTCCGCGCCGCGCGCGTTCCCTACATCAGCGTCATGAGCGACCCGACGACCGGCGGCGTCTTCGCCTCCTACGCGGTCCTCGGGGATCTCAACCTGGCCGAGCCGAACGCCCTGATCGGCTTCGCCGGCGCGCGCGTCGCAGCGGGCACGATCGCCCAGGAGCTCCCGGCCGGCTTCCAGCGCTCCGAGTTCCTGTTCGAGCACGGCTTCATCGACCGCGTCGTCCATCGCCGCGCGCTCCGCGGCGAGATCGCCAGCCTGCTCCGGTTCATGCGCGCCCCCGAGCGTCAATCCCTCGACGAGCGGGCGAGCTTCAGCCCGGTCGGCGCGCTGCTGTCGACGGTCGGCAGCGGGATCTCCGCGGTCGGGAGCGGCATCGTCGGCGTGGGCGGCGCAGTGGGCGGTGCGATCGTCGGCTCGGGCCCGGCCATGAACGGCGGCGGCGTGAGCAACGACGGCACGAATGGCGGTGGGCCGAATGGTTGATCGCCTGGTCGGTCGGTCGAAGGCCGAGGCCCGGGACGGCAAGGCCGCCTCGAAGGCCGAGCCGCTCGACCCGAAGGACGCCATGTGGCGTCGCGTCCAGCTCGCCCGCAACCTCGGGCGGCCGCGAACCCTGGACCTGCTCCGGGAGATGGCCGACGAGGTCATCGAGCTCCACGGCGACCGGGGCTTCGGCGACGACCCCGCGATGGTCGCTGGCTTCGCCCGGATCGAGGGTCGCCGGATCGCGTTCGTCGGACAGCAGAAGGGCGCCGACACGGACGAGAACATCCGGCGCAACTTCGGCATGCCCCATCCCGAGGGCTATCGCAAGGCCATGCGGATCATGGAGCTGGCCGAGCGCTTCGCGCTCCCGGTCGTGACCTTCGTCGACGTGCCCGGCGCGCACCCCGGGCCGGAATCGGAGGAGCGCGGGATCGCCGAGGCGATCGCCCGGAGCATCGGGCTCATGAGCCGCCTCCGAACCCCGATCGTCGCGATCATCACCGGTGAGGGCGGCTCCGGCGGAGCCCTGGCGATCGCGGTCGGCGACGTCGTCATCGCGCTCGAGAACGCGGTCTACTCGGTGATCAGCCCGGAAGGTTGCGCCTCGATCCTGTGGCGAACCGCCGACGAGGCCCCGACCGCAGCCCTGGCGATGCGGATGTCCGCCCAGGACCAGCTGGAGCTCGGCGTCGTCGACCAGGTCGTACCGGAGCCCGGCGAAGGCGCCCACGCGGACCCGCGCGAGACCGCCCGGCGACTTCGCGCGACCATCATCGGCGAGCTCGATCGGCTGTCCCAGCTCGCCCCGGACGAGCTCGTGGAAGCGCGCTACCGGCGCTACCGCGCGCTCGGCCCGTACACTGAGGTCGCGACGCCGGAGGTGGCGCCGCCGCCCAGCCGAGGGTTCGGGGATCGCCTGCGAGACCTGCTGGACCCGGCCCGCTGGACGATGGGCATGCCCCTCCCGGGCGGGTCCCGGCGCGACGAGCCGCCGGCACACGAGGAGGTCTGATCGATGCCCGACGGCTCCCAGCGAGAACGACCGGATGCCCGGTCGGACGCTGCCCGTCGCGCGGATCACGCCGGGATCTCGAAGCTCGCGGAGGACCTCCTGCCGGCGTTGATCGCGAAGCTCGGCTCGACCGGGCTGGGTGAGCTCGAGGTCCGCGAGGGCGACTGGCAGGTCCGGCTGCGCCGGCCGTTCGGCAGCGGCCCGGGCGAGGGCCGCCGCGCCAGCGACAAGCCGTCGCGCTCCCAGCCCGGGCACGAGGGCCACGGCCACGGCCGCGCCGGCGTCGAGAGCCATCGCGGGGCCAAGGACACGTCCGGGTCGAACGGGACGGGCGGGTCGCGGGGCGGCGCGGATGCAGCGGACAAGACCCGGACCATCGCCACGTCCCCGGCGGTCGGGATCTTCCAGCCCGGCTCCCGCGCGGCGTCCGGCACGAAGATCCGAGCCGGTGACAGCCTGGGCACGGTCAACGTGATCGGCGTTCCCCAGGACATCCTGGCGCCGGCAGACGGGATCGTCGGGTCGACGCTCGTGGAGGCCGGGACCGCGGTCGAGTACGGCCAGGAGCTCATTCGGATCGAGCTCGCGGCGCCCGCCGCGCCCGGCGCCAACGCGGAGGCCCGCTGATGTTCCGCCGAATCCTCATCGCCAACCGGGGCGAGATCGCGCTCCGCGTGCTGCGCGCCTGCCGGACCCTCGGGGTCGAGGCCGTGGTCGCCTATTCCGAGGCGGATCGCGACAGCTTGCCGGCGCAGCTCGCGGACGAGGCGATCTGCATCGGGCCGCCGGACGCCCGCCGGAGCTACCTCTCGGTGCCGTCGGTCATCTCGGCCGCGCTGGTCACCGGCTGCGAGGCGATCCACCCGGGCTACGGCTTCCTCTCGGAGGACGAGACCTTCGCCGAGGTCGTCCGCGCCCACGAGCTGACCTTCATCGGGCCGCCGCCGGACGTCCTCGATCGGTTTGCCTCCAAGGAGGCGACTCGAAGGCTGCTCGGCGGCTACGGGCTCCCCACGATCCCCGGCTCGTCGATGATCAATGACGACCAGCACGCGCTTTCCGAGGCCGATCGGATCGGTTACCCGGTGCTGATCAAGCCGTCCGCGGGCGGCGGCGGCAAGGGCATGCGGATGGTCCGGACCTCGCGGGAGCTGGAGTCGGCGATCAAGATCTGCCGGTCCGAGGCGAAGTCGGCGTTCGGCGACGACTCCATCTACCTCGAGAAGTGGCTGGACGACAACCGCCACGTCGAGATCCAGGTCGCGGTGGACCGGTACGGAGCGGGCGTCCACTTCGGCGAGCGCGACTGCTCCGTCCAGCGGCGCCACCAGAAGATCCTCGAGGAGGCGCCCACGCCGGCCCTCTCGCCGGAGGCCCGCGCGGCGCTGGCGGAGACGGCGATTCGCGCCGTCGTGGCCGCGGGCTACGAGAACGTCGGCACCCTGGAGTTCCTCGTGGACGCCACCGGCGCCGCGTACTTCATCGAGATCAACTGCCGGATCCAGGTTGAGCACCCGGTCACGGAGATGCTCACCGGCATCGACCTCGTGGCGCTCCAGATCGGGATCGCCGCGGGCGAGCCGCTGGGGCTCCGCCAGTCAGACATCGTGACCCGAGGCCACGCGATCGAGTTCCGGATCAACGCCGAGGATCCCGCGGCGGACTTCCGGCCCGGCGCCGGTGTCATCGAGCAGTACCACGCGCCGGGCGGGCCGGGGATCCGGATGGACTCGCACCTCTATCCCGGCTACGAGGTCCCGCCGTACTACGACTCGCTCCTCGGCAAGCTCATCGTGTGGGGTCCGGATCGCCCGACGGCGATCGCCCGCGGGCGCGCCGCGCTCGAGGAGCTCCTCATCGACGGCGTCACCACCAACATCGAGATCCACCGAGCCCTGCTCGACAACGACGCGTTCCTCGAGGGCCGGATGACCACCAACCTGCTGGATCGGGTCGGGAGCGCCGCGTTCCTCGCCGCCGCGGCGACGGCCGGCGCCCGCTGATCGACATGACCGAGGTCGCCATGCCCAAGCTCGAGACCATCCACACCACCGGCGAGATCGAGAAGCTCATCCCGCATCGCTGGCCGATGCTCATGGTCGACCGGATCGTGGAATACGACCCCGAGGCCAAGCGGATCGTCGGGATCAAGGGCATCGCCGCGACCGAGTTCTGGACGCAGGGCCACTTCCCGGGCCTGCCGATCCTGCCGGGCGTCCTCCAGATCGAGGCGCTCGCCCAGACGATGGCGGTGTATGTCGCCAAGCAGCCCGGGTTCGGCGATCGGATCGGGCTGTTCGCGGGCATCGACGACGTCCGCTTCAAGCGGATCGTGGTGCCCGGCGACGTCCTCCGCCTCGAGATCACGATGGAGAAGCTCGGCAGCCGCTTCGGCAAGGGCCGCGGCGTCGCCAGCGTGGACGGCGAGATCGCCTGCGAAGGGCTGCTTAGCTTCATCATCCCGCCCGAAGGCGTGCTGCGATGACCCGCATCGCGCTCCTGTCCGACGTGCACGGCAACCTGGGGGCGCTGGAGGCGGTCCGGAAGGCGATCAAGAAGGAGAAGCCGGACGTCACGCTCATCGCCGGCGACCTCGTGATGAACGGCCCCGAGCCGGGCGCGACGCTCGATGCGCTCCGCGAGATGGAGCGGGACGGGGCGATCATCGTCCAGGGCAACACGGACATCGCCGTGGCCGACGCGGACTACGCGGCCGCGTTCCCGCACTACCTCGAGTCCGGCGTGCCGGACGCCGTTCGGGTCTCCGCCGAATGGACCCATGACGCGCTCGACGACGACCAGCTCGCGTGGCTGCGCCGCCTGCCGGCAGAGCGCCGGGTGTGGATCGGCGACGACCTGATCCTCGTCACCCACGCCTCGCCGGGATCGCAGACGCAGGGCTTCGACAAGGGCCTGGACCCGTCGACGGTCTACGAGCGAATCTCGCGGACGGACGCCCGCGTGATCTGCTGCGGCCACACCCACATCCCCGACATCCAGGAGTTCGGCTGGAAGGTCATCGTCAACGGCGGCAGCGCGGGCTACTCGTTCGACGGCGATCCGACGGCCTCGTGGGCGCTCGTGACGCTCGGTGCCGCGACGCCTGCGATCGCGAATGACGATGCCGAAGCAGAAGACGACGACGACGATGACGACGGCGCCCGAACGACCGTCACCACCGAGATCCGCCGGACCGAGTACGACGTGCTCGCCACGGCCAATGCGATCTCCGCCCGCGGCCTGCCCGGCGACGTCTACCGTGCCGCCACGGTTCGAACGGGCAAGCTGGTCCGGTGAGCGGCTCCAACGGCAACGGCACGCGCCGGGTCGTCGTGACCGGCATGGGGGCGGTCTCGGCGCTCGGCAACGACGTCGCGTCCACGTGGGAGGGCCTGCTCGCCGGGCGGTCCGGCGTTCGGACCATCGAGAGCTTCGACCCGTCGCGCGTCGATTCGAAGATCGCAGCGGAGGTCCGCGACTTCGATCCCTCGGCGGTCATCGACCGCAAGGAGATGCGGCGGATGGACCGCTACATCCAGTTCGGGCTCGTTGTGGCGAGCCAGGCGCTCGACCAGGCGGGCCTGCCCGGCCGAATGGACGGGAGGCTGGCCGAGCGCACGGGCGTGCTGCTTGGGTCGGGCATGGGCGGCGTGAACACACTCTTCGGCAATGCCCAGATCCTCAACGAGCGCGGGCCGGACCGGGTATCGCCGTTCTTCGTGCCGATGAGCATCGTCAACGTCGGATCGGGGCAGATCGCGATCGCGTTCGGGATGCTGGGCCCCAACTTCGCGATCGTCTCCGCGTGCGCCACCGGAGCCCACGCGATCGGCGAGGCATGGGAGACGATCCGGCGCGACGACGCAGACATCATGCTCGCCGGCGGATCCGAGGCGGCCATCCACGAGGCGGTCGTTGGCGGGTTCGCGGCGATGCGAGCCCTGTCCACCCGCAACGACGAGCCCGAGGCCGCGTCCCGCCCGTTCGACAAGGGTCGCGATGGCTTTGTCATCGGCGAGGGCGCGGGGATGCTCGTGCTGGAGGAGCTGCGGCACGCCGAGGCACGCGGCGCGGAGCCGCTCGCCGAGCTCGTGGGCTACGGCGCGAGCGCGGACGCCTCGCACATCACGCTCCCCGCGCCCGGTGGCGCCGGCGCCGTTCGCGCCGGCCGTCGCGCGCTGGAGAAGGCGGGCATGGCGCCCAACGAGCTGGACCACGTGAATGCCCACGCCACCTCCACGCCGGAGGGCGACAGCACCGAGCTGCAGGGCCTCGCGACGCTCCTCGGCGAACACGGCCCGTCGGTTTCGATCACCTCGAACAAGTCGATGCTCGGGCACACCCTCGGCGCCGCCGGCGCCATCGAATCCATCGCGACCATCCAGGCAATCCGAGAGGGTGCCGTCCCGCCGACGATCAACCTGGTCGACACCGACGCGTATACCGACGGGCTGGACCTGACCCCGCTCGTGGCCACGCATCGACCCATCCGCGCCGCTCTCAACAACTCGTTCGGCTTCGGTGGCCAGAACGCGGCGCTCGTCTTCCGGCGGTGGGAAGGATGACGAAGGCGGACGAATCCCTGCTCACGCTCATCGACCAGCTCGCGGCGCTCCTGGAGCGGACGGAGCTGACCGAGCTCGAGGTGCAGGTAGGGTCCACGGGCGTGGTCCTTCGGAAGCCGATTGCCCTGGCGCCGCAGGTGGCGGCGGGTGTGCCGATCGCGAGCTCCGCCGTGGAAGGCGCGGTAGCTCCAGGCGGGTCCGCGGCTGAGGCGGCCTCCTCCGAGGCCCCGGTTGTGCAGCGCCCGGCGGTGATGGCGCCCCTCAGCGGCATCTGGTACGGCGCGCCGGCGCCGGGATCGGCCCCGTACGTGAGCCTCGGTGGCGAGGTCGCGGTTGGGCAGGTGATCGGCTTGATCGAGGCGATGAAGCTGTTCAACGAGATCAAGAGCGACAAGGCCGGCCGCGTGGCGAAGATCAACGCGGAGGACGGCAAGCTGGTTCGGGCCAAGCAGCCCCTGATCGAGGTGGACCCGCTATGAGCGACACGCCGCCGATTCGCGCCCATGTCACGGGCTGGGGCCGGTACGTCCCGAGCAAGGTCCTCACCAACGCCGAGCTCGAGAAGATGGTCGAGACGAACGACGAGTGGATCGTGTCCCGCACGGGGATCCGCGAGCGCCGCGTCGCCGCCGCGGACGAGACCACCGCATCGATGGCCGCCGTCGCGAGCCTCCGAGCGATCCGCGCGGCCGGCATCAGCCCGGACGAGATCGACCTCATCCTCCTCGCCACCCTGACGCCCGACTACTGGATGCCCTCGACGGCGGCCCTCGTGAAGGAAGCCATCGGCAACACGCGAGCGGCCGCGATGGATGTCGCCGCGGCCTGCTCGGGGTTCGTGTACGGCTTCGCGACCGCGCAGGCATGGATCGCGGCGGGCCTCGCGAAGCACGTGCTCGTGATCGGCGCGGAGCTCCTCACCCGGTTCCTGGACTATTCGGACCGCTCGACCTGCATCCTGTTCGGGGATGGGGCTGGGGCCGCGGTGCTGTCCGCCTCAACCGAGCCCGGTGGCGCCATGGGCATCGAGCTCACCACCGAGCCGCAGGGCGCCTACATGATCTGGCTGCCCGCAGGCGGCGCGAAGAGCCCGCCATCCGCGGAAACGATCGCCCGCGGCGAGCACTACATCCGCATGGAAGGCAAGGAGACCTACCGGTTCGCCACGCGCACCCTTGCCTCCACCGCGCTCGAGTCCGTTCGGAAGTCCGGCCTGCAGCCGGACGACATCGCGCTCTTCATCCCGCACCAGGCGAACATCCGGATCATCGATGCCGTCGCCAAGGGGCTGAACCTGCCCATGGAGCGGATGTTCACCAACGTCGATCGATACGGGAACACTTCGGCCGCCTCCGTGCCGATCGCGATGGCCGAGGCCGTGAACGAGGGCCACGTAAAGGTCGGTGACCGGATCACGATCGTCGCCTTCGGCGCTGGGTTCACCTCTGGCGCAGTGACCATCGAGTGGACCGCCGATCCGGCCCGCGGCGCCGACGCCGACACCGCGGTGCGCCCCGAGGACGTCCACGTCCGCCTGCCGGTCGATTGGGATTCGGTGGACCCGATCCCGCCCGCCCTCGCTGAGCTGATGGCTCGCCCGGGCGACGTGAATCCACCCCTCGACGACGTGGTCCCCGGCGAGCCCGAGCCGGTGGCCGTCACCGCCGGTCGCTGACGCCCTTGCATCTCCAAGGCGCGCGGATCGCCCAGGGTGCGGTATGACCAAGGGGGACCGTCCAATCCTCCGTTTCGCTCGGGGAGCCCTCCAGGCCTCGGAGGAACGTGCCATCTTGGCCCTGTCGGACGGCTTCGTCGGTTGCACCGCTCCCTCAGCGTTCCAGTGATCCGCGCGCCCTTCTGAGGAGGCCACATGATCGATCTCACTGGCAAGTCGGCGGTCGTCACGGGCGGCTCACGGGGCATCGGGCGAGCGATTGCCATCCGCCTCGCGACCCAGGGCGCGGATGTGTCGTTCAGCTACCGGGGCAACGAGTCTGCGGCCCAGGAAACGGCGAACGCCATCGAGGCGCTGGGGCGCCGCGCACTCCCGGTCCAGGGCGACGCCTCGGATCCTGAGGCCGCGAACGCGCTGATCAAGGCCGCGCTCGATGCGTTCGGGAAGATCGACATCCTCGTCAACAACGCCGGAATCACGCGCGACGACCTGATCATGCGCATGTCGCTGGAGGACTTCCGGGACGTCCTGGAGACGAACCTGTTCGGCGCCTTCTACGCGATCAAGGCGGTCACGCGGCCGATGCTGAAGGCCAAGGGGGGCCGGATCATCAACATCACGTCGGTGTCGGGGCAGGCCGGCCAGACGGGCCAGGCGAACTACTCGGCGGCAAAGGCCGGTCTCATCGGGCTGACGAAGGCCACCGCTCGCGAGCTCGCGTCCCGCGGGATCACCTGCAACGCGGTCGCGCCGGGCTTCGTGCTCACCGAGCTGACGCAGGACCTCCCGCAGCCGCTCCAGGACCAGATCACCGCGCAGACGCCGCTCGGCCGCTTCGGCACC
>DATLDP010000008.1:0-47256 GCA_035525825.1 Candidatus Limnocylindria bacterium
TGCCGAGCATCTTCCGCTCGCCACCAGACAGCGTCTGCGCCTCCTGGTCCATCCGCTCCCCCAGCATCGGGAAGAGATCCGCGGCCGCCGCCAACCCGGCATCGCGCCCACGCCTGCCCAGGGCGATGAAGAGATGCTCCCTGACGGTGAGGCCCGGAAACACCGAGTCCTCCTGCGGAACCCAGACCATCCCGGCGGTATTGATGCGATGGCCTTTCCAATCGCTGATATCTCGGCCGTCGAGCTGCACGCTTCCCCTTTTGGACAGGACCCCCATGAGCGCCCGCAGGAGCGTTGTCTTGCCAGCGCCGTTGCGGCCCATCAGACAAGCCACCTCGCCCGGCGTTACGTCGAAGGACACGTCGCGCAGCACGATGGACGCGCCGTAGCCGGCGTGGAGGCCGCTGACGGCCAGCATGGGCGTCAATGACGTCTCCCCAGGTAGGACGCCTCAACCTCCGGGTTGGCCTGGACCTCGTCGATCGTGCCGTCGGCGAGCACTTCACCCCGGTGCATCACGGTCACCCGATCGCTGACCAGCCGGATGAACTCGATGTTGTGCTCCACCACGATCATCGCCTCTGCCGCCCCGGCAGCCTGGAGCTCACGGAGCAGCCCGGCCGTCCTGCGACTCTCGGCCCGGGTCATCCCGGACGTCGGCTCGTCGAGGAGGAGCAGCTTCGGTTTCGTGAGCAGCACCATTCCGATCTCAAGCCAGCGCTGCTCGCCGTGGCTGAGCTGGCGCGCTCGACGACCGCGGATGTTGCGGAGCTCGATGAGCTCGAGGACCCGCTCTACCTCGCTCGCGTCGACCGACGGGGTTCCGGCCACCTTGGGAACCGCTCCCAGCAGCAGGTTCTCCTCGATCGACAGATCCCGGAAGATGCTCGTCACCTGGAACACCAGCCCCATCCCCAGGCGCGCCCGCTCACGAGCACGAAGCTGGGTCACATCGGTGTCGCCGAAGCGGATGGATCCGTGGTCGGCCTGCAGGCGACCGTAGATGAGGTGGAGGAGCGTGCTCTTGCCGGCGCCATTCGCGCCGATCAAGCCACGCAACTCGCCGTCGCTCAGCTTGAGGGAGACGTCGCGCACTGCCACGAAGCCACGGAAGCTCTTGGTCAGTCCCTCGATGGTCAGGACGTTCACGTCCCGCGCTCCCGGTTGAGGAAGCCGAAGATCCCGGAAGGCAGCACGAGGATGACTGCCACCAAAATGACCCCGACGACGACCAACCAGATGTCGAGCAGGGAGCCTGACAGCGTGGCCGTGAGGTAGGGCAGGAGGATCGCCCCGACGATGGGGCCGATGAGGGTGCCCCGACCTCCCAGCACGACCCAGAGCAACACGAGCGTCGACGCGCCGACCCCGACGGCGCTCGGAGACACGATGCCCTCGTGCACATAGAAGATGCCGCCCGCGAGTGCCGCGATGGCGGCCGAAAGGACGAACGCGCGGCGCTTGATCGCCGGTACGTCGTAGCCGAGCAGGTCGACCCGGTCCTCGTTGTCGCGGATTCCGCGCAGGATCAGACCCGAGCGCGAACCCAGGAACCGCTGGACGCCGATATATGTAGCGAGCAGGACGAGGCCGGCGAGAGCGTAGAACCCGTAGCCCTGCTGGAGCGACAGCACGCCCGGGATCTCGAGGCTCGAGCTCATCAGGATCCCGTTCTGGCCACCCGTCAGGGATCCACCGGCGTTCGTGAAACGCTCAGCCACCACCGCCACCGCGAGGGTCACCACTGCGAATTCGACGCCCCGCAGGGCGCCTCGACCCGAGAACACGAAGTACGACAGAGCGAGCGCGAACAGGGCCGCCCCGAGCACGGCGCCCAGGAGCGCCACCCAGAGGGGCACCGGCAGGATCGCGGCGTCCTGCGTCGTGAGCACACCGACGATGTACCCGCCGCCGCCGAAGAACGCCGCGTGCCCGAACGTGAAGAGTCCGCCGTAACCCCAGATGAGGTCCACGGACACTGCGAACGCTGCGAACAGGAAGTAGCGGCCGACTCGATCGATCAGGAACGTATCGCCGCTCAGCAGCGGAAAGGCGATCGCGGCCGCGAGCAGGATCCCCTCAACACCGCGCCGGCGACGCTGCGCGCCCGCCAGCCCGGCGAGGCCGAGCGGCGGGACGCGCGAACGCCACCATTTCATCCCTGTCCGGAGCCCATAACGCCCCAAGGACGTCCGGGCGCTCTCACGAAGCGGCCCCTACGGGGCGCAGGCTTCCTCGGGATCCATGTCGGGGAAGCTGTCCACGAGAACGTACTTCCCGCCTTTGGCCTGCACGAGGTTGATGGTCTGCTTGAGATAGTGAGACGGCGTGATCGTCACCGGACCCGTGGGGCCCGTGAACGCGAGCCCGGGGAGCGCTGCGGCGACGGCCTTCGGGTCGGTGGAGCCTGCCTTCTCGACCGCCATCTTGTAGAGATAGACGGCGTCGTACGCGCCAACGCCTTCGCCACCGGATGGGATCTTGCCGGCTCCGAACTCCGCCGCGTAGGCGTCCAGGAACGGCTTCACTCCCGGCGCGTCCGCCGCGGTGAAGAACGGCAGGGCGGTATAGGAATTTTCGGCGAGCGCCCCGACCCCGGGGAGGTCGGGGTCGCCGAGGAAGATCGTCCCGACCCCGACGGTGTCCAGGAGATTGGCGTCATCAAGCGCCTTGACCGCCGAACCCCAGACGGCCGGATACAGCGAGAAGATGTAGTCGGGCTGCTTCTCGCGCACCGTCTTGACGAGCTCGCTGAAGTCCTCTGCGATGAGCGGCAGGTAGAGCTCGGCGACGACGGTGCCACCGTTGCTCTGGATGATCGGCTTGGCGATCTCGAAGCTGCGGCGCGGCCACACGTAGTCGGCGCCGAACAACATGACCTTGGGCCCGTACTTCTGCTGAAGCACCGGGATCAGGGGCCGGATCTGCTGCGCCGGCACAGCCCCGAACGAGAAGTACAACGGGCTGCACTTCCCGCCCTCGAACGTCTCCGTATAGAAGAGCAGCTTGCTGGCTTCAGTGACGACCGTCTTGTACGCCGCGTCGTTGGCATCGGACCCGATCGGACCCATCACGAGGTCAACCTTGTCGCTCTGGACCAGCTTCTTCGCCTTGTCGACCGTCGCGCTGACGTCGGTCTGGGTGTCCTCGACGGTCACCGTGATCTGCCGACCAGCGATTCCGCCTTTGCCGTTGATCTCCTTGACCGCCAGCTGCGCGCTGTTAGCGAGGCTGGTTCCGTACGTCGTGAATGGACCGGTGAGGTCGGCGAGGATGCCGATCTTGATGGGTCCGGCCGCCGCGGACGCCGAAGCGTTCGGCGCGCCGGTCCCGCAGGCTGCGAGCAACGCTGCCAGCACGATCGCGGCGCCGCCATAGCCGGAGCGGCGAAGGCCATTGGGGCGCGACCCGTGGTCTCGGGCCAGGCCGTTCGAGATCCGTCGACTATTCACGCCGATTCCTCCGATTCGTTGGTCGCTCCGACTGTGAGGCCAGCGCCGGCCTCCATATCCTGACGCAGCGATCGCCAGAAAACACCCTCGAACCGCACCAGGGTCACGCTCCGGCGGTGTCCTCGAAAACCTTCAGCACCGCCTGGAGGCCCGAGACGGTGCCGAAGTGCGTATCGATGTCGTACAGGCTGGACTCCTGCTCCCGCTCGCTGGTGGCCGCGACGCAATCCTCCACGACGATCACGTCGTAGCCACGGAAGAACGCATCGTGTGCGGTGGAGCGAACGCAGATATTGGTGACCACGCCGGTGAGGATGACGTGCGAAATCCCAAGCTCCCGCAGCCGGAGATCCAGGTCAGTCTCGTAGAAGCCGGAGTAACGCCGCTTGGAAATCCTGTACTCGTCCTCGGGCGGTTGGAGCTGCTCGACGATCTGTGCTCCCCACGTGCCGGCGAGGCAGTGCACGGACCGCTTGTCGAACTCGCGGTCGCGCGGCGGGTGCGTGTCGCAGACCCAGATGACCGCCGAGCCATGGGCGCGCGCGGCGGCGAGGAGACGAAGGATGGGCTCGTACAGGCGATGACCTTCCGGCAGGGGCATTGCCCCGGTCGGCTCGAGAAAGTCATTCAGCATGTCGACGACCAGCACTGCGCTGCGCGCCGGGTCGAAGCCCATGCTGCGCTGCACACGACGTTCCGAGAAGTCCATCACCGGAGGTACCCGGCCCGCATGGTCTGAGGAGTGTCGGAGCTGTCAGGGCGACGGGGCGTTCCACCGATGACCGCGGTTGGCACGGCGACGGTGTTGCAGGTGGCGCTGCGCAGTGTCCTCGGCCTGAGCAGAAGCAATGGGCGCCTCGACGTGACGGCCTTCCGGAGATCCAACGATCAAACTTCAGGTGCACCAGGCTGCTGTAGCAGTCGGCCACCGCCGACGGTAGCAGGGGGCTGCTGCTGACAATCGGGCTTTCGGGAGCTCCGTGCGGAAACGCACAGGAAGCGGGAACCAGTCGCGGAATGGTGGCGTCTGGCGACCGACGCCGGACGGAAGCTGGCAGGCTGATGGAACCGTCCGGCGTCGCCATTTCCCGCTCGCGTTGCCGACCTGCGGCGCTCCTGAGCGTCGCGGTACCGCGGGTGTCCTAGAAGCCGAGCTCCCGGAGGATCGGGCTGATCCGTCGGGCGGCCCGGCCACGATGCGAGATCGCGTCCTTCTCGGCGGGCGAGTACTGGGCAAAGGTCCGGGCGCCCGTCCGCTCCCGGCCCGGCTCGAAGATGGGGTCGTAGCCGAAGCCGCCACTCCCGCGGGGCTCGAGGGCGACCCGTCCGCGGGACGTGGCGCGCCGCGTGATGACCCGGAGGCCACCGGGGGCGGATACGTCCGGCAGCGCGAGGGCCAGCACGCAGACGTAGCGGCCGCCGCGGCGCTCCGGCGGCATGCCGGAGAGCTCCCGCAGGAGCTTGGCGTTGTTGTCGTCGTCGGTGGCGTCCGGGCCGGCGTAGCGGCGGGTGCGCACCCCGGGCGCCCCACCGAGCGCATCCACCTCGATCCCGGAGTCGTCGGCGAGGGCCGGCAATCCCGTGGCCCTGGCGGCGTGGCGGGCCTTGATCAGCGCGTTCGTCTCGAAGGTCAGCCCGTCCTCGACCGGTTCGGCGGAGATGCCGAGCTCGTCGAGGGAGACGAGGGTCGCGCTCCCGAGCTCCAGCAGCTCCCGGAGCTCGCGGAGCTTGGCTGCCGAGTGCGAGGCAAGGACGAGTCGCGAGCGATCCGCTCCGCTCCCCCGAGCCGCCCTGCGCAAGCCGCCTGAACCGCTCAGCGGCGGACCCCGGCGAGCGCCGCCGCCTGCGCCTCGAAGAGCCGCGCGAGGCCCGCGTCGGCAAGGTCCAGCATTGACTCCACCCGGGCCCGATCGAAGGGCAGCCCTTCCGCGGTTCCCTGGAGCTCGATATACGTTCCCGCGTCGGTCCCGACCACGTTCATGTCGACCTCCGCGGTCGAATCCTCCGAGTAGTCGAGGTCGAGCATCGTCGTGCCGTGGATGACGCCGACCGAGACGGCGGCCACCTTGCCCACGAGCACCCGCTCCAGCCCTGCCCCGATCAGGGCCGCGGCCAGCGCCACGTAACCGCCGGTGATCGAGGCGCAGCGCGTGCCGCCGTCGGCCTGGAGGACGTCGCAGTCGATCGTGATGGTCTTCTCGCCGAGCTTCGTCAGGTCGACGATGCCCCGGAGCGAGCGTCCGATGAGGCGCTGGATCTCGTGGGTTCGTCCCCCCAGGCGGCCCTTCACGGCCTCCCGGTCGTTGCGCTCCGCCGTTGCCCGCGGGAGCATCGAGTACTCCGCGGTGACCCAACCGGTGCCCTTGCCACGGAGGTGCGGCGGGACGCGGTCGCCGATCGTTGCGGCGCACAGGACCTCCGTGTCGCCGGCCCGGATCCGGCACGAGCCCTCGGCCCACTTCTGGACGTTGAGCGTCATGGAGACGGGTCGCAGGTCGGCCGGCCGACGCCCGTCGGCACGCGCGGACGGGGGTCGGTTGCCGATGCTCATCGCTCTCCTCCAACGGCCACGCCGCGCTCTTCGGACTTGGCAGCATCCCACAGGTCGTCCAACGCTTCGAAATCGAGGTCGCGGATCGCGACGCCACGCTCGCCGACCATGCGCTCGACGCGACGAAAGCGGCCTCGGAACTTCTCGTTGGCCGCGCGCAGCGCCGCCTCGGATTCGATCCCGAGCTTTCGGCCGACGTTCACGACGACGAGCAGGAGATCGCCGAATTCCTCCTGGCGCTCCGCGTCGCCGCGGGCATCGGCGAGCTCGGCCAGCTCCTCGGCGACTTTGTCGAGGACCCCGTCGATGGTCGGCCAGTCGTAGCCGAGCGCCGCCGCGCGCTCCTGGATCTCCTGGCTCGCGGCGAGCGCCGGCATCGAGGCGCTAATGCCGTCGAGGGCACTCTTCGGGGCCACGGGCGGCGCACCGTTGCCGGCCGCCTCGGCGATCCCGGCGGCCGCTGCGCGCTCGTCGGCCTTGATCCGCTCCCACTGGCGATTCACGTCTGCGGCGGTGCTCGCCACCGCGTCGCCGAACACGTGGGGATGGCGCCGGACGATCTTGCGGGCGATCGAGGCCTGGACGTCGGCAAGGTCGAAGACGCCGGCCTCCGCCGCGAGCTGGGCATGGAGCACGACCTGGAGCAGGAGGTCACCAAGCTCCTCGGCGAGGGCCGGCGTGGCCCCGCGCTCGAGCGCGTCGTAGACCTCGTAGGCTTCCTCGAGCAGGTGCTTTCGCAGCGACTGATGGGTCTGCTCGCGATCCCAGGGACAGCCGTCGGGCTGCCGCAGGCGCGCGCTGATGAAGGGCATCGCCCACGGTCCGGCCGCGGCCAGCTCCGGCGCGATCGGCGGCAGGTACAGGGGCCCCGCGAGATCGGCGAGGGCGAGATTCCCGACGGACGTCGCCGCGGTATCCGGGCCCGCGCCTGCCTCCCAACCGAGCCTGGCGACCGTCGCCTGCCCTGGATAGAGGCGGCCCAGGATGGCGATCGGATCGGCGCCGAGGGGGCCGTGGCGGCCAGGGAGCGAGACCGGGCCCTGCGAGCCCTCGCCGGCCCCGGCGCTCCCGCCGAGCATGGCCAGCGGCACCACCAGGAGCGGCCGTGACGCCTCGATCGGCGTTGCCGTCAGCCGTTCCGCGGCGACGACCTGGATGCCCGCCGAGACGTCGAGGCCCCAGCGGCCCACCGCCTCGGCGACGAGGGCATCGAGCATCCGGCTAGCCGGTCGTGGTCGACGAGCTGAGCGGGTAGTCGATGGTGGCCTTCTCCTTCTCGCGGGTGTACCAGTAGGAGAAGCCGCTGTCCTCGAAGATCTTGATCTGCTCATCAGTCGGGGTGCGCGTCTCCTCGGCGAGGACCCGGATCAGGTAGCTCCCGTCGCCCGAGATGGTGATCACGCTGGAGTTCGCGCCGATCGCGGTCTCGAAGACGGCCTTGTCGACGTCGTCGGCGAGCTGGCCGCGGGCGATCCACCCGAGGTCGCCCCCGTCCTCCGCGCCTTCGCCCTCGCTGTTGTCCTTGGCCAGCTGGCGGAACTTCGCCTCGTCGGTGGCCTCGGTCTTGAGCGTCTCCAGCCAGTCCTTCTCGCCGAGCGTCTGGTCGCGCATGAACTGGATGACATGCCAGCCGAAGGCCGACTTCACCGGCGCGATCAGGTCGCCGGCCTTGAGGCCCTCCTTGAAGATCGCGTCCTTGAAGGCCGCGTCCACGGAGCTCGTCGGGAAGTACCAGGGCTGCTTGCCGCCCGTGACCTTGGCGGAGGGCTCGTCCGACTCCGAGCGCGCGAGCGCGTCGAACTTCTCGGGATGGGCCTTGAGGTCCGCATAGGCCGCGTCGGCTTCCGCCTTGGCCTTGGTCCACGCCGGGTCGTCCACCTTGATGTCCTCGGCGCCGTCGGCCTTGTCGTTTGGGGAGAACAGGATGTGCCGGACCTTCACGCCGGGCTCCACGCCGACCTGCGACGTGTTGGGCTCGGGCAGGAGGATCTCGAGGACGTGGCGCTGGGCCGCGGGCTGCTTGAGGTCCGCGACGATCTTGTCGCTGAGCTTCTTGCGGACGACGTCGCCGCGGGCCGCGACCCGGTAGTCGGCGATGGCGATCCCGTTCTCGGTGACCTGCTCCTCGAAGTCGGCATCGACCTCCTTGTCCGCCGACTCGGTCGCCCGCCCGATGCGGTAGATGTCGTCCGCGCCTTTGACGATGGCCGTCGCCTCGTTGAGCGGCGCGGCGAAGACCGCGGTCATGAAGTCCTTGTCGTAGCCGCTGTCCACGGACAGCCAGCCGAGATCCCCGGCCTGCGGGGCCAGGCCCGAATCCGAGGCGGTCCTGGCGACGTCCTCCCAGGACTCGCCAGCCTTGAGGCGGGCGACGGCTCGCTGCGCCCGTCCGAGCGCCTCGCGGAGCTGCTCCTCCTCGACCTCGCCGCTGTCCGGCGAGACCTTCGGCTCGATCTCGATCATCCAGACGTGGCGCTGCTCGGAGGTCGTGGCCTCGGAGAGCAGCTGCTCGTCGACCTCGGCGTCGCTGACGCTCACGCCGTTGTCGGTGGCGAGCTTCGCCATCAGGGAGACGTCCACGAGCCGGTCGAGGGTGAGATTCGCGAGCTGCTCGCGGCGCTGGTTGAGGAAGTCGATCTGCTGCTGGCCATCGGACCGGGCGATCCGGCCCTTGGCCATCAGCGTGTTGATGCGGCGCTCGATGTACTCGAGCCGGAACTGCTCGATCTTCAGGCGGTTGACCAGATCGTCCTTGGTGATGACCTGGCCGTTGACGGTGGCCGCGGCCCCGTAGTGGGCGTCGTACCAGCTCCACGCGGCATACCCGACGAGGATCAGGAGCGAGAGCCCGATCGCGACGAAGAAGCCGAGGTTGATGAAGCTGTTGCGGCGGTCACCGGAGTCCCACCCGGCGCGGCCGCGGCGTCGTGCGACCGGTCTGGCTCGGAGCGTCATGTGCTGAGGGGGTCCTGTTCGATGTGGGGCGCGCCGATCACGCCGGGCGCGGTGGCGGGGGCGAATGGTACCGCAGGATCAGCGTCGCGCCGCCCGCACAACCCGGTCGACCCGCAGTGTGCTACTCGTCGGCGCGGCCGCTCGCGCGCCGTCGGCGGCGACTCCGTCGAAAACGATCGAGGACGCGGAGGACGAGCGGCGCCCGGAGCTTGAGCTCGAAACCCCGCCTGACCCCGATCAGGGTCCCTCGCCGCCCGACGCACGACAGCGCGGTGTCGAAGGTCCGCGTCGCGTGCTCCAGGTCGCGGTGGCCTCGGTACAGGTCCGCCGCCGACCGGGCGCGCTGCTGGCGCATCGGATCGCTGCTGCCGAGGCCGTCCAGGACCTCGAGGAGGCCGGTCGTCGCCACCGGCCAGCGATACGCCCAGGGGTATTCCCTTGCGAGGCTCTCGGCGTCCTTGCCCCGCGCCGCTGCCATCGCCGTGACCGGCACGACGACCGGCTTCTCGGTGAAGAGGAACTCCGCCGTGGCGCCGGAGACATCGCTGAGCATCACGTCGGCCGCGCCGTAGTCCTCGGCCTTGGTCCCCGGCCGGCTCGCGCCGGCCTCGAACAGCGCCTTGACGTGCTCGCGGTAGGCAGGATCGCGCCGGCCGGTGCCGGGATGGGGCCGGAAGACGACCCGGATCCCGCGCTCCTGGAGCGCCGGCAGGGCCGCGGTCAGGATCGGCCCGACCTCGCTCAACGAGGAGTAATCGGTCTTGGGCTGGTGGCCTTCCCAGGTCGGGGCGTAGAGCAGCGTCTTCACCGGTCGCGGCGAGGGCCCGGGATCCCGGACCAGGCCCTCGACGATCGGGGCGCCGATGGCGCAGGCGCCGCCCCGCAACCAGCCCCGGATCGCCGGCGAGAATCGCTCGACGCCGCTCAGCCGAGCCATCAGCACCGCGTCGTACATCGAGGCCGTGCGAGGGCTGCTCGCGAGCTTCTCGCTCTCGCCGTGGCCGATCCAGACGTGGGGCCGCCGCGGGAACATCGTCACGATCGCGAAGTTCAGCGGCCGGCTGGTCGGATACAGGACGCCCTTGAAGCGCGGGGTGTCCTTGAGGCCGAACCGCAGCGCCTCGACCGGGGTCACCAGCCGGACGTTCTCGATCCCGTCGAGGAGGTTGCCGACGCCGACCTTGGCCTGATCGAGCCCGGATGCCACCACGAAGCGGTAGCGGCTCCGCCGGAGGTAGGGCAGCCAGACGGCCAGCTGGGAGGCGATGATCGAATCCGACCAGAAGACGAGCCAGTCAGGGTTGAACGCCACGATGTCCTGCTCGGACACCTGCCAGCGCGATTCAATCGGAACGCTGGCCGCCGCGTCGCTGGTGAGCCGCCGAATCCCCTCCACGCCCAGACGATACGACATGGCTCAGGCCCGTTCGGACCCTCGCAGCGCGGGGATCACGATGCGGTCGACGAAGCGCTCGCTGGCGTGCCCGTCGGCGACCTCGAACGAGTCGTCGCGGAAGCGCGCCACCCGGTCGATGTCGTAGGACCCCGCGCGGACGAACGCCGCCAGCTCGGCGGTCGTCTCGAACACCGGACCGGGCAGGTCTTCGGGGACCTTGATGTAGAAGCCGCGCTCGCCCTCGTAGCTCGCGAGGTCCGGGATGTAGAAGACCATCGGCCGGGTCAGGAGCGAGAACTCGAAGATCGCGCTGGAGTAGTCCGTCAGGAGGACATCGCTGACGAGCATCAGCTCGTGGATGTCGGGGTGATCAGAGGCGTCGATGGCGAACTCCCGCAGCGCCGGCGGGATGGGATGCGCGTCGCGGACGAAGGGATGGAGCTTGAGCAGCAGGATGTGGTCGCTGCCAAGCTCGCGATGAAGCAGCTCCAGGTCCAGGTCCGTGGGCGAGGTGGCATGCCGCACGTTGTCGCCCCGGAACGTCGGGGCGTAGAGGATCACGCGCTTGCCCTCCGGGAGGCGGTAGCGGGCGCGGACCTCCGCCCTGATCCGGGCCGTCGCCGCCTCGCCGAAGAGCACGTCCGTGCGCGGCATCCCGATGTCCGTCCGGAACTTCTCGAGGGGCTGGCGGAAGGCCTCCGCGTAGTGCATCGCGGCGCCCTTCGAAGCCATGAGGCAGACGTCGTAGTTCGAATGGATCGTGACCCGTGCCACGAGCGACTCGTCCGCCCCGAAGGACTTGTCGAGGACGCTCCAGCCGATCTTCTTGAACGCCCCGGAGGCGTGCCACGTCTGCACGGAGGTGGTCCCCGGGCGCCGAGGGACCACGTACAGCGGGAAGTAGTAGTCGTCGACGATGAAGACCCTGGCCGTGGCCAGGTGGTAGCCCGCCTTGATGTTCTGCAGGAACAGTCCGAACCAGGCGCGCCAGGTCTGGTCGTAGCGGTTCGCCAGGGTCACGTACGGAATCGGGGGCGTCCGGCGGTCCAGCTCGTCGCGGATGAAGGCGAGGTTGCCGCTCAGGTGATTGGCGTGGGTCAGGGCGAAGACGACCCGCCGGCGCAGTGGCAGGAATCGCGCCAGCCGGTAGGCGACCCGGATGAACTGCATCCGGATCGCCAGCAGCCGGCGGCGGCGTGGGCGGCGGGGCGCGTCGGCGGGTGGTTCCTTGCGGGCGCGGCCCGGCAGGGGAGGCGGGATGGTGGACCTCCGGAGCGCTCGACCCCGGTGCGCCGTGCGTTGGCACGGGCCTCGGCGCGGGTCCGAGCTTCGGCTGGCGATGATAGGGGCCCGGCCCGCTACGCTACGGGTCGACGGCTGCCCGACCCCGGTCGCCCCCGCGCGATCGGCTGTTGCAGGAGGCGCGAATGACGTTCGGCATGGTGGTGCTCGCGGGTGGCATCGGTCGGCGCATCGGCCGGCCGTTCCCGAAGCAGTTCCTGCTCCTCGGCGGCAAGCCCCTCCTGATCCACGTGCTGGAGAAGGCCCGGGCCATTCCGGAGCTCGAGAAGATCGTCATCACCTGCCCGGAGGCGCATCTCGAGGAGACCGCGCAGCTGCTCAAGAACCACCGGATGGGCCCGCGCTTCGAGTGCATCCTCGGCGGCGGGACACGGCAGGAGTCGGTGTACAACGGCCTCCAGGCGCTCGACGGGCTCGATTCCGTGGTGATCCACGAGGCCGTGCGGCCGCTCGTCACCACCGAGGAGTTCCGGGCCCTGATCGAGAGTCCGGACGAGAACGCGATGTACGGCATCCCGATCTCGTTCACCGTCCTCCGGGGCCACGAGTACGTCGAGGGCCTGCTCGAGCGAGAGGAGCTCGTCAACGTCCAGCTGCCGCAGAAGTTCGACCGGGCGAAGCTCCTCGCGGCCCACGAGGCGTCGCGCGCCGAGGGGACCCAGTTCACCGAGGACGCCAGCCTCTTCGTCCAGCACACCGGCGAGAAGGTCCGGATCCTCCCGGGCAACGAGCGCAACGTGAAGATCACCGTCCCGGCGGACATCGTGATGGCCGAGGCGCTCTACGCCGACTTCATCGGGCGCGGTTCCTGACCGGTGGGCAGGATCGCGCTGGTCACCGGGGCCAGCCAGGGAATCGGCCGAGCCTCGGCGATCAAGCTGAGCCGCGACCCGTCCATCTCGGATGTGGTGCTGATCGCACGGAGCCCGGAGGGCCTCGAGTCCACGGCGGCGGCCTGCACCGAGGATGGAGGCGCGACGGCGGCGATTCACCAGGTTGCCTACGACCTCGCGGACCTGGGGGGCATCCCCGATCTGGTCGCGTCGATCCACGACCGCCACGGCTCGATCGACGTCCTCTTGAACATCGCGGGCTACGCCGAGCCCAAGTCGCTCCTGGACACGACGGCCAAGAACCTCGTCACCACGTTCACGGTCAACGTCTTTGCGATGCTGATCCTGACCCGCGAGGTGGTCCGCCTGATGCAGGGCCGGCCCACGAAGATCGTCAACATCGCCTCGACGGCCGGGATCACGGCCCGCCCGGGCTGGGTCGCCTACGCCTCGTCGAAGGCGGCGGTCGTGTCGCTCTCCCAGACGCTCTCGGAGGAGCTCGCCGGCACGGGCGTGAAGATCTACACGATCTCCCCCGGCCGGACCGCGACGGAGCTCCGCCGGAAGCTCGCGCCCGAGGAAGACCCGAGCACCATCATGCAGCCCGATGCGGTGGCGGACGTCATCGCGATGCTCGTCGGCGAGGGCGAGCGGACGCTGGACGGCCAGAACATCATCGTCCGCCAGCAACGCTGAGCCTGGCGTGAACCGGCTCGAGCACGCGCTCTCGACGGCCGTCCTGGGAGTCCTGGGAATCCTCTTCGACCGGCTGCCGATCCAGCGACGGATCGTGCTGGCCACGGCGCGAGTCGGGCACCTCGAGGGAAACCTCGCCTTCATCGCCGCGGAGGTCCGGCGATCCCGGCCCGGCGCCCGGATCGTGACCTTGCTGGAGCCGTACAGCTACGGCTTCCTCGGCAAGGTCGCCTACCTCCTCCGGCTCGTCCGCGGGACGTACCTGCTGCGGACGTCCTCGCTGTTCGTGGTGGACAACGCCTACCTGCCGATCCACGTCGCCCCCCATCGGCCCGGCACGACCGTGGTCCAGGTGTGGCACGCGGTGGGTGCGCTGAAGCGGTTCGGCGCCGACACCACGACCGGTCTCGCGGAGCCGGAGCGCTCGTTCCTGCACCACCACTACGACTACGTGGTCTGCGCGGGCGACGCCTCGCGCGAGCCCTACTCGCGGGCCCTCCGGACGCCGTTGGCGCGGGTGATCCCGCTCGGGGCGCCTCGGACGGACTTCTTCTTCGACGACGACGCGATGACGGGGGCCCGGGATCGGGTGCTCGCCGCATACCCGCGACTCCGCGATGGCCGGGTCGTGCTCTATGCGCCGACGTTCCGGGGTCGCGGCCGGGCCAAGCGCGGCGCGCCAGGGTTTGATCCTGCCGTCGTCCGGGCGGCGCTGGGCCCCGGTCACGTGCTCGCGATCAAGACCCACCCGAACCTGGACCCCGCCCACGTCACCGCGGACGGCTTCGACGTCGTGATCGACCGGCGCCACGAGATCAACGAGGTGCTCGTCGCCGCGGACGTGCTGGTCACGGACTACTCCTCCTCCATCTACGAGTGGGCGCTCCTCCGCCGCCCGCTCGTCCTGCTCACCGAGGATCTCCCGGAGTACGAGCGCGACCCAGGCATGTACCTCGACGCCGCGACCGAGCTGATCGGCGAGCACGTCACCGACCCGGCGACCCTGCCCGCGGCCATTGCGGCAGCCCGGGTGGACGAGGCCGCCTGGACGGCGTTCATCCAGCGCCGGATCGAGGCGTGCGACGGCCGTGCCAGCGCCCGCTTCGTCGAGCGATTCGTGCCGGAGCGCGCCGGGGTGACGCGGCGGCCGGCGTGATCCGCGCGAGCGAGCAGATCCCCGCGCCCTCAGGACCGGACCGGCCCCGGTTCTCGATCGTCACGGCCGTCTACAACGTCGAGCGCTACCTCGACGACTTCATCGCCTCGATCGAGGGGCAGCGATTCCCGCTGGAGCGCGTGGAGGTCATCGCCGTCGATGACGGCTCGACGGACGGCTCGCTGGGCGTCCTCCGGGAGTGGGCCGAGCGAAGCGGCACTCGTGTCCAGGTCTTCACGAAGCCCAACGGAGGGCAGGGTTCGGCGCGCAACCTCGGACTGGACCATGCCTCCGGCGAGTGGGTGACGTTCCCGGATCCCGACGACCTGCTCGAGCCGGACTACCTGGGCGTCGCCGACCGCTTCGCGTCCAAGCATCCGGAGGTCGAGGTGATGAGCGCCCGTCCGGTGCTCCTCGACGACGCGACCGGCCGCCGCCGAGATGGCCACCCACGGCGCTGGCAGTACGGCGGCGGCAATCGGATGGCGAGCCTGCTCGACGAGCCCAACGTGTTCCTCGGCGTCTCACCCGGCTCGTTCTTCCGGCGGGACCGGATCGAGGCGCACGGGCTCCGGTTCGATCCCCGGATCCGCCCCAACTTCGAGGACGGCCAGTTCGCCGTCCGCTACCTGCTGTCGCTCGACCGGCCGCTCGTTGGCCTGCTGGCCGACGCGGTCTACGTCTACCGCAAGCGGGCCGATGGCTCATCGACGCTCCAGGGCAGCATGGCCCACCCCGGCCGGTATGGCGTCGTGCCGGAGCTCGGCTACCTCGACGTGCTCGAGCGGGCCAGGCGTCCCGACGGCTCGATCCCCGCGTGGGTCCAGCAGCTGATCGTCTACGAGCTGTCGTGGTACGTCTCGGCGGACGCCAGGATCAGGTCCGGCGTCGTCCTGCCGCCGGAGCTCGCACCAGGGTTCCACGAGCTGCTGGACCGGATCCTGGGAACGCTGGATCCAGCGGTGGTCGAACAGCACCGCGCCCGGGTCCTCGATCCGCTCTGGCGCGACCTGCTGGCGCATGCCGGCCGCGGCGCCGACTGGCACGCACCCGCGGTCACCCGCTCGCGCCGCGATCGCGTCATGGGCCTGCGCCGGTTCCAGTACCGCTATGCGGGCCGCCCGCCGCGGGAGGCATTCCGGTCCGGCGCCGCGGAGATCCGGCCAGCGTTCCAGAAGACGATGGTCCACCGCTACTTCGGGCGGGACCTGCTCTGGGAGCGAGTGCTGTGGCTGCCGGACAGCGGCGACCTCCAGATCCAGCTGGACGACGAGCCGATCCCGCTGTCGCCGTCGCGCACCCACGCCCGCCAGGAACCGGGGCGAACGAGCAGATCGACGACGCGGCCGGGCGGGCTTGCCTGGCTGTCCGCCGTGCGTCGGCGCGCGCCGAGACGCATGGCCGAGGGGCTGGCGCGGCGGGCGCGGCGGCTGCCGGGCGCCGCGATGGCGCTGGCGGTCCGGTTCGCCGCCCGGCGCCGGCCCTTCCGGGCCCGATTCCGTGACGCCTGGGTGCTGATGGACCGGATCCACGACGCCGACGACAACGGCGAGCGCCTGTTCGAGCACCTCCGAGCGACCCGTCCGGATATCAACGCCTGGTTCGTGCTGGAGCGCGACACCCCGGATTGGAACCGGCTTCGGGCTGGCGGCGAGCGGCGCCTCGTCGCCCACGGGTCCTGGACGTGGCTGATGCTGATGCTGAACTGCTCGTGGCTCCTCGCCTCCCATGTGGACAAGGCGATCGCCAGCCCGCCGCGACTCACCCGGATCCAGTCGAAGCCACGCTGGCGCCTCGGATTCCTGCAGCACGGCGTGACGAAGGACGACCTCTCCCGATGGCTCAACCGCGTCGAGCTCGACCTCTTCGTCGTCAGCACCGCGGCGGAGCTCGGCGCCGTGGCCGGCGACGGCAGCGGCTATCGATTCAGCGCCAAGGAGACGCGCCTCACGGGCCTGCCCCGCTTCGACCGGCTGCTGGCCAAGGGTCGCGCTGTTCCCCCGGAAGACCGCAACCTCGTGATCGTCGCGCCGACGTGGCGCGCGTGGCTGACCCTGCCCCTGGCAGCGGGGTCACAGCGGCGCGAGCTCGAGGCCGCGTTCTGGGAATCTGACTACATCCGCAGCTGGACGGCGTTGCTGCGCTCGCCGGACGTTGCCGAGGCGGTCGCTCGTCGCGGCTGGCGGCTAAGCTTCATGCCCCACCCCAACCTCCAGGGGATCCTCGGCCGGCTGGACCTGCCGGCTCACGTCCAGCCGCTGTCGTTCGAGAACGTCGATGTCCAGGAGCTGTACGGTCGCTGCGCGCTCCTCGTCACCGACTACTCGTCGGTGGCCTTCAACCTGGCCTATCTCGACCGGCCGGTCGTGTACTTCCAGTTCGATCGGGACGCCATGCTCGGTGGGCTCCACGTCGGGCGGAAGGGCTACTTCGACTACGAGCGCGATGGGTTCGGGCCGGTCGCGGCGGATCTCCCAACGGCGGAGGCCGCCATGATCGAGTCGATCGGGCGGGGGCCGATCCCGGCCGAGGAGTACCAGCGACGGATCGAGGCCACCTTCCCCGAGCGGGATGGGCAGGCCTCGGCCCGCGTCGTCGCCGCCGTCGAGGAGCTGAGCCGGCCCTGGACGAGCGGGGCGCCGGCGCCGAGCCCGCACGACCGAGGTGGGTCGGTATGATTTGGCGCGACGGTTGTCCTCTTGAAGTCGCGCGGAGGGACGCAGTCATCGACGGGGGGTCATGAGCTGCACGTCGAGGAGGCTCCGACGCATGCCCACCACCCAGGGCCCCCGAAATCGTGCCGCCGACGCACCCCCAGGCCGCGGTTCCAGCGATGACCCGATGACGCGTCGGGCGAAGGGACGGCGCGGCGCCGGCCGGCGACGCCGGTCCGAGCCGGCGACGCTCCCGGCCCGGATCCGGCGGCTCGCCCGGCTCGTCCTGAACTTCGCGACCCCGGTCCGCAGCGGGCTGATCGCCGTGGTCGCCGCCGGCCTCTTCGCGGGTGTCGTTGCCGACCAGCTCCTCCTCCAGCTCGCCGGCGTGGCGGTGGCCACCCTCGCGATCGTCAGCCTGCTTGCGATCATCGACCAGCGTCGTCGTCGCGGCCGGCGCGGGCGCTTCGGCGGTGGCGCTGCCGCGTCGCTCGATGAGCAGGCTCCACCGAGCCGGGCGATCGGGCGATCCGCGTCGATCATCACCGTGGTCATCCCGGGGAAGAACGAGGCGGCCTACGCGCGCGACTGCATCTGGAGCCTGAAGCACCAGACCCTCGCGAACTTCGATGCGATCCTGATCGACGACGCCTCGACCGATTCGACCCTCGACGTGATCCTCGCGGAGATCGGCGACGACCCGCGCTTCCAGGTGATCCGCACCGCCAGCTCGGTGGGCATCGGGCTCGCGCGCAACCTCGGGGTGGCCCGCTCGACCGCGAAGTACGTCACCTTCCTCGACCTCGATGACTTCCTCGCCCCGGATGCCCTGGCCTCCCGGGTCGAGCTCGCCGAGCGCCACGCGGACCAGCCCTGGGTGGCGGGGGCGTATTGCTGGCACGACACCGTCGACCCCGAGACCACGCCGAGGGACTGGATCCCGCCGCGAGCGGTCGGGCTCACACGCCCGACCATCTCCTGGTTGAGCCACCTCGACGACGCGATGTTCATCGCGTCGGCGCCGATCGTCCGGCGCGACGCCTTCCTGGCCGTCGGTGGATTCGACGACGCCCCGACGGCCGAGGACCAGGTCCTCTGGTTCAAGCTGCTGCGCTGGGGCTTCACCCTCCTCCCGACCGACGCCGTCGGTGTCGCCTACCGGCGCAAGCCCACCTCCCACGCCGTGTTCACCGCGGTCGCGATGCGCGACACCATCACGCGGCTCCTGGCCGAGCGAAGCGAATCGGCATCGGTCCCGGCGTCGCAGAACGGCCCGTTCTTCTTTGCCGAGGATCTCGGCACCTACCGAACGGCCGTGGGCTTCACGCGGCGCACGGCTGCGGCCCTCGGCATCGCGATCGCCGAGGGCAACCAGGAAGCCCTCCGGGATCGCCTCCTGGCCGACCTCGCGACCGTGCCCGATCCGCTCGTCGGATGGGCCGTGGACGTCGGCGAGGTTGCGCTCGGCGGGTCGCGGCGGGTGACCCGGGCTCGCGGCGAGCGCGCGCTCGAGGCGCCGATCGTTCGAGAGATCGAACGGTCCGTGGGGCCAGTGCTCGCCACTGCCCGAGGCCGGGCGTCGGCCTGGCTGGATGCAGCCGAGGTTCCCGCGCTGCCCCAGCGCGGCGCCGCCCTGGCGGTTGGCCGCCCTCGCCTGCTGCCGGTGACGCCGCGCTCACTCCAGTCGATCGTGTCCGACGGCAGGCCATTCCTCCTGCTGCCCTCGTCCGCGTATCACACCGACGAGCTGATCGAGCTCGTCCCGGAGCTGCGCCGACGCGGATTCGCCCCGGTCGCGATGCTCAACGACAAGCGTTGGGCCACGACCGGCAGCGCCCTGGCGAGAGTCGACGTTCCCGCGGTGAAGGACCTTCCCCCGGACACCTGGCTCCTGGATTTCGCCGCCCTGCTCACCTTCAACGACTGGGGCGAGTACTTCGGCGACTACGTCAAGTACGTGGCGGGCCAGCCGACCGTCTCGTTCGCGAAGGTCGAGGGGGTGCAGGACTGGCTCGACCACGACACCGGTCGAGTCCGGAACGCCTATCTCGCGTCGGATGTGATCCTGTGCCAGGGCGACAACGACGTCGCGGCGCTCGAAGGACGCCGGGGCGGCCTCGAGGTGATCGGCAGCGACCGCCTCGAAGCCATCTGGAAGTCGCCGCTGCCGGCCGACCGGTCGCCGCGGGTCGTGGCCAACGTGAACTTCACGTACGGGGTCCAGAGCGAGCACCGCGATCTCTGGGTGAGCACCCTCCGTGACGCCTGCCGGAGCGCGGACGTGCCACTCGAGCTGTCGCTCCATCCCTCGGAGTCGGCCAGGTTCCCGGGACTTGCGGCAGCGGAGCCCATCCGCCATCTCATGGTCACGGACTCCATCCTGGTCTCGCGCTTCTCGACCGTCCTGTTCGAGGGCATGGCCCGGGGCTGCTCGGTGATCTACTACAACCCTCACGGCGAGGAGGTTCCGACGTTCCACCATCCCGACGGCGCGTTCGATATCGCGAATGATCCCCAGGCCCTGGCGACGCACCTCAGGACGGCCATGTCGCGGACGCGCGCCGAAGCGAAGGAACGAGCCGCCGCGTTCTTCGAACGCCAGGTGTCCATGATCCCGGGCGCGAGCGTCGCGACTCGGACCGCGGACGCGATCGAACGCAACCTGGCGCCGTCGTGATGGCACCCGCGCTCCGGACGTCCGTGATCATCCGCTGCTTCAACGAGGAGCGGCACATCGGGCGCCTGCTCAGCGGGCTCGTCAGGCAGACCCAACCGCCGGACCAGATCGTCGTCGTGGACTCGGGCTCCACCGATGCGACCCTGGCGATCGCGCGCCGCTTCCCCGTCGAGATCCACACGATCGAGCCCGAGCAGTTCTCGTTCGGGAGATCGCTGAACATCGGTTGCCGGGCAGCAACCGGCGACCTCCTGGTGTTCGCAAGCGCCCACGTCACCCCCGTCTACGACACGTGGCTCGCCGAGCTGACCGCGCCGTTCGCCGATCCCAAGGTCGCCCTGGCCTATGGGCGCCAGCAAGGCAACGAGAGCACGAAATACTCGGAGCATCGGGTCATGGCGCGCTGGTTCCCCGCCAAGTCGACCGCACGTCAGAAGCATCCGTTCTCCAACAACGCCAATGCCGCGGTGCGGCGATCGATCTGGGAGACCCAACCGTACGACGAAGACCTGACCGGTCTCGAGGACCTGGACTGGGCCAAAAAGGCGCTCGAGGCCGGCCACGCGATCGCCTACGTCGCCACGGCCCCGGTCGTGCACGCCCACGAGGAGACGTGGAGCGGCGTCGTCAACCGCTACCGGCGCGAGGCGATCGCCCACAAGCGGATCTACCAGGAGCACGGGATGAGTGCCTTCGAGGCGCTCCGGCTCGCCGTTGGCAACATTGCCAGCGACTACATCCACGCCGTCCGGGACCGCGTGCTCATCCAGAACCTCGGCTCCATCCCGGCCTTCCGGATCGCCCAGTTCTACGGGACGTACCGGGGGTTCCGCCAGCGCGGTGAGGGCTCGGCGGTCCTGCGGCGTCGCTTTTACTACCCCCACGGCTGGCGCCGGCCGGTCACGCACGAGCAGCCCGCCAACGCCCGTCCGATCCGTTACGACGATCCCGAGCACGGCGCCGAATGACCGCGTCGGGTTGCCTCGCCCCCTCGGCTGCGCCGTGACGGCGGAACGCGGACCCTAAGGGCGCGGATGCGCCCTCTCATCTCCGTCGTCATCCCCGCGCACAATCCCGGCGGCTACATCGAGCCGTGTATCCGGTCGCTGCTCCGGCAGTCGATGTCACGGGACCGCTTCGAGGTCATCTTCGTGGACGACGGCTCCACGGATGGCACGGGCGAGCGGCTCAACCGGCTCGCCCGGGAGCAGGCCAACGTCAGGGTGATCCACATCCCGGCGTCGGGCGCGCCGGGCCGGCCGCGCAACATCGGCCTCGAGGCAGCGCTCGGCGAGTACGTCCAGTTCCTCGATGCCGACGACGAGCTCGCGCCGCGGGCGCTCCAGCGCCTGCTCCGGATGGCTCGGACCAACGACTCGGACATCGTCCTCGGCAAGTTCGCGAGTGAGACGATGACACGACGCCAGGACCTGTTCACGCGGACCCGCCCCGCGACGACCCTGGAGGAGACGCCGGCCCTCGCCGACGCCAGCATGGGCCCGACCAAGCTCTTCCGGACCGCGCTCCTGCGGCAGCACGAGATCTCCTTCCCGGAAGGCTGGCGCCAGATGGAGGACCAGCTCTTCACCCTCCGGGCCTACCTCGCGGCCGACGTGATCTCGGTCCTCGCCGACGAGCCCTGCTACTTCTTCAACAAGCGCGAGGACGAGGGCCACATCAGCGCCGAGCTCGTCGACCCGGCGAGCCACGTCACGCACCTCCACGAGATCCTCCACGAGATCGAGGGGGGCCTGCCCGAGGGAGAGCTTCGGGCGCGGTTCATCGGCCGGTTCTACCGGACCGAGGTCCTCGGACGGCTCACCGGGCCGCAGTTCCTCGAGGCGCCGGCCGCGTACCAGCGCGACCTGTTCATCGCCCTCCGTGCGATCGCCTGGGAGCGCTTCGGCGAGGGCATCCACGAGGGCATGGGGGCCATCGCCCGGATCCGCTCGCGCCTCCTGCTCGAAGGCGACCTGCCGGAGCTGGTCCAGCTCGGCCGGCGCGGCCAGGCGTTCAGCGTCGACGCGCGGGTGATTCGCGCGGCATGGACGGCCGGCCGCCTCAGTATCGAGTTCCGGGCGACGCTCTCCCGAGGCGTCGACGCCCATCCGCTCGTCCTGGTGGAGCGCGATGGCGCCATGCTCCTCGACCCGGCGGTGGCCGAGGACCTCGTGGGCCCCGTGGACGTGACCGACGAGCTGGCGGCCATCCGGGCCCAGGTCTCATTCGTTGACCGGCACACCGCCCTCGAATGGATCGTCCCCGGGTTCGCCGAGCTGACCACGCGACCGATCGGCGATCCGAAGGACCGGGCGCGCTTGCCGGCGCTGGTGGGATTCGTGGAGCTGGACCCCCTCCGCGTGGGGCCGGGAGAGCAGCCGCTCGACGATGGCACGTGGGACGTGCTGGTCCGATGGTCCGGTCTGGGCATGCGCTCCACGGGCCTGCTGCATTTCTCGAAGAAGGCCCTTCGCGCCGGCGATCCACCCGTGGCCCCGGCGCTGGTCGGGCGGCCGGTGCGCTGGATCGTGCCGCTCGCCGACGTGAGTGGCGCCGTCCGCATCGGTGTGGGGGGCCCGGACCGGGCGCCGGCCCGGATCAACGAGGACCAACGGCGGGTGATCCGCGACGGCACAGCGTTGACGTTCTCGCTGCCCGTCGCCACCGCCGGCCCGGGGACCATGGCCTCGGGCGTCGCCCGGCTCGACGGCCCCGGCGGCGAGTACGACCTGCCGGCAGCCTTCGTCGCGTCGCTCGGCAGCCTCCTCGTCAGCGTCGACGACGTCGCCCAGCTCGGCGTGATCCCGCGGGGGCGCTACGAGCTCACGGCCCACGTCGGCGGCGGTGACGCGCCGGGGCTGCCCCTGGGTGCGGCGCTGGTTCGGGACGACGGCCGCTTCGTGGTGCTGGGCGTGGCCCGGGAGTCGACGATCGAGCGCTTCCGCTCCTGGACGTCGTGGACCGCGAGGGAGGCGGGCATCGCGGCCTGGGCTCGCGCCCGGGCCGCCTACCGCCGGATGCCGGGGCCCGCGAAGGACCTGGTCCGCTCCACCTACGGGCGCCTCCGTGGCTGACCCACGAGTGCCCCGTGCTACGCTCCCGGCGATGTCCCAGGGCGAGACAGCCGTTTCGATTCGGCACTCGTCCGGCGGCCTCTCGTCGCTGGCCCTGCTCCGCCAGGGCGTCACCGACATCCTGTCCCGCCGGCGCCTCGTGCGCTATCTCGTCAACGCCGAGATGAAGAAGCGCGGCTCGGACACCCTCCTGGGCAACATCTGGTGGGTCCTCGACCCCCTCCTCCAGATGGTCGTCTACGTGATCTTCGTCACGATCATCGGCCGCGGCGGCGTCGAGGACTATCCGCTCTTCATCTTCGCCGCGATCCTGCCGTGGAAGTGGTTCTCGGCAGTGGTCGGCGACGCCACGACCTCCGTGGTGCGCCACGACCGGCTGATCCGCGGCATCGCCTTCCCGAAGCTGGTGCTGCCCGTCTCGACGACCACCGCCGGCGTCGTCGGGTTCGCGTGGGGCCTCGTCCCGCTCGGGGGACTGCTGCTGTACTACAACGACCGGCTCAGCCTGATGCTCCTCTGGATCCCCGTGATCGCCGCGGTGCAGTACGTCTTCACCCTCGCCGCCGCGATCCTGGTCTCGGCCGCGAACGTCTTCTTCCGAGATCTGGGGAACGCGATCTCGCACGCCCTCCGGCTGTGGTGGTTCCTCTCCCCGGGCCTCTACAGCCTCGCCTGGCTGGACGACCTGAAGGAGTTCAAGGAGCACCCGATCCTCGGCACCATCGCCGGGCTGAACCCGTTCGCCGTCCTGTTCGAGGCCTATCGCTCCGTCATCTACGGGAGCGGCAATGGCGTCGGCGGTCCCCATCCGCCGGACCTCCTGTCGCTGTTCTTCCTCCTCGTCGGCAGCGTCGTGTTCCTCGGCATCACCATCCTCTTCTTCAAGCGGGTCGAGCCCGACTTCGCGAAGGTGCTGTAGCAGGCCATGGGCGCGAAGCCGGCGACGATCCCTGCCCTGAAGAAGGCCAATGACGCGATCTCGGTCGAGAACCTCGGCGTCCAGTACAACCTTCGGTTCAACCGCAAGACCACGCTTCGCCAGTCGATGTCCAACATCATGTCCCGCAAGCCGCCGGAGCGGTTCTGGTCGCTGCGGCACGTGACCCTGGACCTTCGCCATGGCGAATCGCTCGCCGTGATCGGGCCGAACGGCGCCGGCAAGAGCACGTTCCTCCAGGTGCTCGCCGGGATCATGCGACCGACCGAGGGCTCGGTGGAGGTGCGGGGCCAGGTGTCCGGCCTCCTCGGGCTCGGCGTCGGGTTCGACGTGGAGCTCTCGGGGACGGAGAACATCCTCCTCGGCGGCGCCTTCCTCGGCCTGGAGGACGCCCGGATCCGGGAGCTCCTGCCATCCATCGTCGACTTCGCCGACCTGGGCCAGTTCATCGATGCGCCGCTCAAGACCTACTCGTCGGGCATGCGCGCTCGGCTGGGCTTCTCGATCGCGACCTCGGTCGACCCGGACATCCTCCTGCTCGACGAGGTCCTCGCGACCGGGGACGCCAGCTTCCGGGCGAAGTCCAAGGCCCGGGTGATCGAGCTCGTCCGGGCCGCCAAGGCCGTCGTCCTCGTGACCCACGACATGGACTGGGTCCGCGAGTACTGCAACCGGGCCCTGCTGCTCGAGAAGGGCCGGGTCATCAAGGAGGGCCGGCCGGACGAGGTGACGCAGCTCCACCTCGAGCGGCAGGAGGAGGCGGCGGAGCGGCGCCAGGAGGAGATGCGGGCGAAGGGGCTGGATCCGGCCCTGCGCCCGAAGTAGCGCCGGGCAGGGCGCCCGGAGGCTTCAGCCCCGCTGCTTGCCGCCGCGACGGCGGCCGAGGACCGCGAAGAAGAGCCCGGCGACGGCCCCGAAGGCGATGGCCCCGCGCCAGTCGAATAGGACGCGGACGTTGCCCTCGACCTTCCGGGCGACCAGGAACATCACGGCGGACCGGTCCGCGGTCACGTTGGCGGCGATCACGACCCGGGCCGCGGCTCGATCCATCTGGGCCTGGCGCGCGATGATCGAGCGGGCGTAGCCCCGGCTCACCTCGACCCGATCGGCGAGTGCGGCGCCGATGGCCCCCTGGTCGACGGTCACCACCTCGGCCCGCGCGGCCCCAACCGCTCCGCGGGAGAGCTCCAGCCGGCCGGTCTCGACGCGCCCGACGGCGCCGAGCCGGAGCTCCACATCCTCGGCGCCGAGCGCGGCCGCGTCCTCCACGACCCCGGGCGCGACGGGATCCAGGATGACGACCTTGGGGGCGCTCTCGGTGGCGCTCGCGCTCCCCGCGGTCCTGGTTCGGCGGGGGCGAGCGCCGCCGGCGGAACCGTTGGAGGACTTCGCGCGTTCGGCCATGGTCCGGTCAGCGTAGCGCGACGGCGGAGGACTATCCTGCCGGGGTTGTCCGGCGGAGGGCGCCGGGCGGGAGGGAACGTGGCAGCAGGCTCGGGTCGATTGGGCAGCCCCATGCGGCGCGCCCTCGTCGGGCTCATCGGCATCTCCATCGTCGGGCTGGCGGTGCTCGCGGGGGCACAGATCGGCGCGCTCGGATCCACGGGCGCCGTCTCGGCCACCGCGTCCTTGGGGGCGAGCAGCGCAAGCCCCACGGTGCTGCCGACGGCGGCACCGACGCTCGCGCCGCCGACCCAGCCACCGCCGACGCCGACCCCCACACCGCAGCTCGTCCCGGCGCCGTTGACCGGGCTGCCGGTCACCCCCGAGGCGGCCGGGCGCCACCCCATCGCCGTGATGGTCGACGACCACGCCGGCGCCCGGCCGCAGACGGGCTTCAACGCAGCCTCGATCGTCTGGCACGCGCCCGCCGAAGGGGGCGTGCCGCGCTACATGCTGGTCTTCCAGGACGAGGTCCCGGGCGACGTGGGGCCGATCCGGAGCGCGCGGCAGTACTACGTCGAGTGGGCCGCGGAGTGGAACGCCCTGTACGTCCACCATGGCGGCTCGCCGCAGGCGCTGGACACGCTCCTGCGCAAGGGCAGCGGCCAGTTGGTCTACAACGCGGACGGCTTCCGCTGGGAGGGGCGCTTCGTCTTCCGGGTCAAGGAACGCCTCGCGCCGCACAACGTCATGACCGACGGCGAGCACCTTCGGAAGCTGGCGGCCCGCGTCGGCGCGGAGGACGGGCTCCTGGTCCCGGCGTGGTCGTTCGCGGCAGACGCGCCGTTCGAGCTCCGCCCGACCGGCGGGAGCATCGCCGTGACCTATCCCTACGAGAAGGTCACCTATCGCTACGACCCGCTGACCAACACGTATCCCCGCTACATCGACAGCTCGAAGACGCCCCAGGTGGATGCCGGCGACGGCCAGGTCGTGGCTCCGAAGAACGTGGTGATCCTGCGGATGTTCTTCGGCGCGCTGAACGACGGCCACCCCAACAAGCATCGCCTCGAAGCCCACAACATCGGGACGGGCGAGGCCTGGATCGCGACGAACGGGCACACCGTGAAGGGCACCTGGTCGAAGGCCTCGGCGACGGCGCCGACGCTGTTGTTCGGGCCGGACGGCGAGCCGATCACGCTGACGGCCGGACAGACATTCATGCAGGTGCTGCCGCTCGCCTACCCCTTCAAGATCCGCGATGGCCTGCTTCCCGGCGAGGAGCCACCACCGGGGCCGAGCTCGAGCGCACAGGCGTCGGCGAACCCGAGCTAGGTCAGCGGCCGAGCTGTTCCTTCGCGCCGATGCTCGCCGCCGAGGCCCGCACGCCCACCTCCGCGTAGACGCGGCGGGTCGCCATGGCCACGTCGGCCCAGCTCGGCAGGGCGCGACCTCGCTCCTCCGCCTGGTTCACCAGACGGTCCCGCACGCGATCGTCCGCCCAGGCGGTTCGCAACGCCTCCGCGAGCCGGCCGGGGTCCCGGGGCTCCACGAGGATCCCCGCGCCGCCGACCACCTCCGGCAGCGCACCGACTGACGTCGCGACGACCGGCACCCCGGCCGCGATCGCATCGATGGCCGCGAGCCCGGCGGCATCGCTCAGGGCGGGCAGGACCACGGCCCGCGCGCCCCGGACGAGCCCGGCCAACCGCCCGACCGGCATCGCCGGCGCGTAGACGAGCGCGTCGCCGGCACCGAGCCGCCCGGCGGCGCGAGCCAGGGAGGCGCGATCGTCCGGCGAGGCGCCGACGATGAGCAGCCGCGGCGGCCAGGGCGTGCCCGGCGGCAGGCCCCGCGGTCGCGGCCGGCCGCCCAGCGCAGCGAGCGCCCGCAGCAGCGTGGCCACGTCGTGCCGAGCGTCGAACCGCCCGAAGTACACGAGGTAACGGTCCGGCAGCCCGAGCCGGCCGCGGTCACCGCGGGCGTCGGATGCTGTCGCGGCGCCCGCCGGGGCTCCGTCCACGCTCGCGCTCGCGCCCCCAACGGCGTTCGTTGGGGCGGTCGCGAAGGCGGGCCGGGGCGCCAGCGGCACCACGTGGATCCGCGCGGCACGGAGGTGGAGCTGACGCCGCGCCTGGCGGGCGACGGCCTCGCTCCCGACGATCACCGCCGCGGCGTCGCGGATGAGGCGTCCGCGGAGGCGCTGCCCGAACCGCGAGGCCCCCGTCCTCTGGAATGCGTCGGGGAGCTCCCACGGCGCGAGATCCAGCAGCGTGACCACGATCGGGAGGCCCGAGAGCATCGGCGAGGCGCCCGCCGCGGCGTGGTAGACCGCGCCCGCCGCGCCGGAGCGATCCGCCCGCCAGGCCGCGCCGAGAGATGCGCCGCGCAGGAGGAAAGGATCGACTGCCAGCGCGCCGCCGCGGAGCAACCGCGTCGGCGGCAGGAGCCGGCGGCCCACGACCTCGAGGCGCCCGAACGCGGTCGTCGGGTCATCGAGGTCGGACTGCAGCAGGAGCGCGAACGACTCGCCGGGCAGCGGATCGGCGTCGAAGGCTCCCAGGAGCCCCTCGAGGTAGCGCGCGGTGGCCGGAGCGCGACCGGGGTCCTGGAGCGGCCGGGCATCCATGACGACGCGCAGGCCCGGCGGTCGGGAGGCGGCCGACGGGCTTGGCCGCAGGGTCATCTGCCGGGGCGGCGGAGTCGCCGGTGCCGGATCTCGTCCCATCGAAGCCGCACGACCACGAGCAGGGCCTCGAAGATGATCCGGCGGGACATCTTCGATCGCCCGACGCGACGGTCCTGGAAGGTGATGGGGACCTCGGCGATGCGCGCGCCCCCGCGGCTCGCGCGGTGGGTCATCTCGATCTGGAAGACATAGCCACCAGCGTGGACGCCGTCGAACGGGATCGCCGCGAGCGTCGCTCCGCGCCAGGCCTTGAACCCGCCGGTCAGGTCGTTGGGCTTCAGGCCGAGGACCGTCCGCGCGAAGATCGAGCCACCGCGGGAGATGAGGCGGCGCCCGATCCCCCAGTCGAGGACCTTGCCGCCGGCGACGTAGCGGCTCCCGATGACGAGGTCCGCCTCGCCGGCCGTGATCGGCGCGAGCAGGTTCGGCAGGACCGCGGGGTCGTGGGACCAGTCGGCGTCCATCTGGACGAGGGAGGTCGCGCCGCCGTCGAGTGCGACGCGGAAGCCGTCCAGGTAGGCCCGGCCGAGCCCGGCCTTGCCCGGCCGATGGCGCACCCGAACGCGGGGATCCGCGGCAGCCAGCTGTTCGGCCAGGTCGCCGGTTCCGTCGGGCGAGCCGTCATCGACCACGAGCAGCGTGGCCCCGGGCACGTGCTCCAGGATCGCGGCGGCGATCCCCGGCAGGTTCTCCGCCTCGTCGTAGGTGGGCAGCACGACCCACGTGCCGGTTCCGATCTTCGGTGCGTCGGTCATTGCCGCGGAGTGTACGGGCGAGCCGCCTGGCGTCCGCGCGCCGGCGGCGCCACGCTCCCTGTGTCGGCCTCGCGCCGGCGGGCACGCGGTGCTGCTCAGCGGAGCACCTCGAAGCTGTCCAGGTCGAATCTCGGCCGACCGCTCGTCCCGACCACGACCAGCCGGATCGTGTGGGCGCCCTTGGACGCCCAGGTCTTCGAGAAGATCACCTGCCGGAACTGCATCGAGGCGGCGCGCGTGTCGACCGTGGACACCAGCACGCCGTCGAGGTAGACCTTCACGGCGCCCCGATCCGGGCCGCGGGTCGCGGTGAGCGCGATGCCCCGGCCGGTGAACGAGTACCTCGCGCTCGCACCCGCCGCGGTCGAGAACCGAACCGTCCCGCCGGAGTAGTGAGCGCTCGTGCCCGTGGCCCAGGCGCCGCGATAGGCGATCGCCGTGCTCGGGCCCTGGACACGGGCGGCCCGGAAGGCTGGCCCCGCAACCCAGCCGCCAAGGTTGCCGGCCCTGTCGCGGGCCCGGACCTGGAACCGATAGCTGTGGCTCGGTGAGAGTCCAATGGGCATCGACGTCGCGGTGGTGTGGATGGCGACGTCCTGGAACGCCCCGCCGTCGGTGCTCCGGCGGACATCGAAGTCGCGGATCCCGGCGCCGCCCGGATCCGTCGCCGACCAGGCCACGTTGGCGAAGACGGCCGTGCTCGGGAGGATCGAGGCGAGCGCAACTCCGGATCGCAGGCTCACCTTTGGTCCGGTCGAGAGCGGCGGCGAGCGATCGATCCGGACGGTTGTCGAGACATTTGCCTGCGGTCCCCAGTTCGAGACCACGTCCATGACCGACCTGGCCTTGAGGGTCATCGTCACCGTCCCGGCGCTGCAGCCGCTCACCGAGATTGACCATCTGGCGCCGCTGCCGCTCGGCTTGCCCATCGAGCAGCCGGTCGCGGTGCCGCTGCGCACGATGTCGCCCGGGAGCAGCCACTTGACGCTGCCACCGAACTGGAGCGTGAAGGCGAGGTTGCCGGACCGCGTCGGGGATGCGGGGCTGCTCTTGAACGAGACCACGGCGGTGGGCGCCACCGGGCCCACGACCACGCCGAAGCGCGCGACCTGGGTCGGGCTGACCGGGCTGCCGGACGGCGCGCTGTAGGCGGTTGCGCCGCGGCGACCCTGGATCTGGACCACGTAGACACCCGGCGGGACGAGGGCGCCCCCGATCCGGCCATTCCAGTTCGACGTGTGGACGCCGGCGCCTGTCCCACCCAGGCCGACGGCGCCAACGAGCGTCCCGTCCGCACGATGGACGCGCAGGGCCAGGCTCTCGAACGAGCCGTGGTTCGTCCACGCGAGGTGCAGCACGTCCTGCTTGCCGTCGCCATTCGGCGTGAGGGCCCGCTCGCCGCCGTTGTTGAGCTTGAGGCCGGTGATCCCCGCGCTGATCCGCGTCGCGTACACGGGCCGCCGCGGGGCCGCGTTCTCGACGCCATTCCCGTGCGCCGCGACCCAGCCGCCGACCTGCATGGCGTCCACGGGACCCCACTGCCTTACCGGGCCCGCGACCTGGAACCACGTGTAGCCCTCGCCGGAGACCGGCCCGCCGATCACGCGAAGCGCGTCGCCCGCCGCCAACGTGGTCATCACCGCGGCGCCGGTCGAGGGCGAGGTCCGCATCCGAAGTCCCACGGCCACGACCCTGGCGAACCCGCCCGGGACGATCTCGGCGGGCACGCCCAGCGCCCCCAGATTGATGGCGCTGTTCCACGCCGAAAGGTTGCCGTGGATGTCGCGGGCCCGGATCCGGAAGGCGTAGGTGCGGCCGTTGGTCCCGAGGTAGATGCTGCTGGTGACGGTCGCGTTGCCCAGCCACCGGGCCCAGGCCCCGCCGTTGACCGAGACGTCGACGTCGTAGCCGGTGATCGTGCTGTCGTCGTAGGCCGTCCAGGACACCCGGAAGCCCTCGTCGCGCTGGGACTCGCCCAGCCTGGTGATCCCGACGACCGGGGCCGTCCGATCTGACAGGAACTTCTCGGCGAGGGCATTGCGGAGCTCCGGGCGGGCGTTGTCGTAGCCCAGCGCCCAGATCCCGGCGCCCCGCAGGCCCTTCCGATTCACCAGGTCGTAACGCAGCTTGAGCGAGGCGGCGTCGTCGTAGTAGAGCTGCCGCCAGGCGCTGACGCAGCCGTACTGGGTGCTGCAGGTCTGCTTGCGATACGCGGTCCACGGCGCCTGTTCCACCGAGTCCCAGCGCCGCCCGTAGGCCGCCACGATGTCCACGGCCTGGGCGTAGCTCGGCTCGGCGCTGCCGCCGTACTTCGTGCCCGAGATGTTCTTCGCGTGGAGGGTGCTCGACGACGTCGACCAGGCCCGGCCGTAGTACGGCATGCCGAGGATCAGCTTGCTGGCCGGGATCTTCGCGAGGTAGACCCTGAGGGTGTCGTTCAGGTCGTAGATCGGCCCGGTCAGCGGCGAGTGCGAACCGGCATAGGTGCTGCCGGCGGTCCGATAGTCGTAGGCCATGACGAAGACCGCGTCGGCGCCACCAGGTGCGGTTGCGGCGGCGACGGGCTGGTTCCCGATCGAGCCGAGGGTGTCGAAGGTGAGCTGGTAGCCAGGCGCCACGTTGTTGAGCTCCGTTCGAATCCTTCGGACGAGGGCCGTGAACTCGTCGGCATAGCCGGCGACGATGGGCTCGAAGTCGAGGTTCGCGCCGTCGGCGCCTCGATCGCGGACGGCAGCGGCGATCTGCTTCGCCAGGGTCGCCCGGGCGGTGGAGCTGCGAAGGAGCGCGGCCTGGATGCCGGCCCCGCTCGAGGTCCACGCCATGCACGTCACCGTGAGGACGACGCGGGTGTGGTTCTGGTGGGCGGCGTTGATGATCGAGGTCATCTTCGAGCTGGTCCAGCCGGCCCAGCCGGTCGAGGTCGAGCCGTCGGGGTTCCGCTTCTGGAGGCTGCCGTTGCTGTTGCATCCGACGCTGAAGTAGGCGACGGTCGAGAGGGTCCGCCAGTCCAGCGTCGTCGAGCTGTCGCCGATCTCCCAGTACGGCAGGAAGCCGAAGACCTCGCGGCGGAGCCCGCTGGGCCCCACCGGAGCGGCCGCGACGTCCCCGACGCCGGCGCCGGTAGCCGGGTCGAGCGCGAACGATGCCGGCTCCGCGCCGGCGGCCGCGTCGTCGGACGAGCCCGGCGCGCCCGCGGCGTGACGGTCGATGGCCAGGTCGCTCGGCCGCCCGTTCGCCCAAGCCTCGCCCGGCGGGGCGTCGCGCATCTGCCGCCCCGTGGCGTGACCCGCGGGCAGCGGTCGCGCCGCATTGCCGTCGACCTCCCAGCGATCGCCCGCTCGGGGCGTGAACGGCACGGTGACCGCGTCGCCCGGCTCGAACTCGAACCGCCTGCCGGCGTGCTCCGCGTCCTGGCGGTAGTGGATTGACGGGAGGAGCTCCGGCTGCGGCTCGGTCGTCGCCGGCTCGGTCGTCGCCGGCTCGTCGGAATGCGGCGGCGCCCCTGCGCGGGGTGACGCGGTGGCATCCGGTGGCGTGGTTGCGTCGGGCAGGGCGGTGGCGAGGCCAAGCTGCTCGCCGACTCGCGCGTCGAGGACCGCCACCGGGATGGACCCGGGGTGGAGATCCACCGCCGTGGCCGAGGCCGGCAGGATCGAGGCGAGCACCAGGAATGCAACCCCGACGACCGTGGCGCGATGGGCGGCGCGTCGAGGCTGTCGCCTGGGCTCGGTCACGTGCTCCTCGGGAACGATCATGGATGGCGCGAGCGACGGCTGGGCCGGCTCGGCCGAGGACGCTCGACGCTAGTGCCCCGGTGCGTCCGCGCACACCCTGACGAACGTCCCGCCACGTGGTGGTACCAGAGGGGTGCGGTGCGGTCCGGTGTGAACCGGAGCGGTCGCCCGCGACCGTCGTGCGGCTAGTTGATGACCTCGAACGCGTCCAGCTCGGCGCCGGGATTGCCGCCCGTCGCCAGGTTCACGAGCTTGATCGTGTGGGCGCCATAGCCCGACCAACCCTTGGCGAACACGACCTGGCGATACGTGGCCGCGTCGGCGTGGGTGTCCACGGCCGCGGAGAGCACGCCATCCACCCAGACCTGGACCATGCCGTTTTCCGGACGGAGCGTCGTCACCCACGAGACGGCTCGGCCGCTGAAGGCGTAGGACACCGTCCCCGCCGGATCGACGGCCTGCTTCGCCGTGCCGCCGCTGTGCTCCGCGGCCGTGCTCCCCGACCAGGTCCCGGTCCATGCCAGGCTCGACGCCGACTGCTGGACGAGCTTGGGGTACCACGTCGACGTGGCCACCCAGGCGCCCACGTTGCCGGCCTTGTCGCGGGCCCGGACCCGGAAGCGGTAGGTGCGCCCGGGGGTCATGGTCCAGTTGAGCGACGTGGCTGTGGTGGCGCTCGCGATGGTGGCGAACGCGGCGCCGTCGTAGCTACGGCCCACGTCGTAGCTGGCGATGCCGGCGCCGGCGTCGGTGCCGGTCCAGCTCACGGTCATGAGCAGGCGCTGGGTCGTCGAGGCGCCCTCGAGCGCAACGCCGGTGCGAAGGCTGGCCTTCGGGATCGTGACCTTCGGCGTCGTGGTATCGATCGTGACCTTTGCGGCGCCAACCGGGCCGGCCGGGCCGGCCGCAAGCGCCGCGTCGATGACCTGGCCGGCGTTGAGGTACATGGTGACGGTGCCCGTTCCGCAGCTGGTGAACCCGAAGGCGTACTCGGTGCCGTCGCGGGGACCTGCCGCGACGATCGCGCTCAGCACGCAGCCGGCGGCCGTTCCGGTCCGGGTGAAGTCGCTCCTGGCGAGGCCCGTCACCGGGCTGGCGAAGACGAGCTGGTAGTTGATGGTCCCCACGGTGGTCGTCGTGGGCGTGGTTGGCTTGAACGTCAGCACGCCCGTCGGCGGCGTGGCCGGGTAGGCGACGGTGATCGGGCCGCTTGACTCCACCGTGCCGCCGGCGCCATCGACGCCGGACAGGTTCCAGGTGTAGTCACCCTCCGGTGCCGGATCTCCGCCGACCTTGACATCCCACGTGATCGCGGCCTGGTGGCCGCTGCCGGTCTGGCTGCGCACGGTGTCGCCGGCGCCGTTTCGGATCGTCGCCTTCCAGCTCACCGGCTCGGAGAACCTGGCCAGGAGGGTGAGCCTGTCGACCTTGCCGTCGAAGTTCGGCTTCAGCGCCGTCGCGCCATCGATCGACCAGATTTCCGGGGTGGCGCCCGCCGCGAGGGTCTGCGCGCCGGCCGCGCCGTTGCGGATCTGCGCCGTGGTGTGGCCGGTTGCCGACACGATGGAGCGGTGGAAGCCGGTGGTCATCGTGTCGGGGTCGAGTCGGGCCTCGAACTGGGGGTTCCGGATCGGGACGAACGGCTGGACGTGGCCCTGCCTGTTCGGGGCGGCCTCCCAGACGTCGAGGATCGACTTGTCGGTCGTGAAGATCGATCGGATGGCATAGAGCACGCCGCTCGTCCAGGACTGGGCGATCACGGTCCGCGCGCCGGCTTTGATGAAGCCCGAGGCGTAGTTGTCGACCCGCTCCCGCGCGACGCCGATCGTCGGCTCCGCAGCGCCGCTCTCGGAGCTGCCCGCGGAGTAGCAGAGGTGGTTCAGCAGGACGATCGCGTCCTTCGCGAACCGGATCTCGTTGGCGATCGAGCTCTCGCCGTAATACTTCTTGTCGCTGTCGCTGACCCCGCCGATCTCGTTGAGGCCCATGCCGTCCTGGACGCTCGGGCTGAGCACCGGTCGATAGGGGCTCGGGTAGCCGTAGCCATGGCCGAGGTAGACGAAGATGGAGGCCCCCTGGGCCGCAGCCCTGACCTGGTCCCAGGTGGCGTTGGGGCTGTAGAGCTTGATGACGTTCGAGGTGTACTTGAGCGCCTCGGCAGCGATCATGTCCGCGTCGGCGCGGTAGCTCGCCGTGGTGCCCTCCGTCGCGCCGACGACGATCACGACCTTGGGGCCGGGCGCGGCTGCGTCTCCGGTCGTCGTGGATGCGGCGGGATCTACGCTCGAGCCGAGCGCAGGGAGCGCGAGCAACGGGCTGAGCGCGACGACGGCGGCGAGCGCGGTCGCGAGCGGGGCGCGGTGACGCATGCGGGACTGACTCCGGTGAGCTAGAGGATTCGGCGAGGCGAGATGAGTGCTCCCGAAGCGTGGCTGCGTGGGCGGCCGCGCCCAATGCGCCGTTGGTACCGGGTCCGCCACGGGCGCTCGCCGCGGTGCCCGCCGGCCGCGTGCGGTGCGATGGGCAAGGGTGCGGTGGAGGGCCGTCGGGTGTGGTGGTCAGGCCGAGCGGGGCGTTGTGCCCGCGCACCACCGAAGCGACGATGGCTGCTAGGGCTTCGGCGTCGTCGCCTCGTCCGGCTCCTCGGTCGCGCAGGGCTGGTCAGAGTCGGGCAACGTCCCGCCGTCCGTCGGATCGCAGGGGACGCCGGTCTCGATGGGGCCGATGATCCCGCCCTCGTAGTCGGTGATGACGAGCAGGAACTCCAGCCGATCGAGGGGCGCCGCGGGCTCCAGGAAGGCCGTCTGGACGACCTCGTTGGGATCCTGCGTCACCGCCACCACCCGGCCGATGAGGAGCCCCTTCGGGTACGGCGACCGGATGCCCTCCCCCAGCTGGATCCCGGCAGTGAAGACCTCCTCGCCCGTCTCGACCTTGGCCGTGGCGTCGACGTCCTTCATCAGCAGCTCCCCTCGCGCCTGGCCGGTGCCGCTCACCTTGCCGGTGGTCGCGCTCGAGACCAGCTGGCCCACGACGATGGTGGTTGCGTCGTTCAGCAGGAGGACATGGGCGAAGTTGGGGCCCACCTCGGTGATCCGCCCGGCGAGCGCCCCGCCCGCGGTGATGACGACCATGCCAACCTCGAAGTCGGCATCTGCCCCCCGATCGATGACGACGCTCTGGCGAGCCTCCGACGAGTCGCGGGCGATGACCGCGACGGCGCGAGTCTGGTACTGGAGGCCCTCGCGGAGCTGGAGGAGGCCGGTCAGGAGCTCGTTCTCGCGCCGGACCTCGGTCGCGGCCCGGCTCTCGGCCTCGAGCTGCTCGTTCTCGGCCCGGAGGGCGGCGTTCTCCTGGCGGAGGCCGTCGATCTCGGCGATGGTCGTGGCGATCGAGGAGACGCTCCGGGCGATGCCGTCGGCGGCGACCTGGATCGGCTTGAAGGCGAACGCCACGCCGTGCTGGAGCTCCCGAACGAGCGGGTTCGACGAGACGGTCATGAGGAGGATGGAGACGACCACGAGCGCGATGTACGCCGCGCCACGACGCCGGACGCTCTTGCTGGCCAGGAGGGCGCTCATCCGCTGAGCCTCGCGCGATGCCTAGCGGAGGGGCCGGGAGTACGTCTCGGTGACCAGGACGCGGTTCATCCGGTCGAGGTCCTGGAGCACCTCGCCGGTCCCGCGGACCACGCAGGTCAGCGGGTCGTCGGCGACGTGCACGGGCATCTGGGTCGCCTCGGCGACGCGCTTGTCGAGGCCCGCCAGGAGCGCGCCGCCTCCGGCGAGCACGATCCCCTGGTCCATGATGTCCGCGACGAGCTCCGGCGGAGTCTCCTCGATCGTGTCGCGGATGGTGTCGACGATCTGCTGGACGGAGGGTTCGATCGCCTCTCGGATCTGGTCCGCGCCGACCTCGACGCTGCGCGGCAGGCCGGTCAGGAGGTCGCGGCCGCGGAGGTTGACCCGGCCCGCGTCCCATTCGCCCGGGGCCGCGGAGCCGATCGCGATCTTGATGTCCTCGGCCGTTCGCTCGCCCAGGAAGAGGTTGTACTCGCGGCGGGCGAAGTTGACGATGTCGACGTCCATCTCGTCGCCGCCGATCCGGATGCTCCGGCTCACGACGATGCCGCCGAGGCTGATGACGGCCACCTCGGTAGTCCCGCCGCCGATGTCGACGATCAGGCTGCCCGACGGCTCGCTGACCGGAAGGCCTGCGCCGATCGCGGCGGCCATGGGCTCCTCGATGAGGCGGGCCCAGCGGGCGCCGGCGTTGAGCGCGGCATCGAGCACCGCCCGCTTCTCCACCTCGGTCACGCCGGACGGGATGCCCACGATCATCCGCGGGCGGGGCAACAGGCCGATCCGATCGTGGACCTTGTCCACGAAGTACCGGATCATCTGCTCGGTCACGTCGAAGTCGCTGATGACGCCGTCACGGAGCGGCCGGATGGCGATGATGTTCGCGGGCGTGCGCCCGACCATCCGCTTCGCCTCCGCGCCGATGGCGAGGACGCGCTTGCTGCGCGCCTCGATCGCGACGACGGAGGGCTCGCTGATCACGATCCCGCGGTCGCGGACGTGGACCAGGGTGTTGGCGGTGCCGAGATCGATCCCGATGTCGCGGGAGAACAGGCCGAGGATGCGGTCGAGCATGCGGAGGAAGGGCCCCCTCTGGGTGGATCGCGCGAGTGGTCTTGCGGGCGCATCCGCGCGAGATGGGCGCGGGGCTCCGCAGTATACCCGCGAGGCTCACGCCGCCGGATCGCGCCCTCCGGGCACGTTGACGCCGCCGACTCGATGCGTGCCGAGCCGGCGGCGAGCGACCTTCGGGGCTTGCCCGACGGCCGTCTGGTTCCCCACGGCGATGGTCACCAGCGGACCTCTGCCGATTTACGCAGCGGTCGGCGGCGGTCGCAGCCCCGGCCGGTCGAAGGCCACGCCCCGGTCACGCAACGAGACGTACGCGTCGTGACCGATGACGAGATGGTCCAGCAGGTCGATGTCGAGGAGGCGGCCCGCCGCGAGCGCCTCGGCGGTGAGATGGAGGTCATCCGGAGACGGGGTCGGGTCGCCCGAGGGATGGTTGTGGACGAGGATGATCCCGGAGGCGTCCAGCCGGACGGCGTCGCGGAACAGCTCCCCGACGCGAACGAGCGAGGCGCTGACGTTGCCCTGGTAGGCCGTGACGACCCGCAGCACCGCGTTCTTGGTGTTGAGGATCACGACCCGGAGCTCCTCGCGCTCCAGGCGCCCCATCTGGAGGATGAGCCGGTCTGCCACGTCCCGCGGCGATCGGATCGACCACCGGCCGGCGGGCCAGTCCGCCAGCAGTCGCCGCCCAAGCTCGAAGGCTGCCTGGAGCTGGGCTGCCCGCGCCACCCCGATCCCTGGAACCGCCTCCAGCTCGAGGCCGCTCGCGCGAGCGAGGCCGCTGAGCCCGTCGAAGCGGGCGATCGCATCCGTGGCGACATCCACCGCGGACCGACCTGCCGTGCCCGAGCCCCACAGCAGCGCAATCAGCTCGGCGCCGGTCAGTCCCGCCGGACCTCGCAGCTGCAGGCGCTCCCTGGGGCGCTCGGCCGGTGGCAGCTCACGGAGCGCCCGGCCGCGCGTCGCGACCGCCAGCTCGAAGGAGATCGGGGTTTCGCGAGCGCGCATCGCAGCCTCAGGGATCGCGACGGCGGAGCTTGGTGGGTGCCCTCGAGCCCGGACGACGGAAGCCCGCCGATTCCCCCCGCCATCCGGACCCGAGGACACGGCGAAGACTATCGAGGGGCGCTCACCGGCCGGTCACCCGGGACTCACCGCCGGCTCATTCGTGGCCACGAGGCCGGCGAGCGGGATGCGCTCACGCCCGGCTGGCGGCCTCCGCGATCAGGATCAGGATCCCGTTGAACGCCGCGTGGAGGCCGATGGGTCCCCACAGCGAGCCGGTGCGGACGAACAGCCAGCCCAGGGCGAGGGCGATCGGGATCCGCCCGACGCCACCCACGAAGGCCAGCGCGGCCGTGTCGCCGAAGGTGTCGCCGGTCACGAAGAGCACGTGGGCGAGGACGAAGACGATCGTCGTCCGGATCACCGCGGCGCGAGCGCCGACCAGGCGACGCCAGGCGGTGAGGGCGAAGCCCCGGAAGAGGATCTCCTCGGCGACGGGCGCGACCACGGCCCCGGCGATCAGGTGCAGGACGAGGCCGGCCGCGGTGCCGGTCGGCGGGAGCGGGCTCGGTGGCGCCTGGCCGACGAGCTGGACGGCCAGCGCGGCGATCACCACGGTCACCAGGATCACCGGGCCTGCGAAGATGGCCCCGCCGAGCAGCCCCCGGAGCGCGTCGGTGCCGCCCGGCGTGAGGCCCATCTCGCGCCACGACAGCGCCCCCGGGCCGACGACCATCAGCCGGACCACGCCGACGAACACGAGGGCCTGCACGCCCACCGCGATCAGGTCGCCGACCGGGCGGGGGATCGAGGCGCCGATCGCCGAGAGGGGGACGCCGAGCGCGTAGCCCGCGAGCTGGGTGATCACGATGACGGCGAACAGGACGACCAGGGGCGACGGACCCCGGTACGACACCAGGCCTCGCCGTTCGACCGTCTCGGAGCCGCCGAGGAGGATCAGGCCGGCCGCAGAGGCGATGAACGAAAGGAACCACAGCACGGAGCCCGCAACGCCGGTCGTCCCGAAGAAGGCGATCGACGCCAGGCCGGCGGCAACGATCATCGACAGCCAGCCGACGACGAACAGGCCGGGCGCCCGCCGTCCCTCGATGGTGAAGCGGGTCAGCCCGAGCGGTCGGACGGCGGCGAGTGGGGGTGACTCGGCGGTGGTTGACTCGGTGGCTGCGGCCGGGGACGCGAGTGGCGCGGCGGCGTCAGGCTGGGAGATCGGCGTGGGAGGCGGTGCTGCGTCCGAGGTGGGCCCATCGGCCCGCGGCGGAGGAGAGTCGGTCAATGCTCCGCGGCGTCGGGCGCGGAACGACGGGGCGCGCGGACGGTCGCCCGAAGGCGCTCGTTCACCGTCTCGAGCTCGCCGGACGGCAGGGCCTCGCGGGTCGGGACGCTGACGACCGGGGCCGCCGAGCTGGCAGCGAGCTGGTCGTGGCGCTCGAACTCGCGGCCGCACCAGGCGCACAGGGACCAATCGAGCCCGACGAGGCGAGTGCAGTTCGGGCAGACCCGGTTGAGCCGGGTCCGGCAGGTCGGGCAGATGATCCAGGCGGCCTCGACCCGACGATCGCAGCTCGGGCAGTGGGGGATCGCCTCGATCTCGGCGAGCATCGCCTCCTCGGCCAGGTTGCGCTCGTAGACCTCGCCGATCCGCTCCTGCGGCCGGATGATCCGGTAGGTGAAGACGGCCAGCGGGAAGAGGATCGGGGTGAAGACGATGACGAACGCCGCGGCGAGATAGGGCGCGAGCGGGTTGTCGCTTCGGGCCTGCATGTCCCGGAAGGCCCAGTAGGCGGCGGCCAGCCAGAGGATGACCCAGTAGATGACGGCCAGCTGGATGCCGAGCTTGATGACGGGGTTGTCGAAGATGGAGCCGATCGCATCACCGATGCCGTCGAAGATCTGGTCCATGAACCGAACCGGCGCCTCCGATTGGGAGCCGTCACCGCGGGTGCTCGCGGAGATCGGCGCGCAGCATAACAGGGGCTCTTTCGGCCCCAGCGTGACGGGAGGGACGTCCGAGGTTCCGGTCGCGTGACGTTCCGACCTCGACGGTCCAGGCGACCGACCGCCAGGCCAGGACCGCTCCGAGCACGGCGATGCCGAGGATCCAGGCGGCCACGAGCACCAGGAGCGCCGCCCCGAGCTGGACGTCGGTGACGTCCGCGGCGAGATAGCTCCGGAGGTGCTCCCAGGCATTCCCGACGAGCCACGCAAAGGGCGCGGCGACCGCCCCGACCACGAGCGTCGTGAGGACGAGCGTCGCGAGGCCCCGACGGCTGACCAGCTGCCGGGCAGACGAGCCGAGGGCCTGGCGCGTCGGGATGCCGGCCGCGTGGCGCCGGACCGCCAGACCGCCGACACTCTCGCCGGCGAGCCAGGCGAGCAGGACGAGGACGACCGTCTCGGGCGCGCGCCCGATCACCCGGGCGACGATCGGCACAGCCGGGTCGCCGGGCGAGAGGAGCTCGTCGTACGTCGCGTAGATCAACCGGACCACGGCGTACCCGAGCAGGAGGAGCGTCGGCGCGTGTGCGGCGAGGCGGATGCCGAAGGCGCCGCGCGGCGAGGTGTCGGTCGGTGACCAGCCCACGGCGAGGTCCTCGTCGGCCGTCGTCTCCCGGAGGAGCGCGGCATCGAACCAGGCGCCCGCCGTCCCGGCGATGGCGACGAGGAGGGCCGCGGACGCCGCGATGAGGACGGCGGCTGCCCCGCGCTCCGGGGTGAGGCCGCCGAGCCCGAGGCTCTCGATCGTCGGCGCGACGAGGTTGGCGATCGACGCGGGCGAAGGCAGGCTGACGATCGGGAGGATGAGCAGCAGGAGGCCGCCTCGAACGAGGAAGCCGGCCAGCGCCAGCGCCCACCAGTCCGGCCGACCGAGCGAGGCGGCGAGGGCGGACCACATCGAAGCCGGCCAGGACGCACGCATCGGGCCGAGCATACCTACCGCCGGCCGAGGCCCTCGACGGCCCGTCGGAACGCGGTCAGCACCTCGGTGGCGAGGTCGTTCGGTCGAATGGACGCGGCCCGAGCCGGCTCCCACCGGAAGGCGGCACGGGCGATCGCCGGAGCGCGCCACGGCCGCATCGGGTCTTCGGGCGGCACGACCGGACCCAGCCGGATCTGGAGGCGCCCGGCGTCCTCGAGGATCATCCCGGACAGCCCGCCCGCGAGCGCCGGTCCGAGGCGGGCGAGCGGTGGCTCCGGTGGCGGTCCCGCCGCCGGGGCGAGGTCGGTGAACGGGACGAGGTCCCCGTCCTCATCCGCGATCCAGAGGATCGTGGTCCACCAGTCCTCCGTCGGGACCTGGGGCCGGCTCATCCCGACCTGGAGTCGCCGATCGCGAGCGACGAAGGACTGCTCGCGCAGGAACGACGGACCTGGCGCCGGCAGCCGAGCCGGCGTGGCGGGATCTGGCAACGCGAGGGTCCCGGCGATGGCCCGGCTCAGCCGGGCTTCGCCTCGAACGCAGGATCGGGTGGCAGCTCCGTCTGGGCGGCGGCGGCCTTCTTGGCCTCGATCTCCGCGTCGATCGCCGCGAGCTCCAGCTTGAGCATCTCGCGACGGACCTCCTCCGAGGGCGGCTCGATACGGCCGGTCAGCTCGGGATTCTCCGTGGTCGGCTCGGCGCCGAGCCAGCCCGCCAGGCGACCGGGCTTCATGCGGGCGAGCTTGGAGGTCGCTGCGTGGTCGATCTGGGTGACGCCGAGAATCTCGCCATCGGCCGCGTCGCGGAGCGACGCGCCGCAGGACGGGCACTTGGCCGCATCCGCGGCGACCGTGGCCGAGCACCACGGGCAGGTTGAGGTCTCGCCGCTCGCGCCGTCGCCGCGGCCGCCCGCCTTTGATCGCGCCGGGCTCATGGCCGAACTCCCTGGTGCCTCGTCACGTGGCTACTCCCACTCGATCGTCGCCGGTGGCTTGCTGGAGATGTCATAGACAACGCGATTGACCCCCGGAACCTCGTTCACGATTCGGCTGCTGATCTTGCCCAGGACCTCGTATGGCAGCTTGGCCCAATCAGCCGTCATGCCGTCCTCGGAGGTCACTGCCCGAATTGCTACCACGTTCGCGTACGTCCGACCATCCCCCCTCACGCCCACGCTGTTGATGGGCGTGAGGATCGCGAAGGACTGCCAGACGCTGCGATAGAGCCCGGCGCCCTTGATCTCGTCGATCACGATCCAGTCGGCCTCGCGGAGGGTGTCGAGGCGCTCCGCGGTGACCTCACCGATGATCCGGATCGCGAGCCCCGGCCCCGGGAAGGGCTGGCGCTGAACCATCTGCTCGGGCAGCCCCAGCTCCAGCCCGACGGCCCGGACTTCGTCCTTGAACAGGTACCGCAGCGGCTCGATGAGCTTGAACCGGAGGTCCGCGGGCAGGCCCCCGACGTTGTGGTGGGTCTTGATCTTCTGGGCGGCCTTCGATTCCGAGGTCGCGCTCTCGATGACGTCCGGATACAGCGTGCCCTGGGTCAGGAAGTCGATCTGGCCGAGCTTCTCGGCCTCCTCCTCGAAGACCCGGATGAACTCGTCGCCGATGATCCGGCGCTTCTGCTCCGGATCGATCACGCCCGCGAGCCGGGCCAGGAACCGCGCGCGCGCATCGACCATCACCAGGTTCATGCCCAGGTTCTCGGCGAACGTTGCCCGCAGGAGCTCCGATTCGCGCTTCCGCATCAGCCCGTGGTCGACGTAGATGCAGGTCAGCCGATCCCCCACCGCCCGGTGGACGAGTGCCGCCGCGACCGCGGAATCCACGCCCCCGGACAGCGCGCAGATGACCTTGCCGTCCGTCCCGACCGCCGCGGCGTGGGCGTCGACCCGCTCCCGGATCTCCGTGACGGTGGACTCGATGAAGCTCGTCGGCGTCCACGTCTGGCTGACGCCCGCGACCCCCACGACGAAGTTCCGGAGGACGTCGCGCCCATGGGGCGTATGCGCGACCTCGGGGTGGAACTGGATCCCGTAGAGGTGGCGGGACGGGTCTGCGAGCCCCGCGAACGGGGTCGAGTCGGTCTGGGCGGTGGCGCGGAAGCCCTCCGGCAGTTCGGTGATCGAGTCGCCGTGACTCATCCAGACCGGTTGGGTTCGATCGAGGCCCGTGAAGATGCCGTCCTCGCTCCCGATCGTGACCGTTGCGGGTCCGTACTCCCGCTTGGCCGTCGACTCGACGCTCCCACCGAGCTCGCTGGCCATGAGCTGGGCGCCGTAGCAGATGCCCAGCACCGGCAGGGAGCCGCCCCAGATCGCCGGGTCCGGCTTGGGCGCGCCTTCGTCGTAGACGGAGTTGGGACCGCCCGAAAGGATCACCGCGCTCGCGCCGCGGCGCTGTAGCTCTGCGAGGGTCGTGTCGTGGGGGAGGAGCTCCGAATAGACGTGGAGCTCGCGGACGCGGCGCGCGATCAGCTGCGCGAACTGGCTCCCGAAATCGAGGACGGCGACGACGCCATCACCGGCTGCCGGCCGGTCGCCGGCTGCGCGATCGGGGCCCGGGGCGTGGAGGGCGGTCTCCAGGTAGGCCTCGACCTCGGCATCGTCGGGGGCGAGGACGCGATGGCCGGCATTCGCCGCCTCGCCGTGGACCGTCCTGCCCTTGCCCGACACGCTCGATCCAGACCCCTCGCTCCGATGCGGCGTCCACCGCGTGGCGGAAAGTCTACCGGCCCGGGCCGATGGCCCGGCCCGGGTCTCCGACACGATCGAGCTCACGGACGCGATCCAGCGCGTCGCGCGCGGCGGGTCGGCGATCGATCCGAGCCTGATCGCGCAGCTCATGCGCCGGCAGCGCGAGCGGAATCCACTGTCGGAGCTGACCGACCGCGAGCGCGAGGTCCTTGGGCTCATGGCGGAAGGCCGATCCAACCAGGCGATCGCCGAGCGCCTCGTGGTCACGCTCAAGACCGTCGAGACGCACGTGGCCAGCATCTTCTCCAAGCTCGGCCTCATCCCGGAGCCGGACGGGCACCGGCGGGTCCTCGCGGTCCTGACCTACCTTCGCGCCCGCTGATCCCCGAGGCCCTCGCGCTAGGCTCGAGGACGTGGAGGTGGGTCGATGACGTACTCGATCGTCGCGCTGGACCGGGCCACGGGCGAGCTGGGCGTCGCGGTCCAGACGCGCTGGTTCAACGTCGGCGCGATCTGCTCGTGGGTGGAGCCGGGAGTCGGTGCGGTCGCGACGCAATCCTTCGTGGAGCCGGCCTATGGGCCGAGAACGCTGGCCCGGCTGCGCGAAGGGCTGGGGCCGGAGGAGGCGCTGGCGCGGCAGCTCGCCGCGGACGAGGGACGGGAGGTGCGCCAGGTCGGGGTCGTCGACGCGCAGGGCCGGACGGCCACGCATACGGGCGCGGCGTGCGTCGCGGCAGCACTCCACGCAGTGGGCGATGCGGTCTCGTGCCAGGCGAACATGATGGCCCGCGACACGGTGCCGGCGGCGATGCTCGCGGCCTACGAGTCGAGCACGGGGGACCTGCCGGATCGACTCCTCGCCGCCCTGGTCGCCGCCGAGGCGGAGGCAGGCGATATCCGCGGACGCCAGTCGGCGGTGCTGCTCGTCGCGCCGGGGGCGGGCTCGGCGATCGCCGCGCCCGGAGTTCCGGTAGCCGGGTCGGAGGCGATGGAGTCGTGGCGCCGTCGCGTGGATCTCCGCGTCGATGACGACTCCGCGCCACTCGAGGAGCTCGCCCGGCTCCTGCGCTTTGCCCGCGGCCAGGAGGCCCTGGATCGGGCGGACACGCGGGAAGCGGCGGGCGACCAGGCCGGCGTGCTGCAGGCGTATCGCGACGCGGCCCGGCTCGTGCCCGAGGACGACCAGATCGCGTGGATGACCGGGCTTCGGCTGCTCGACGCGGGGTTCGAGGCCGAGGCGCTGCCGGAGCTCCGACGCGCGGTCGCGGCCGTGCCCACCTGGCCGGAGCATCTCCGCCGGACGGCCGAGGCCGGCCACGTGCCGATGGATTCCTTCCACCGCGTCGCACGGCTGCTGGGCTGAGGTCCCGCCGCGGACCGACCCGGACCATCGGCCTCGCCACCGGACCTGACGGGTGGCGGCGACGCGCCGCGGCGCGTGGCTATGCTGGCCGCAGTGACTGATCGAAAGGGGCACGCCGGCGTGCCGGTCGCCGCCCGGCACCGCGGAGTCCGCAGGTGGCTGCCCGCGATCCCGCTCCTGCTGGTCTCGGCCCTGTTGCTGGCCGCCTGCCAGACGAGCCCATCCGCGCCACCGACCGGGGGTGCGCCAACCCTCCTGCCGACGGCCCCGGTCGCCACCCTGGCCCCCTCGGTCACGCCGCCGACGGCCCCGCCCATCGACGTCGTCACGCCCGCACCGACAGCGGCAACCGGGGCGGCTGCCTGCACGGTCACGGACCTCAAGGCCTCCCACGGGCTCGTCGAGGGGGCGACCGGCTCGCGCATCGCCGAGGTCCTGCTCGTCTCGAACAGGGCCTGCTCGGTGGATGCCTTCCCCGCCCTCGGGCTGCGGGACAGCGCCGGGGCCGCGTTGGTCGGCGGTGCCTCCGCCGGTCCCGGCAGGATCGAGCTGAAACCCGCCGTCGCCTACTCGAGCAACGTCCGCATCTCCAACTGGTGCGCGGATGAGCCGTCATTCCCGCTGACCCTCGGGATCGTCATCGACGGCCAGGAGGTCGTGGTGGAGGGCGGTTCGTTCCCGGAGACGGGCGACCTGCCGCCGTGCAATGGCGACGGCGGCCCCATCCTCGAGGGCACCGCCTGGGTCGCGACGCCCTAGCGGACCCAGGCAACCGCCGGACTGCCGCGACCGAGCGACGGGGCGACGTCGGGGCGCTTGCGGCCGAGCGGCGGGGCGACGTAGCGCCGGTGCCGACCTAGCGGCGGCGCAGCCGGAACGCCGGGCCCTGGCCCAGCCGCTCCGCGGGGGTCCCGTACTTGAGGATCAGCTCGCGGATCGCGTGCAGCAGGTCCGGTCCCTCGAGCGGCTCGGCGGTCGCGTCCCAGCGCTCCTCGCCGATCGCCACCCGGCACGCCGGCTCGACGTCGAGGTTCCGGGCCCAGCCGGCGTCGTTCCCGGCGGCGACCAGGATGCTGCCGTCGGGCTCGTCGACGTAGCCGACGGCGACCTCGATCGACTGGCCGGACACGCGACCGCGCGTCTCGATCTTCGCGACCTTGCCCCACCCGGCGAGCTGATCGCCGAGCTCGTCCCTCAGCGTGGCGGGTTCGCCTTCGAGGTCGCCGCGCTCGAGACGGCCGTCAGCGGCCCCGGCCCTGCCACGACTTGCCCTCGGTCTGGACCGAGGGTGCGTACACGAGCTCGACCTGCTGCATGTCGCGCAGGGTCCGGGCGCCGAGCGCCGCCATCGATTGGCGGAGCGCGCCGACGAGGTTCTGGGAGCCGTCGCTGACCCCGGCCGGCCCGAACAGGATCTTCTCCAGCGAGCCGACGGTCCCGACCTTGATCCGCGTTCCCCGCGGGAGCACCGGCGACGGCGCGGCCATCCCCCAGTTGACGCCGCGTCCGGGCGCCTCCGCGGCCCGCGCCAGCGGTGATCCGAGCATCAGCGCGTCGGCCCCGGCCGCGACCGCCTTGGCCAGCTCGCCCCCGCGGCGCATCCCGCCGTCGGCGACCACGGGCACGTAGCGGCCGGTCTCGCGCAGGTACGAATCTCGGGCCGCGGCGACGTCGCTGATCGCGGTGACCTGGGGGATCCCGATGCCGAGGACCTCGCGCGTCGTGCAGGCGGCGCCCGGGCCAACACCCACGAAGACCGCCGCCGCACCCTGCTCCATCAGCAGGTAGGCCGCCTCGGCACTGGTGGTGTTCCCGACCGCGACCGGGATGGGCATGTAGCGGGTGAACTCGCCCAGGGACAGCGGGTCGTAGCCGGACGCGAGGTGGCGTGCCGAGCTGACCTGCGACTGGACCAGGAACAGGTCGGCGCCATGCTCGGCGCAGAACGGACCCCACTTGCGCGCGGCGCCCGGCGTGGCCGCGACGGCCGCCTTCCCTCCCGCGGTGTGGATCTCCTCGATCCGCAGCGCCACGAGGTCCTCGCGAATCGGCGCCGCGTAGGCCGCCGAGAGGAGGTCCTGGACTTCGTCGTCGGGGGCGGCAGCAATTCGGCCGATGACCTCTGACGGGTCCTCGTAGCGGGCCTGGACCCCCTCGAGGTTGATGACCGCGAGCCCGCCGAGCCTCCCCAGCGCGCCGGCGAACACCGGGTCGACCACGGCATCCATCGCGGCGGCGATGATCGGGATGGCGAGCTCGATGCCGCAGAACGCCTGGCCGAGCTCGACGTCGTTGGGCTCGATCGTCTCGATGCCGGGCGCGAGCGAGACGTCCTCGAAGCCATACGTCGGGCGGA
>DATLDP010000038.1:0-3696 GCA_035525825.1 Candidatus Limnocylindria bacterium
CGATCAGGGCGCGGAACGCATCCGGCGTGAGCGCCCAAGGGCGCGCCGACGACAGGAGCGCGTCCAGCCGCCGGACCTCGCTCGCGGCGACGGAGCGACCGAGCGCGGTGAGGCGGTAGTAGCGCCGCCGCTGGTCGTCGACTTCCGGGTCTGGCCGCTCCTCGCTTTCCTCGATCAGGCCGTCGGCGAGAAGGCGCTTGATCGTCGTGTAGATGGCGCCTGGCCCCAGCTTGACGGCACGGGCGGTGATGCGCCCGACCTCATGCATGATCGCGTACCCGTGCCGCTCCTCCGGCCCGATCGCGAGGAGGATGTACATCGCGACACGCGAGAGGGGCGGCGGGGCGCTTGGACGGCGGGTTGCTTCGGTCATCAGGCGAACTCTATCTATTTCGGATGCATTGTCAACAGATACAGCCCGGCGCATGCGGCGCGGTGGAGGGCCCACCTACCCTGCCAGTGATGTCATCGCGTTCCCGCGTCGTCTTGCCCGCGCTGCTGTGCGTCGCGGTCGTGGTCGCGGCAGTGGCTTTCACGGCCGGACTGCCGTTGCGCCTCGGTGCGGGTCCCATCGGCAGCGCCGGCGCCAGCTCAAACGCGAGTCACGGGCCCCTCGGCCCGGGTGACTCGGGCCTCGACGGGGTCCTCCCCACCCTGAATCCCGATCCAACGCCCCGGCCGCCCCTCGGCGGCACGGAGGTCTACGGCTTCCTGCCTTACTGGCAGATGACCGACTCGATGGCCGCCTACCTCCGGGACGCATCGCTCTCGACACTCGGCCTGTTCTCGGTCAGCGCGCGCCGCAACGGCGCCATCGACACCCGCCCGCCCGGGTTTCGGCGCATCACCGGCGACATCGGGCGGCGCCTCATCGACGAGGCCCACGACCGGGACGTCGCGGTCGAGCTGGTCTTCACCAGCTTCGGCGGCGAGAAGAACGGGATCTTCTTCGGGCGGATCCCACGGCCGGTCGCGAGCCCCGCGCCCGCGAGCAGCGCCACCACGTCCAGCGCCACGGGAGCGAGCGCCGCCCCTCCCCCGCTCGAGCCCTGGCGCCGGACGGTCGGCGAGCTCGTCGCGCTCGCGGACGACCTCGGCATCGATGGGCTGAACGTGGACGTCGAGGCTCTCGACGAGGCGGACCGGCCGGCCTACGCCGAGTTCCTCCTTGCGCTCCGGGCCGCGCTCGACGCCATCGACCCCGAGCTCACCCTGAGCGTCGCCACCGAGGGCGTTCGAGGGACGGGGAATGCCGCTGCGGCGGCCGGCGCCGGCGTGGACCGGGTCTTCCTGATGGGGTACGAATACCACTGGTCGGGGTCGCCACCGGGCGCGAGCTCGCCGGTTGATCGAGGCGACGGCGTAGCGACCCTCCGCTGGTCCATCGGGCGGTACGTGGAGGCCGGGGTCCCCCGGGAGCGAATCCTGCTCGGCCTTCCGCTGCACGGGATGCGCTGGCGGACGCTGGGCCCGGACCGGACCGCGCCGGTGATCGGCAACGGCACCGCCTGGATCCCCGGGCAGAACACCGAGCTGTTGCTGGCGAAGGACTTCACGCCCGGCCGCGATGCGCTCGAGATCGCCGAGTTCTTCGCGATCCCCGACGGCGACGAGTGGCTCCTCACCTACTACGACTCGCCTGCGACGCTCCGCCCGAAGCTCGCGCTGGCTCGCGACCAGGGCCTCGCGGGCGCCGGCTTCTGGGCGCTGGGCTACGAGCGTGGCCTGCCCGGCTACCTCGAGCTGATGCGCGACTTCCGCGACGGTGGCGTCGCCCGCGAGGAATCGCCCTAACCGCCGTCGATCATCCGGATGCGCTCCAGCCAGCGATGGCCCGGATGGACGCGCTCGATCGTCTCGGCGAGCCAGGCGCGGCGCTCCGGGTCGAGACGCGGCAGGATCGTCTCGAGGTCGCCATCGTCCTTGGGCCGGGCCAGCAGGGCCTTCATGAACAGGACCAGGTCCGGCTGCAGGTAGCGGATCCCGTCAGCGGCGGTGAAGGTCGCCGCCTCCAGCGGCCGGCGGACGCTCGGGTCGCGGGGCGAGATCCAGGTCTCGCCGTCATGCGGCGTCGCGGCCAGGTCCATCAGCCAGGGGCTGACCCCGTCCCGGCGGACCCAGAGCTGCCGCGCCCCGTCCAGGAGCTCATCGAGCGTTCGGAGCGGCCGAATGGTCCCGCTGAGATTCGACCAGATGCACAGCTCTGGCGAGAGGTGGGCGTGGACCCCACCGAGGTCCGCCCGGAAGAAGGCGACGTCGATGTCCTCGTGCTCGCGCGCGACGCCCGTGAACGCCTCCACCGCCCACCCGCCGACGATCCACCACGGCACGTCCAGGCCGGCGAGCCGCTCCTCCACCTCGCGCGGGCTGAGCGGCGCCCACGGTCCATACCAGCGATAGAACTCGCGGTCCTCCTCGCTGAGCTGCACGCCATGCGCCACGGCGCGAAGTATGAGTTCCGCGTGCGACGTCCATTCGATCCCCCCAATGCAGCGCACCATCAGGCCCGATTGACGTTGCCGGCGGTTGACGATCCAGCCGGCGGTGGATTAGCGTGTCCTTGTCACGAAAGGACACGAAAGCCATGGTCACCACCCGCACCGCACCCGCCCTCCGCCGCCTCGAGGTGCTGCTCGGCGATGCCGGGATCGACGAGGAGCGCTTTGCGCGTGTCGCCGCGATCGCGATCGGGGAGCTGCGCGGCACGGAGGCGAGGATCGACGATCCCGCGTCCCAGCTGCCCGAGGCAGACGCCGCGGCGCTCCGGGCCGGCGGCCTCAACCTCGCGAAGCGACGCCGGGTCGAAGGAGACCCGATCGGCGACACGGCCGCGCGATATGCCGCGATCCTCGCGGACACGGCGGACGTCGCCGAGGTCGCTGATCGGCTCGGCGTGACCCGCGCGCGGATCCGCCAGCGGGCTGCCGAGCGAACCCTCCTCGCCATTCGTGAATCCGACGAGTGGCGCTTTCCTCGCGCCCAGTTCGCGGCCGATGCCCCGATCCGCGGCCTGCCGGCCGTCAGCCTTGCGCTGCCGGCGGATCTCCACCCGGTCGCGGTCTGGTCGTTCCTGAACGAGCCCAGCACGGACCTGCCACTCGACCACGGCGCCGCGTCGCCGTTGGAGTGGCTGCGCTCCGGCGGCTCGCCGGACCCCGTTGCCGCGATCGCGCGGGAGCTGTAGCGGCCGCGTGATCGACGACCCGGAGGCGACCAAGCTCCCGCCTCCGCCTCGTGAGCTCCCGAAGCTCCACCTCCGCGACCGGCGGACCATCGCTGCCGGAACGCTGGTCTGGCGGGTCTATCGAGCGGGCGGCCCGCACCCCGCCACGTGGGGCGAGTTCCGCCACCACGGTCCCGCCGCCTCCGGCCGGTTCGATCACCACGAGCCACCACCGCACGACGATCCGACGCGGGCGATCTCCTACGTCGCGCTGGACGCGACCGGGGCGATCGCGGAGTCCTTCCAGGGCACCCGCCTCATCGATCGCCGGCGCCAGGCGCCGTGGCTCGTCGGCTTCGAGCTGGCGAGCGCCGTCGAGGTCCTCGACCTGACCCGCCTCTGGCCGACCCGGGCCGGCGCGAGCCAGGCGATCGCGACCGGCCGCCGCGCGACCGCGCAGGCCTGGAGCCGCCGCATCTACCAGGACTACCCGCAGCTCGCGGGCGTGCTCTATCGCTCGGCGATGGCGGGCG
>DATLDP010000039.1:0-34596 GCA_035525825.1 Candidatus Limnocylindria bacterium
ACGAAGCTTCCGTTCGTGAGGGGATCTAAGTATTCGAGATTCTCGCCGCTCTCCTGCTGGTGGCGGGAGAGATCCCAGTCGCCCCGGTTGTGGATGCCCTCGAGCTCCTTCCAGCCAAACGGGAAACGGTATTCGACGTCGATCGCCTTCTTCGCGTAGTGGGCGAGCTCGTCCGGCGCGTGCTCGCGGAAGCGGAGCCGCTCCGGCGTCACGCCGAACTGCTCGTACCACGCCCGGCGTTTGGGCAGCCACTCCTCGAAGGCCGCTGCGGCGGCGTCCGGGCGGACGAAGTACTGCATCTCCATCTGCTCGAACTCGCGCATCCGGAAGACAAAGTTGCCGGGGCTGATCTCGTTCCGGAAGCTCTTGCCGATCTGGGCGATCCCGAACGGGATCTTCTTGCGCGAGCTCTGCTGGGCATTCTTGAAGTTGACGTACGAGCCCTGGGCCGTCTCGGGGCGAAGGTAGATCGCCGCGCCCTCGTCCTCGACCGGGCCCATGTGGGTCTTGAACATGAGGTTGAAGCGACGCGGCGGCGACAGCGGGCCACCATCGACCGGGCACTTCAGCCCCAGCCGCTCCACGATGCCGGGATCCTGGAGGTCCGCGGTGGTGAGGTTCTCCGTGCCCGGCAGCTCGTCGAGGCGGAAGCGGCGCTTGTCGGTGGCGCACTCGACCATCGGGTCGCTGAAGCTCCCGACGTGCCCCGACGCGACCCAGACCTGGGGGTGCATCAGGATCCCGGCGTCGAGCCCGACGACGTCGTCGCGCTCCTGCACGATCGCCTTCCACCACGCCCGCTTGACGTTGTTCTTGAGCTCCACCCCGAGCGGCCCGTAGTCCCAGACCGCGTTGATGCCGCCGTAGATCTCGGAGCTCGGAAAGACGAAGCCGCGGCGCTTCGCCAGCGACACGATCGTTTCGAGATCGGTGACGGACGGCCCCGGATCATCGGGCATGGTGGTTCCGGGATCGATCGTGGAGGGTTGCGTCATGCGCTGGGACTCCCGTTGGCGACCGGCCGTGGAAGGGACGGTCGCGGGCTGCGATGGCCGCCGAATGCTAGCAGGGGCGAGCTCGCTCGCCCTCGATCAGGCCCCGAGCGCGTCCGCGATCGAGCCGATCGTCTCCTTCTCCCAGTCGCTGAAGGTCTTCGCGCCGACGCCGAGGACGCCGCCGTCCTTGGCCGCCGCAGCCACGGCCCGGGCGGCTCCAAGGAGCCACGCCCGCACCGCCGTTGCCTCGTCGGGGTCCGCCTCCACGGACAGGATCGCGCCGGCCTTCCGAGCCTTCTCGAGCCCGTCGACGTACACGTCGCCGTCAGGGGCAGGCACACCGCCGGCCAGCCTCCCGGCGACATCGGCGACGAGCTGGCCGAGGAGGCTCTCGCCGCCGGCCTGCACCGAGGCGTCGCCGACGAAGGCGATGAAGGCACCCAGCTCCTGCTCCGAGTGGGTCGTGGAGCCGCCGGATGCGCTGACCGCCCTCGCGATGGCCGGCGCGGCCTCGACGAGCGCGGCCCAGTTCGCGGAGGAGATGTCGGCCCTGGTGGTCATGTCGCGAGTGTATTCGCGGGGCCGGTCATCGCGGCCGAATCACCGCGGAGCGAGGTCCAATCGGACGCGAGGCTTCCCGGCCATCTCAGGCAATCGGAACGGGAGCGGGGATCGGCGCGCACCTGATCTCGTCGAGGAAGGCCAGCGACCGGGGCTTCCGGTCGAGCGAGTAGGCGAGGAACTCGCGCATCGCGATCTCGACCTCGCGCTCCGTCTCAGCCCGAACGCGCAGCGCCGCGAGCGCCTCCACGTCCAGACGCTGGTAGGCCTTCAGGAGCTTGAGGCCCTCCAGCGAGAGGCCGGCATGCTCGAACGACGGTCCAGGACAGCGCTCGCACAGGACGCCGCCGAGCGGCGGCATCCAGCGATAGCGCTCGTCGGCCACGAGCAGCCGGCCGCATTCGACGCACCGATCGACCTCCGGCCGCACGCCGAGCTCATCCGCGAGGTGCACCTCGAACCACCGGGCGACCCGCCCCGGCGACATGTCGGCGTCAAGGAGCTCGTAGGCGCGCTTGAGGAGCAGGTAGACGGACTCGGCGCCGTGGCGCTCCTCGAGGGTCCCGTTCGCGAGCTCCGCGAGGTACGACGCCGTGCCGAACGACACCAGCGAGTCGCGCATCCGGAGCCACGGGTGGATGACCTCCACCTGGGTGACGACCTCGAACGTCCGGCCCTGCGCGAGGGCGATTCGAAGCTCGGCGAACGGCTCCAGGCTCCCGCCGATCCGCGACTTCTGGCGCCGGATGCCCTTGGCGATCGCCTTGATCTTGCCGCCCGCCGGCGTGATCAGGGTCAGGATCCGATCCGCCTCGCCGTAGTCGAAGCGGGACAGCACGATGGCCTCGGTGACGTAGCGACGGGGTGCGGGCACAAAGGGACGGTACACCGCGCCGGGTTCGCGCGGCGGGCCCGGGCTCGGACGCGCGGATACGACGCGCACGGCTTCGGCGAGCGCCTCCCAGCAACCCGCTACTTTTGCCGCGCACGTTTTCGAGACCGGCGGTACACTCGCCGCGATGGCCCTCTCGACCAGCCCCGACATCGCCCAGCTCATCGCCGACACGGAGGGCGAGATCCTCCGCCTCATCGAGGGCTCGGACCCGGCCACCGCCGGCGTCTACGAGATGTGCCGCTATCACCTCGGCCTCGATGGCTCGGGCTCGTCCGGCAAGCGGATGCGGCCGCTGCTGGGCCTCCTCGCCTACGCCTCGATCACCGGGGACCACCAGCGCGCCCTTCCCGGCGCGGCGGCGGTCGAGCTGGGCCACAACTTCTCCCTGGTCCACGACGATATCGAGGACGACGACCGCGAGCGGCGCCACCGCCCCACCCTCTGGGCCATGCACGGCATCCCCCAGGCGATCAACACCGGCGACATGCTCTTCAGCCTCAGCCGCGTCGCGCTCCACCGGCTGACGGACCTCGGGTTCAGCGATCACACCGTCCTGCGCCTGATGCGCCTGTACGACGAGACCTGCGTCGCCCTGTGCGAGGGCCAGTACATGGACATCTGGATGGCCGAGCACGACGAGGGCCTGTCGGTCGAGCGGTACTTCGACATGATCGGGCGGAAGACCGCCGCCCTGATCGCCGCATCGATCGAGGCCGGCGCCGTCCTGGCGACCGAGGACGAAGCCGTCATCGGCGGCTACCGCGCCTTCGGCTGGGACCTCGGGATCGCGTTCCAGCTCAACGACGACCTGCTCGGCATCTGGGGCCGCGAGCTCGCGACCGGCAAGGAGCCGAGCGACGTGCCGCGCAAGAAGAAGACCCTCCCGGTGATTTACGCCTTCGAGCACGCCTCGCCCGAGGATCGGGCGCGTCTGTCCGCCCTCTACGCCAATGGCCGCCTGACGCCGGAGCACACCACCGAGATCGTCGAGATCCTGGAGCTGGCCGGCGCCCGCGAGTACACCCGGGACCAGGCTCGGCTCCACCGCGACCGGGCGCTCGCGGCGCTGGATTCCGCCGGCACCCTGGAGCGCGAGCCCCGTCAGCGACTCGAGGAGATCATCAACTCGGTGATCAGCGCCTGAGGGCTCCGCTCCGGCTGATCAGCGTTTGCGTGCGCTTCGGCGATCGGACTCTCGCCCGCCGTTCGTTGGGGCTTCCGCTGCGATGCCGTCCTCGGACGTCCGCGGGCCGTTGTCGGTCTGGCGCGTCACGAGGACCTTGGCGACCCGGCGACCGTCGGTCGTCTCGACCGTCAGGCGGAGCCCGCCGACCTCCACGACGTCACCCGGCGCCGGCACGCCCCCGATCCGGTGGTACATCAGGCCGCCGAGCGTGTCGTACTCCTCCTCGTCCTCGAGCTTGAGGTCGAGGTCGAAGAGCTCGAGCAGCTCGTCCACGTCGGCCCGGCCGTCGACCCGGGCCTCGTGGTCGGAGAGGCGGACGACCATCGGCTCCTCGACGTCGTACTCGTCCTGGATCTCGCCGACGATCTCCTCCAGGAGGTCCTCGATCGTCACCAGGCCGGCGGTTCCGCCGTACTCGTCGAGCACGATCGCGATATGGACCTTGCGCCGCTGGAATTCGTGCAGGAGGTCATCGACCGTCATGGACTCCGGCACCAGCACCGGCGGTCGAAGGAGCTTCCGCAGCGCCGGGCGCGGCCCGGCGTCGGTCTTCAGGTACGGCAGCAGGTCCTTGGCGTAGAGGATCCCGACGATCTCGTCGATCGAGTCGTGGTAGACGGGGATGCGCGAGTGCCCGACCTCCACGACAAGGTCGATCGCCTGCTCCAGCGTCCCGTTGGCGGGCAGCGAGGCGATCGCAACCCGCGGGACCATGACCTCGTGGACGCGCCGATCGCCGAGCTCGATGACCGCGTTGATCATCTGCTCCTCCTCGGCCTCCAGGACGCCCTGCTCGCCGCCCCGCTCCACGATGAGCCGCAGCTCCTCCGCGCTGATCGCGGCCTCCTGGTTGATCTCGACGCCCATCGACCGGGCGACCCAGCGCGTGATCGCGTTGAGGATGCTCACGATCGGGCCGAGGAGGCGGGCCAGGACGTCGATCGGGCGCGACAGGATGAGCGCGAACCGCTCCGGGCTCGCGAGGGCGATGGACTTCGGGATGAGCTCCGCGAACACGATCGTGAAGAGCGCCAGGATGATCGTGACGATGATCAGTCCGACGGACTCGGCCGTGGCGGCCTCCATCCCGAACCCGGTGAGCAGGGTGCTGAGGTTCTCGACGAGGCTGACCGCCGCGAAGGCCGAGGCGAAGAATCCGATGAACGTCAGTCCGAGCTGCGAGACCGCGAGGAATCGGCCCGGGTCGTTGATGAGGCGGCGGACGCGGCGAGCGCTGGCGCTCCCCTCCTCCACCAGCTGGTCGATGCGCGACCGGCGGACCGAGACGAGGGCGATCTCCGCGGCGACGAAGAAGCCCTCGAGGATCGTCAGGAAGACCAGGAACAGGATCTCGGCGAGCGGGAAGCTCATGGCTTGACCCGCGGCTCGCGGATCCGGGCCGGCACTCCGACGGCCAGCTTGCCCGCCGGAACGTCCTTCGTGACGACGGCCCCGGCGCCGGTCCGCGCCCCCTCGCCGACCTCCACCGGCGCGACCAGCATCGTGTCCACGCCGAGGAATGCGTTCGGGCCGATCGTCGTGCGGTTCTTCGTCCGCCCGTCCCAGTTCGCGGTGATCGTGCCGGCGCCGACATTCGTGCCGTCGCCGAGGTCCGCGTCGCCGAGATAGCTCATATGGTGCTGCTTGACCCGCTTGCCGAGGCGGCTGTTCTTGATCTCCGCGAAGTTGCCGATCTCGGAGCCCTCGCCAACGTGGCTCCCCGGCCGGAGGTGGCTGTACGGCCCGATCGAGACGCCGGCCTCGACCGTCGAATGCTCGATGACGCTGATGCGGACCCGGCAGTCGGGCCCGATGGTCGAGTCCTCGATGAGGACATTCGGCCCGATCGTGCAGCCGGTGGCGATCTGCGTGGCCCCACGGAGGTGGACATTGGGTTCCACCACGACGTCCTGCTCGAGCTCGACGTCCCAGTCGATGTAGACCGTCGACGGGTCACGCATCGTCACGCCGTCGCGCATGTGCGATTCATTGATCCGGACCCTCAGGGCCCACTCGGCCTGGGCAAGCTGGCTGCGGTCGTTGATGCCGTCGAGCGAGCCGTCATCCTCGAACCCGACCGCGCTGACGATCCGGCCATCCTCGCGAGCGAGCTGGACCAGGTCCGTGAGGTAGATCTCGCCATTCGAGGGCGAGGGCGTCAAGGTCCCGATCCGGCGCCGGAGCCAGGAGGCGTCGAAGGCGTAGAGGCCGGCGTTGACCTCGTTCGTCTCGAGCTCGTCGGGCGTCGCGTCGCGGGCCTCGACGATCCGCTCGACCGAGCCGAACTCGCTCCGGACGACCCGACCAAGCTCCGCCGGGTCCGCGGCGTAGACCGAGCCCAGGGCGATCGCGGCATCGTCCAGCCGGCGCTGCTCCAGGACCGACACGAGCTGCTCCCCGAGCACGAGCGGCACGTCGCCGGAGAGGACGAGGAGCTCGTCGATGTCCTCGGGGACCGCCGCGAGCGCAGCTCGAACCGCGTCGCCGGTCCCGAGCGGGACCTCCTGGAGAGCCATCGTCCCGCGCTCGCCGACGACGTCGCGGATCGCCTCGGTGGCCGGGGAGTAGACCACGACCGCCGGCCCCCAGGTGCCGATCGCGGCGCCCGCCTCGTCCCAGGCGTCGAGGACGTAGGCCAGCATCGGCCGCCCGCACAGCTGGTGCAGGATCTTCGGGGTCCGCGAGCGCATGCGCGTGCCGAGGCCCGCGGCGAGGACGACCGCCGCCGTCCTCGCGGACGGCTCGGTACGTGACGGGGTCACGGGCGAATTCTCGGGGGGTGCGGCGGGAGCGTCAAACGACGGGAGCGCGACAAACGCTGATGGCCACCCTCAGGAGCGGCTCCGGACCGCGATCGCCTCGATCTCGACGAGCGCCGACTTCGGCAGCGCCGCGACGGCGAAGGTCGATCGGGCGGGCGGCGGATCGGGGAAGAACCGGGCGTAGATCCCGTTGAACGTCGCGAAGTCGTCGATGTCGGCGAGGAAGCAGGTCGTCTTCACCACGTCGCCGAGCGTGCAGCCCGCGGCATCCAGCACGGCCGTGAGGTTCTTGATGACACGTTCCGTCTGCGCTTCGAGCCCGCCCTCGACGAGGTTGCCGGTGGCCGGATCGATGCCCACCTGCCCCGAGCAGAACACCAGGTCGTCGGTCGTGATCGCCTGGCTGTACGGGCCGACGGCGGACGGCGCGCTCGTGGTGCTGATGGCTCGACGGGTCATGGCTCCCTCCCTGGTCTGGCCTGGATCGTGGTCGCGGTGACGAACGGTGGATCGGCGCCCGGGCTGTCGAGCAACCCGAGTCGGAGCTGCTCGCGGACGCGGCCGGCGGCGTCCTCCGCGCCGCCGATCGAAGGATAGAGCGCCCAGAGGGTCGGGCCGGAGCCCGAGAGCCCGATCGGGACGCCGAGGAGGCGGGTGAGCGCCCGTCGCAGCGCGCGGAGGCCCGGGACCAGGAGGTCCGCCGCATTCGCGAGGTCGTTGGCGACGGCGAGCACGCCCGCGCGCTTGACGAGGTCCTCGGAGGGCATCTGGTGGTACGTGGGGCCAAGCTCGGCGGCCAGGTGCTCCGACGAGATTCGGGTGGAGCCGCGGTTGGCCGGGGCTGCCGCCGGATTGGAATCGAAGATGGCGAAGGCCTCGCGGGTGGACTTGGCGACCGCGGGCGTGACCAGCAGGACGCCGGGTGGCTCGCCCTTGATGGATGCCAGGGGGGTGACCTTCTCGCCGCGGCCTTCGATCAGCGCCGGGCCACCGGCGAGGAAGAACGGCACGTCGGATCCGACGGCAGCCGCGGCGTGATGGGTGGCATCGGGCGAGGCTTCGGCGCCCCACGCCTCGATGGCGCCCTCGATCGCCGCGGCGGCGTCGCTGCTCCCGCCCGCGAGGCCTGCGGCGACCGGGATCCGCTTCTCCAGCCGGACCGCCAACGGGAACGCCTCGGCGCCGCGGCCGTTGATCCGCCGCGCCTCGGCCACGCCACGGAGCACGGAATCGAAGGTCGCGTGGTCCAGCGGCGTCCGGCCGTCCGCGGCCACGACGTGGAGGGTGTCCACCGGGCCCGCGGCGCGGGCGAGGCTCAGGCGATCGGCGAGCGCCAGCGGGACCATCACCGAATGGAGGTCGTGAAAGCCGTCCCGGCGGCGCCCGAGGACGGCGAGGGTCAGGTTGAGCTTCGCGGGGGCGAGCCGGACGACCGGCGCCAGCGCCTCGGGGCTCACTCGGGCGCCTCGGCCGCCGCGATTGCTGGCTCCGCCGAGCTTGCCGGGCCCGCCTCGATGGCCTCGATCGCGGCCAGCAGGCGGAGCCAGTCCTCGACGGACAGTGTCTGGGGCCGCCGATCCCCGGCGATCCCGGCCGCCACGAGGGCCTCGTCGACGCGGGCCTGCCCGACGTGCGGCCCGGTCGCGCGGTCGTCGCCTGAGCGGAGCTGGCGGGCGAGGACGTTGCGGAGCATCTTCCGCCGCTCCCGGAAGCCCGATTGCACGAGCCCCCAGAGCGCCGATTCTCGCTCCCGTGGCAACGCCTTCTCGGCCCGTGGCGTCAGGACCACCACCGCCGAGGACACCTTCGGGGCGGGCTCGAACGCCTCCGGCGGGACCCGCAGCGCGACCTCGATGGTCGCGTGGAACTGGACGAACGCCGAGAGGTAGCTCATCCGGCCGGCGGGCGCGGCCATGCGATCCGCAACCTCGGCCTGGACCATCAGCACGAGACGCTCGGGCGAGGGCTCGGCGCCCAGCAGGCGGTGCAGGATCGGGCTGGTGATGTGGTACGGCAGGTTGGCGACGACGCGGTATGGCGGCGGCGCCACCTCGGTCAGCTCCAGGTCCAGGGCGTCGCCCTCGATGAGCTGGAGGTGGCCCCGCTCCAGCTCCTCCGCGAAGGTGTTCGCGAGGTAGGCGGCGAGGCCCGTGTCCAGCTCCACGGCCGTCACCTGCGCGCCGGCCTCGAGCAGGCCGCCGGTCAGGATCCCGAGCCCGGGCCCGATCTCGAGCACCCGATCGCCGGGGGCCACGTCGGCGAGATCCAGGATGGACTGGAGCACATCGGGATCCGCGAGGAAGTTCTGGGAGCGCCCGCGGATCGCCCGGAGCCCCTCGCGTCGCAGCGTCCGGCGCACCTCGAGGGGATCCAGTCGCGGAGCGTCCGCTCCTCCGCCCCGCGTCATCGCGCGAGTGGCAGCGATGGCGTCGCCTCGAGGTCGAGGCCGGACCGCTCGCCCGCCGCGAACCGCCGCGCCCCGGCCGCGCCGATCATCGCCCCATTGTCCGTGCAGAGCCCGGGCCGGGGCACGATCAGCGGGACGCCGAGCGCCTCCGCCTCGCCGGCGAGCCGCGTCCGCAGCACCGCGTTCGCCGCCACGCCGCCGCCCAGGACGATGGACCGGGCCCCGGCCGCGGTCGCGGCCCGGATGGTCTTGGTCACGAGCACGTCGACCACGGATTCCTGGAAGCCCCAGGCGAGCTCCGCGACGACGGCGTGGGGCAGCGTCTCGGCCGCCTCCCGGAGACCGGCGTCGGCCCGGGCAGCCTCCACGGTCCGCCGCGCCGCCGTCTTGAGTCCCGAGAACGAGAAGTCGTATGAGTCACCGAGCCACGCCCGCGGGAACGCCCGGTCATGGCTCGTCGCGCTTTCGGCCGCCTTCTGGATGGATGGGCCGCCGGGATAGGGCAGGTCCAGCAGCCGTCCGACCTTGTCAAACGCTTCGCCCGCCGCATCGTCGACCGTCTGGCCCAGGAGCCGGTATGTCAGGTGGTCGCGCATCTCGACGAGGAACGTGTGGCCCCCGGAGACGATCAGGGCGACGAGCGGGAACACCGGCGGCTCGCCATCGGGCTGGCCCGGGTCGCGGAGCCACGCGGCGTAGAGGTGGCCCTCGAGATGGTTGACCCCGATCAGGGGCTTGTCGTGGACCCAGGCCAGGGTCTTGGCCACGTTGATCCCGACGAGGAGCGAGCCGGCGAGGCCGGGCCCCCGCGTGACCGCCACGCCGCTGACGTCGTCCCACGTTGCACCCGCGCCCGCCCACGCTTCGTCCAGGACCGGGAGGATCCAGCGGAGGTGGGCCCGCGCCGCGACCTCCGGGACGATGCCGCCCGCCGGCGCATGGAGCGCGACCTGGCTGGCGACCACGTTCGAGAGGATCCGGCTGCCGTTCTCGACGAGGGCGATCCCCGTCTCGTCGCAGGAGGATTCGATCGCGAGCAGCAGCGGCCCGCTCATCCGAGGTACTCCCGCGCGCCCGAGTCAGGTCCCCTGTCGCCGTCGTCGCGCGCCGGCGCGTCACCCGGCTCGGGGTCGATGGGCCGCAACTCCAGGGTCGCGCGCAGCCGCGCGACGCGATCGCGCATGGAAGCCGACGACAGGGCGTCGGTGGTCATGATCAGGGCGTCCTCGCCGTTGTCCGAGTAGTAGCGCGGCCGGATGCCGACCGGCCGGAAGCCGTACTTCTCGTAGAGGCGTCGGGCGGGCATGTTGGAAAGGCGGACCTCGAGCGTCGCCTCCCGCGCCTGGCGGGTCACCGAGAGATCGAGGAGGGCCAGCAGGAGCCGCTCCCCCACCCCGCGCCGCCGCCACCGCGGATCGACGGCGAAGGTCGTGACGTGGGCCTCGTCGACCATCACCCAGATCCCCGCGAAGCCCATGACCTCATCGCCGGCACGGGCCACGACGTAGCTGGCGAGGCGGTTCGTCTGGAGCTCGTTGCGGTAGGCCTCGTCCGGCCAGGGCACGGCAAAGCTCCGACGCTCGATGGCGTGGACGGCATCGATGTCGGCGAGCGTCATCGGCTCGATCCGAACGGCTACCGGGGGTCGCGCGACCACGCCACGATCTCATCGGCTGCGGGCGCCGGCGCGCCGCGGGGTGGGCTGGCGTAGCGCGGCACAAGCCGCTCCGGGTCGTCGATGTCGCCGGCCGCGAGGCGTGCCGCACCGAGCCGCAGGAGGCTCGCGGGCAGGGCGGCGAGCGCTCGGCGGCCAAGCTCCAGCGCCTCGGCGGACGCTCGGCCCTCAAGGTCGATCGCGGCCTCCACGCCGGCGGTGGCGCCCGGGTCCTCGCTGCCGTGGACCACGCGCGGCTCGGAGCCCGGCTGGACGAGCACGCGATCTCGGACGCCCGCCGGCAGCCACAGGGCCGCGGCCCCGTCAGCCCCCGCGAGCAGCGCCTCACCGGTCCCGATGCCGATGACCGGGCGGCCCAGCTCGTGGGCGAGCGTCTTGGCGGTCGCGAGCCCGACTCGCAGGCCCGTGAAGGCCCCGGGCCCGGTGCCGACGACGATCGCCGCGAGATCCGGGAGTCGGAGTCCCGCCCGATCGACGAGGCGAACCACGGCCGGCAGCAGCTCCTGCGAGTGCCGGTAACGCCCCTCCAACGTGTCCGCGTCGATCAGGTCGCCCGCCGTCGTGCCGGCCGCCACCACGATCGTGTTCGTGGCGGTATCGAGGGCAAGCAGCCACTCCCCGGCCGTCACGAGACCCCGCTCGATCCGGACGCCGCCGCCACGGCCGCGAGGTAGCGATCGAAACCGGCGCCAAACGCTTCGATCCGGATCCGCCGTGGCTCGTCGGCGCCGCCATCGATCCGCACGTCCAGGCGGTCCGGCGGGAGCGCCTCGCCCAGGCGGTCCGGCCATTCGATCAGGACGACGCCCGTCTGCTGGCGATCATCCAGGAGCCCTCCATCGAGCGCCTCCGTCGCGGTCGCGAGCCGGTAGAGGTCGATGTGGAACAGCGGCAGCCGCCCCGCGTACTCGCCCATCAGCACGAAGCTTGGCGAGAGGATCGTGTCGCGAACGCCGAGACCCGCCCCGAAGCCCTTCGCGAACACGGTCTTGCCCGCGCCGAGATCGCCCCAGAGGCACAGCACATCACCCGCAGCCGCCACCGAGGCGAGCCTGGCCGCCAGCTCGCGGGTGGCCTCCGGGCTCCTGGCCTCCAGCTCGATGACCCGCTCCGTGATCGTGGACACCCCGGGCTCAGGCAAAGCGCTCGAGGTCCCCGATCGGGATCGCGACCGCCGGGCGCTCGCCGAACCGGACGAACCCGGCCTCGAGCGTGACGCCGGCCGGGAACCGGCGCGGCCCGGCGAGGCCCGCCCAGATGCCTTCCGCGCCCGCCAGGGGTCCCGAGCGGACTCGCACGAGATCCTCGCGCGGCGTCGGCAGGCGCACGGAGGGATCGTCGATCACGAGGGCCGGCGGGTCGTTCACGATCGCCACCATCCCGCCCTCGGCCGCCTCGAAGATGTCCATCAGCGCCGACGCGATCGGCCGGCGCGCGGCCCCGTCGAGCACGAGGACCCCGAACGGCGGCAGGCCGTGAACCCCCGCGCGGCCGCGCCGCTCGGAGGCCAGGAAGTCGCGCTGCTCCTTGATCCCGAGCGCGGCGACGATGACGCCGCGGATGCCGACCGCTCGGGCTCGGGTCAGGGCCTCGGCATCCATGCGCGCGCCGGCGACGATGATCGCCCCCGCCGCGCCGACGTCGACGTGCTGGGCACGGAGCTCCCCATCAGGCCCGGTCGCGACCTGGAGGCGACCCCACGTCGGGCCGGCGAGGACCGTGCGCCCCAGCACCGCGCCGGCGGTGGACCGGATCGTCACGCCCGTGCCCGATTGGACTTCGTGAACCACGCCCGCGAAGGGCGCCTCGAGGGGATCCGGACGATCACCACCAGCGATTCGCCAGCGGCCCCCGCTGCGGAACAGCAGCTCGCCGTCGGAGCGAACCTCGGTCTCGCGGCTGGACCGACCTGCCGGCTCGGTCCAGCGGTCGCCTGGCCCGGCCGTGCCGTCCTCGCCGATCGGGCCCGCCACGACGATCGTCCGCGGGTCGCGATGGTGCTCGAGGATCGGCTGGCCGCGCCCGACGGCCTCGCCCGTCTTCACGAGCGGCCGGTCCCCGGGGTGCAGCCGGAAGAGCGCATCGACCGGGCTGATCACCGACTCGCGCTTCGCGACCAGCTCCAGGCCAGCGGCGATGGTCGGCACCTCGGCAGTGCGGACGCTCATCGCTCGTCCCCGGGCCAGGCCAGCTCACCCCATTCGGCCAGCATCGCCCGGCGGCGATCCCGGCGCTCCGGCAGGCGCAGCGGGACGTCGCGCAGGTCGACGGCGAGGCCTGCCACGCCACCCGAGACCGGCACGGCCACGCGCTTCGCCCGATGCCCGAGCCGGACCGCATCCTTGAACTCGAGCGTCGCGAGCGCGCGATCTCCCGGCGCCAGGTCGATGAACGCCACCTCGCCCGCCGCGAGGTCGTGGCGGCCGTGGTGGTCGCCATCCAGCGTCAACCGCCCGACCCGCGCCAGCGGGCGGCGCGAAACCGGCACGCTGCCCACCACCAGGAGGCTGCCGATGGGCGCCAGGAGGTCGTCGGCGAGATCCGAGAGGAGGCTCCGACGCTCGTCGGGATCGTCGATCGTGCCGATGGGACCGAGCAGTCGGGCATGGTCGATCGCGAGCTGCGTGGCGCCGGGCCGCCGCATGGTGTCGGCGACCGCGAGGGCGACGGCCCGCGGCGGCGCCACGGCAAACGCCCCGCCCGCGACGATGGTCACGTCGGGACTGGGCAGGACGCCGATGTCGTGGCTCCTTGCTGCCAGCCGGGTCAGCGCCGCGCGGACCGCGGCGAGCCGGAGTCGCGCGCCCTCGCCCGACGCGTCCGCCCACGGCTGGAGCCGCAGGTCCAGGAGGCGGTCGCCCATCCGGTGGCGATCCAGGCTGCCCGTGGTCCACGCGAGGACGGCGTCGACCGCCGCGTCGTCCATCTCCACCGGCACGAGCCCGGCCGTGGCGGTTCGCACCGCGACCGCCATGGGGCCCTGGTCCGCGACACCCGGGGTGGCCATGGCCCGCAGCCCCCCATCGAGTCCGATGTCGATCAGCTCCAGGCGCCGGTCAAGGGTGTCCGCCAGCGAGAGCACGGCGCGAACCGAGGTGTGGCGGGCGTCGGTGGATCCAGGCAGGAGTCCCTCGAGAATCTCGCGCAGCGGCTCGTCCGGCCCGCTTCGAACGCCGAGCGGCGGACCTTCGATGATGTGCGACTGGCTACCGTCGAAGGGGCGGCCCGCGCCCTCGGCCCAGGCATTCCGGGCCGCCACGGGGCCGGCGAGCACGACATGGAGCTCCGGGCGCCGTCGGGTGACCGCGCCCACGAGGCCGGCGAGATCGTCCAGCCAGCCCCGCTCGTCCGGTCCCGGCGGGTCCCCCGCGCCGACGAGGACCGCGCTGACATCCGGTCGCAGGGCGAGCTCGGTCATCTCGCGCGGGTCGTGGCTCTCCGGCGACGCGGCCCGGATCCGCCACGGCGTGCGGGCGGCCACGCCCTCCAGCAGCCCGACCGAGCGGCGTGAGGCCCCGAGCACCGCGAGCGTCTGGGACGGCTGGCTCGTCGATTCGAGGCGGGGCAGGTCGGCAACGCCCTCGGGCCTGGCGTCGATGTCGGCGGCCAGCTGGCGGTCGGCGGTCGCAAGGCGCGCCACGAGGACGCTCGCGAGGGTGTCTGGCGGCGCGCCGGCCGGCGCGCTGATCGCACCGAGGAGGCGCCAGCGGTTCGCGGGCCGGCCGAGGAGCGCGACGGAGGTGGTCGCGGCGCCCGCGTCGATGGCGAGGAGCGCCCTGGGAACGGTCGTCACCGGTGCATGCTACCGGCTGCGGGCCGTCAGGCGGGCCGTCAGGCGTCCCAGCCGGTCTCCTCGGACAGGTCCTCCAGGCGCTCGATCAGCTGCTCGATGCCGTCCTCGTCGGCGAGGAGCGCCGACGCGCTCTCGAGCTCACCGCCGAACAGCCCGTGCAGCACGGGATCGAAGAACAGCATGGCGTTGGGACCGAGCGGCCGGTACGGCCGCGATGCCTGCAGGAACGACACCGCCGAGGCCGTGAGCCCGCGCAGCTGGATCTCGCGGGCCACTTCCTCGACCAGCTCGTCGCGCTGCTCGTCGCCGAGGCCGCCGGGCTCGATCACGGTCGGATGGACCTCCTCGCGTCCCGCGTCAGCCCCGGTGGGCATCGCCCGAGACGAGGGTCCGCAGCGCCTGCGGAACGGAGGCCGCATGGTACACCCGAGGCAGCCGCGCGGAGAGGTTCGTGACGACCTCCCAGGAGTTCGTTCCGCGCGTCGCCGCGAGGTCCGCGGCGGTGATTCGCTCGCTCCCCTGCTCGCCCAGGAGCACGAACTCGTCGGCCACCGTGACCGGCGGTCCGGGCACGTCGGTGACGTCGGCCATCACCGCGTCCATCGCGACGTTGCCGACCAGCGGGACCCGCCGGCCGCGCACCAGCGCTTCCGCGCGATTCGAGAGGGACCGCGGCCAGCCGTCGCCGTAACCCAGAGGCAGCGTCGCGATGCGGCTCGGGCGAGCGGTGGTGAAGGTCGGGCCATAGCTGATCCCCGAGCCGGTGGGCAGCTCGGCCACCCGCACGGGACGCGCATGGAGGGACAGGATCGGCCGGAGGCCCCTGGCCGGCGTCGCGAGGGCCCGCGGTTTCGAGGCCCCGGCGAGCCCTTGGCCGAGCAGCTCGTCCGGCAGGAGGCCGTACATCGCGAGCCCCGGTCGAACGGCATCCAGCCCGCCGGCCTCACCCAGGAGCAGCCCGCCGCTGGCGGCGAGGTGACGGGTCCCGGCCGGACCGACCCGGGACTCCAGCTCGTGCGTCGTTCCGTCGAACGCCGTCGCCTGTCCTCGCGTCAGTGATTCGTCCTCGGGCGCCTGCAGATGGGTCCACGTGCCGACGAGGCGGACGCCGTGGGCATCGCGGAGCTCGGCTGCCGCGGCGAGTGCATCCCCCGTGACGAAGCCACCGCGCCCGAGGCCCGTCTCGAGCTCCATCTGCACCTGGAGTGGCTTCTCGTGCGGGTCACGGGCCACCGCGGCGATGAGCTCGGCCAGCAGCTGGCGATCGCCGACCGCCACGGTGATCAATCGCTGTCGCGCGGCAGCGACGAGTCCGAGGGGGATCGGGTACAGCACGAGGATGGGCAGCTCGATCCCGGCCTCGCGGAGCGCGAGCGCCTCGTCCATCGCGGCGACGCAGAAGCCGTCTGCTCCCGCCGCTGCGAGGGCCCGCGCCACCTCGATGGCGCCGTGGCCGTAGGCGTTGGCCTTGACCACCGGGTGGACGGCGACGCCGGGACCGGCGAGCTCCCGGATCACGGCCAGGTTGGACGCGAGCGCCCCGAGATCGATCTCGGCCCAGGCGGTCCGGGGCAGGGCCGGCAGCCCGGCCGCGGCGAGCCGATCCTCGATCGACGGCGCCGCCGGAGGCGCGCTCAGGCCTTCGCTCCCTCGCCGTCGCGGACCGCGAAGCCGACCCGCTTGCCCGGCTGGTCGCGCTCGGCGATCCCCGCGAGGCGCTTTCGGACGCCGGGCAGCGTATCGGGCAGGTCCGAGGCCAGGAGCCCCGCGTCGCCGAGCCGCTCGCGAACCACCTCGCCCGCGGACCCATGGAGATAGACGCCGAGCCGAGCCGCGGGACCGGGCGGGAGGCCCTGGGCGAGCAGCGCGCCGATCACGCCCGACAGCACGTCGCCCGTTCCGCCGGTGGCGAGGGCCGGGTTCTCGAAGGCGGCGACGGTCACGGTACCGTCCCGTTCGGCGATCACGGTTCTGGCGCCCTTCAGCACCACGACCTGGCCCCACGCCTCGGCGGCGGCCCTGGCGGCCGTGAGGCGGGCCGCGTCGTCCCCCGCAAGGTCGCCGTCGCTGCCTTCCTCGATGCCCGCACCGGCCCGCAGCCGCTCGAACTCGCCGGGGTGGGGCGTGAGGACGCAGGGTCGGAGATTGCCGGACCACCACTCGCCCAGGGTGGCCATCGATCGAAGCGCCTCGGCATCGAGGACCATCGGCGCCGGCGACGGCTCGCCGTCCGATGCGGTCAGGAGCATCCGGACGAGCTCGGCGGTGGCGAGGCCCGGCCTGAGCCCGGGTCCGAGCACGATCGCATCGTGATCGTGGTCGAGGATGCGAGCGATCGAGGGCTCCGGGTCGACCTCCTCGACGTCGTCCTCCGGCAGCGCCATCGTCGTCGCCTCGACCACCTTGGCCGCGAACAGTGGCTGGAGCGACTCCGGCACCGCCAGGGTCACGAGGCCGGCACCCGCCCGGCCGGCAGCGCGGCAGACGAGCAGCGCCGCGCCGGCGTAATCGAGCGAGCCGGCAATCACGAGGACCTTGCCGAACGTGCCCTTGTGGCCGCGAGCCGGGCGTTCCGGGAGGAGCTGCGCGGCGCTCCGGTCGTCGAGGGTCAGCGGCTCCGTGCCCGCCGCGGTCTCGGCCGGCGCGGCCGGTGTCTCCTCGAGGCGCTGGAAGCCGAGCGGCCGCTTAGCCATCGGCGGGCTCCGCGGCCTCGTGCAGCGTTCGGAGGCGCTCCATCCGGGCGATGATCCGCCGCTCCCGATCGTCGAGGCGCTCCTCGATGTCCGGCGGGAACAGGAACCGCCCGCCGGCCGAGCGGATTCCGAAGGCGATGGCAACGGCGTACTCGGCCTCATGGCTGATCGACACGGCGATCCGGCCCATCCCGAGCTGCTCCGCGCGTCTCGCAGCGCGCCGGTGGAGCCGGACGTTCGGCTGGCCCGTGGGCAGCCGCTCGATCTCGATCTCCGTCCAGCCGATCCCCCGAACCCCGAGCCCCAGGACCTTGCTCACGGCTTCCTTGGCGGCCCAGCGGCCGGCGAACGTCTCGGGCCGGTCCCGGACGTAGAGGTCCTCCGCCTCCGTCAGGACCCGGCGCGCGAACCGCCGCCCGAACTTCGCCAGCGTGTCCCGGATCCGGGCGACCTTGATGATGTCGATCCCGAGCTCGGACGTGCCCTCGGGCGGATGGGGTCGCGGAGCTTCCCCTCCGACCTCCGGGAGTCCCTGAGGGCTACGACGTTCGTCCACCGGCTCTGTCATCCGGTGTTGAACGCTACTCGACTGTGACCGACTTCGCGAGGTTGCGGGGCTGGTCGACGTCCGTGCCGCGCGCCAGGGCCACGTGATAGGCGAACAGCTGGAGCGGGATGATCGCAAGCACCGGGCTGAGGAGCTCGTGCGTGTCGGGAACCCAGGCGACATCGTCGGCGATCCGTCCGATGCCCTGGTCGCCCTCGGTCGCAACCGCGATGACCCGCGCATCGCGGGCCCGGCCCTCCATGACGTTGCTGATCAGCTTGTCGTACGTCGCCGAGCGCGTCGCCACCGCGACGAGCGGGTACTCCGCGTCGAGCAGCGAGATGGGGCCGTGCTTTAGCTCGCCCGCGGGATATCCCTCGGCGTGGACGTAGCTGATCTCCTTCAGCTTGAGCGCACCCTCCAGCGCGGTCGGGTAGGTTGCCCCGCGGCCGACGAACATGAAGCCCTTCGAATTGACATATCGCCGAGCGAGCTCGGCGGAGCGCGGCGCGTTCAGCTCCAGCGCCCGAGCGGCGCCATCCGGCAGGCCCCGGAGGCCCTCGACCAGGGCCGCCTCGGCCGCGTCGCTGAGCGACCCTCGGAGCTTGGCGATCCCCGCGGCCAGGATCACGAGGGTCGTGACCTGGGTGACGAAGGTCTTGCTCGCCGCGACGGCCATCTCCGGACCGGCCTGGAGGAACAGGACGGCATCGGCCTCTCGAGTGATCGCCGATCCCAGGGTGTTGGTGACGGCGATGATCGCGCAGCCGCGCTCCCGCGCCAGGCGGACGGGTGCGATCGTGTCGGCCGTCTCGCCCGACTGGGTCACGGCGATCACGAGGACCTTCTCGTCGAGCGGCGGCGGCTCGTAACGGAACTCGGAGCCAACCGTGACGCGGGCGGGCAGGTCCGTGAAGGCCTGGATCGCCGCGGCGCCGATCATCGCGGCGTACGACGCCGTCCCGCAGGCGACGAGCTCGACCCGCGTGGCGGCCTGCACGGCGCCGATCACCGGCTCGAGCTCCGGCACCTGGATGCGCCCTGCGCGCAGCAGCCGACCGGTCATCGACTGGCGCAGCGCCTCGGGCTGCTCGTGGATCTCCTTGAGCATGAAGTGCTCGTAGCCGCCCTTCTCGGCAGCCTCGACCGTCCAGGCGATCTCGTCGATGACCCGCTCCATCGGGCGGCCCTCGACGTCGGTGATGGTGATGCGGCCCGGTGTCAGGTCGGCAACGTCGCCTTCCTCCAGGAAGATGACCCGGCGGGTGTGCGCGAGGATCGCCGCCACGTCCGACGCCAGGAACGACTCGCCTTCGCCCACGCCGACCACGAGGGGCACGTCCTTGCGGGCGCCGATCAGCCGGTCGTTCTCGTCGCGATGCATGATCGCGAGGGCATACGCCCCGTCGAGCTGGGCAAGGGCCTTGCGCGCGGCCTCGCCGATGTCGCCGTCGTAGGCCTCCTCGATGAGGTGGGCGATGGCCTCGGTATCGGTCTCGGAGACGAGCGTGTGGCCGCGGGCCTCGAGGCCATCCCGGAGCTCCTGGAAGTTTTCGATGATCCCGTTGTGGATGACGGTGATCTTCCCGCTGCAGTCCATCTGGGGATGGGCATTGACGTCGTTCGGGCGGCCGTGGGTCGCCCAGCGGGTGTGCGCGAGCCCAACGGCGGCGTGGGGCGTTCGCTCGGCGATCGCGGTGGCGAGATTCGCGAGCTTCCCGGCGCGCTTCTCGACGAAGAGCTCGCCCTGGTCGTCGACGAGGGCGATCCCGGCGGAGTCGTAGCCGCGGTACTCGAGGCGCCGCAGGCCCTCCATCAGGATCGGGCCGGCCTCACGAGGCCCCGTGTATCCGACGATTCCGCACACTCGGTCACAACTCCCTGGTTCGTTTGGACATCGCAGCGACGGCCGAGCACACCGGATTGCGACGACCGGCGGCGGTCCGGGCCCTGGGGCCGGTCGCTCGTCCAGGCTCGATCAGTGTAGGCGCTGCTCCGCGAGCGACGACAATCCGTCGGCCAGCTCCCGGACGACATCCGCGTTCCAGCCCTCGACCATGACCCGCAGCGCGGGCTCCGTGCCGGATGGCCGGACCAGCACGCGGCCGCCCTCGCCGAGGCGGGATTCGGCCTCCGCGATGGCCCGTCGGAGGACCGGGTCGCCCTCCCATTGGTCCTTGTGCCGGACGCGGACGGCCCGCTGCTCCTGGGGCAGCAGCGGGATCTGCTCCGCGAGCTCGGCGAGCCGGCGACCGCTCGTCGTCACGACCCGGAGCACCTCCAGGGCGGTCACCAGGCCGTCTCCCGAGGTGGTGTGCTCCCGGACGATCACGTGCCCGCTCTTCTCGCCGCCGAGCCCCGCGCCCGAGACCTGCATCCCCTCGAGGATGTACTTGTCGCCGACCGGCGTCCGGACCACGGTGCCGCCGGCTTCCTGGACCTTCTGCTCCAGCCCGCCGTTCGACAGGACCGAGACGACCAGCGTGCCGACCAGCGGATCGGAGGGGTCGGCGCCGCCGCGGCCCAGCCGCTCCAGCGCGAGGACGCCGATGATCCGGTCGCCATCCACGACGGCCCCCGAGCCATGCACCGCCACGAGCCGGTCGGCGTCACCGTCGAGGGCGAACCCGAGATCGGCGCCGGATTCGCGGACCCGCGCCGCGAGGCCGGCCGGATCGGTCGCGCCGCAGTGGAGGTTGATGTTCAGCCCATCCGGCGCGTCGTTGATGACCTCGACGCTCGCGCCCGTGGCGCCGAGGATCCGCGCGGCGACCGCGGACGCGGAGCCATTTGCGGCATCGACGATGATCCGAAGGCCCTGCGCGTCGACCGTCTGCGCGAGCGCCTCACGGTGGGTCACGTAGCGCGCCAGCCGATCGCGGGCGTCCACGACCGTGCCCAGCCGGTCCGGGGCCGCCCCTGCCAGCTCGTCGGTCCGCCAGATCAGCTGCTCGAGCTCGTCCTCGACGCCGTCGTCGAGCTTCAGCCCTTCGGCGTCGAGGACCTTGAGGCCGTTGTCCTCGGCCGGGTTGTGCGAGGCGGAGACCATGATCCCGGCGCCCACGTCGCCACTCGCGGCCAGGAACGCCAGCGCGGGCGTCGGCACGACGCCGACGATGTGGACGTCGACGCCGAGGCTCGTCGCGCCCGCGGCGATGGCAGCCACGAACATGTCACCGGAGCGGCGCGTGTCCTGGCCGACGACGATGGCCCCGCCCGGCCCCACGAGCCGGTGCGCCGTCGCGCGCCCGAGGCCGTAGGCGGTCGTCGGCTTCAGGTCGACGTTCGCGACGCCGCGAATCCCATCGGTGCCGAAGAGGCGTGCCACGGCTGCTCAGTCCCTCAGGGTGCCGTCGAGGCGGCGGGCAACGATGCCGGGGTGGAGGCGGCCGGTGTCGGCTCGGGGCTCGAGACCACGACCTCGATCGAGCCCGGGCTGACCGCGACGAGCGTGAGGCCCGTCTGGAGGTTGGCCGAGACCGGCACGCTGTGCGTCCCGTCGTCGAGGCCGGTCACGTCGAGGCTGAGGACAAGCGTCGAGCCGGAGAGCCGGTCCAGGTCCGCGAGCGAGCCGCCGATGGTGACGATCACCCGTCCGGTCGAGAGCGCGTAGACACGATCCGCGCGAGCCCCGACCAGGGCCAACCCAGCTTCGAACGAGCGCGTGGCGGTCACGGGTCGCAGCGTGACCGTGACCTGGACCGTCCCGGCCCCGAGCGCCTGGACGCCGTCGGGCAGCAGGAGCTCCACGATCTGGGTGACCTCCGACGAGGCCCCCGAGATCGAGATCGGCTCGGTGTCCGCCCGATCGACACCAGCCAGGTCGTTGGCATCGCCCTCGACGGACACGATCGGCGGCGAGACGTCGACGGACACGACCTCGAAGCCCGCCGCCGGCGTGCCCGTGACGTTGGGCTTCACGGGCAGTGACTTGGAGCGGCGGTCGCTGAAGACGGCGACGTGGACCCGAACGTCCGCGGGCTCCACGTCGACCTGGGCCAGCTCGGCCCCGTCCGCATCGACCGGGACGAGGTGGACGAGCTCGTTGATGTCGATGCCGGACGCGTCGATCCGGTACCCGGCCCGCACCTCCGTCGCGTCCGCGATCACCGACTGGGGCCCGGAGACCGTCGCGGTGTTGCTGTCGACGGTCGGCGCGCTGATGTCGAGCCCGGACGGGATCGGCCCGACGAGCACCGCCCGAATGGGGACGCTCTTGCTGCTGACGCGATCGAGCGTCACGGTGATCGCCCGGGGCGTGAAGTCGAGGACCTGGATCCGCGGGTCGACCGATTCGACCTGGACGGTCATCGAGACCGGGCCGCCGGTCGGGTCGATCCCGGCGAGGTTCACCGTCGCCTCGAACGTCGCGCTCTCGATCCGCAGCCCGAGGTCGGGCGGGGCCACGTAGCTCACGCTCGTCACCGACCCGAGGGTGGAGAGGACGATCACATCCACGGGGGCGTTCTCGGCCACGATCGGGACGCTGCCAGAGAAGTCCTTGGAGGTCTGGGACAGCACGAGGCCGCCGTACAGGAGGGTCGCGAGGCCGATCGCCGCCAGCTTGAGCGGCCAGTTGTGGATGACGAAGCGGACGATGCGGGTCATGGGCTCGCGCTCAGCGATGCCGGGCCCGGGCGGCGGCAGGCACCCGGTCGCCGCCGCTGGCCGTGGGCTCCGGGATGGGCGCTTCGGCCGGGCCGGTGCCGTTCGTTGACGGGTCGCCCGTCACGGCCGCGTCGGTCCCCTCGCCGCCGCTCGACGTCCCGTGGCTCGTCGGCTCGATCGCGTCGTGCGGGTTCGGGGGCTCGCTGGCATCCGGCGCCAGCGGCTCATCCGGCGGCAGCGGCTCCATCGGACCGCGGTGATCGCGCCGGACCGCCCGCCCGAGCTCGGCGAGGCGCGGCGAGTGCGCCCCTGGCATCGCCGCGGGGAGTCGCAGCCTGGTCCGCTCCGGCCCCGGCTCGAGGAGGCTTCGAAGCGAGCGGGCCATCTGGGCCTCGTTGAGGTTCCGGACGATTCGCGCCCGCTGCACCAGGCTGACCTGGCCGTTCTCCTCGGAGACGACCACGACCAGGGCATCGGTCTGCTCCGTCGTGCCCAGGGCGGCGCGATGGCGGGTGCCGAAGCGCTCGGCGTGGATCGTCGTCTCGCCGAGCGGCAGGAGCGCTCCCGCGGCGAGGATGCGCGAGCCACGGATGATCACCGCGCCGTCATGCAGCGGCGAGCGCGGCGAGAAGATCGTGCGGAGGAGGTCCGCGGAGAGGTCGCCGTGGATCATCACGCCCGTCTCGGCGATCTGCTCCAGGCCGGTCTCGCGCTCGATCACCATGAGCGCCCCGTGGCCCTCGGCGGACAGGACGGCCGCCGCCCGCGAGACCTCCGCGACGATCACGTCCGCGGCCTTGACCTCGGCCGAGACCAGCCAGCCCAGCGAGCCGACCCGGCCGATGCGGTCGAGCGCCCGTCGCAGCTCCGGCTGGAAGACGACAACGAGGGCGAACAGGCCCACGACGGCGCCGGTCTCGAGGATCTGGGTCAGGAGCCGCAGCTGCAGGACCCGCGCGGCGAAATAGACCAGGAACAGGACCGAGACGCCGATGACGAGGCGGACGGCGCTCGTTCCACGGATCAGGCTGAAAAGCCAGTAGAGGAGCAGCGCGGTGATTCCGATGTCGAGCACCGACTCGGGTCGAACCTGATCGAGGATCGACTGCAGAAGCTGCGGCATCGCCGGGGGAGTATACGTCGCGACCCTCGCCGGACGGCCCCGTCCGGCGCGCTCGCGAACGACCTCAGCGCGCCGCCGGGGAGGGCGCCGGGTCGTCCCGGAGCCGCTCGCTGGCGAGCCCGTGGACGTCCGCCTCGGCCTGGGTGTCGCCGGTGAGCGAGGTCAGGCGCACCAGGAGCTCGATCTTCTCGGTGGCGACGCCCGTCCAGCCGCGATCGAGCTGGAGGTTCGCGAGCGCCAGGTGGACCTGCGGGTCGCCGGGCGCGATCCCAAGGAGCTGGAGGCTGAGCTCGAGGGCGGCGTCGAGGCGGCCTGCCTCGCGATGCACCCGCGCGGCCGTCAGCAGCAGGTCCCGTGCCGTTGCCGAGTCGCCGATCGCCAGGGCGTCGTCCGCTGCGGCGACGAGCGATTCCGGGTCCGGCGGGGGCCCGACCAGCGGGGCGGGCGGTGGCGAGGGCAGGTCGATGCCCGGCCAGCGGCCCTGGCCGTCCCCGGGCACGACGGCCTCGATTCCGGGCGTCTCGTCGAGCGCCGCGATCGCCGTGGCCAGCCGCTCCTCGGTGATACCGGGAAATGCCGCCTCCGTGTCGGCGTCGATGCCTGAGTCGGACCCGTCGACGGCCCGCTCGCCCGCGCCGCCGGGCAACGTGTCGCCGTCGTCCGACTCATCGCTGGCGTAGGGCAGGTCATCGAACGCGCGGCGGGACATGCCGACCGGGGCATCGTCGTCGAGATCCCCGGCGGCTCCGCGGAGGTGCGGCTCCCCACCGGCGTCCGCCATTGCTGGAGCGCCAGGCGCCGCTCGCTGCGGGGCGGCCGCCACGAGCCGTGCCGCCAAAGCCTGTCGCGAGATCGTCAGCTCGAGCTCGACGGACCGGCGGGCCGCCTCGGCAGCCTCGGTCGCGCGCCCGGCAACGTCCAGCACGAACGCCAGGCGCTCGAAGTCCGCGGCGGCACCGGACCGCAGCCCGCGCTCCTCGCGAGCGGCCGCCCTGGCGCGCAGGGTCGCCTCGTCGTCCGGCGCAAGCTGGAGCGCCTGTTCGAACGCCTCGGTGGCGTCCTGCCAGCGATCCAGCCGGTGCAGCACGATTCCCTGGCTCGCGACCGGCAGGGCTCGTTCCGGGACCAGGCGGGCGGCCTCGCGGTACGCCTCGAGGGCGTCGTCGTGGCTCCCCGCGATCGTCGCGAGGTGGCCGCGGCGCAGGGCGGCCTTGTAGTCGTCGAAGAGGGTCCCGCTCACGTTCGGGAGCCTAGCGCGTCGATCCGACGGGCGGTCACCGCCCGAGGTACTGGCCGGACTAGCGCTTGGTGTACTGCGGCGCCTTGCGGGCGCGCTTGAGGCCGAACTTCTTGCGCTCCTTCATCCGCGGGTCGCGGGTCAGGTAGCCGGCCTGGCGGAGCGCCAGGCGGTGGTCGGGATCGATCTCGAGGAGCGCCCTGGCGATGCCCTGGCGGACTGCACCGCCCTGCCCGGTGACACCGCCACCCTCGACCTTGACCATGGCGTTGTAGCGGCCGTCCGTGTTGGTGACGCGGAACGGCATCCGGACCTCGGCCTCGTCGATCGCCGCGCCGAAGTGCTCGACGAACGAGCGGCCATTGATCACGATCTCGCCATCACCCGGCATCAGCCGGACGCGAGCGACGGCGGTCTTGCGACGGCCGGTGCCGGTGTTGTAGGCGGGTGCGGTAGCCATCAGCAGTCCTCCGTCAGGCGAGCGGTTCAGGCCGCTGGGCCTGATGGGGATGGTCGGAGCCGGAATAGACCTTCAGCTTGCGGAGCTGCTGGGCCCCGAGCTTGGTGTGCGGCAGCATGCCCTTGATCGCCCGGCGGATGACCTCTTCCGGACGTCGCTCGAGCAGCTTGCCGAGCGCCTCCTCCTTGAAGCCCTGGGGATGGCCACTGTGACGCTGGTAGGACTTCGAGGTGAGCTTGGCCGCGGTCACGGAGATCTGCCTGGCGTTGAGGATGATCACGTGGTCGCCACCGTCGAGGTTCGGCGACCAGGTGGGCTTGTGCTTGCCGGAGAGGACCTTGGCGACACGCGTCGCGAGGCGTCCGAGCGTCACGCCCGTCGCATCCACGACGAACCAGCTGCGCTCGATGTCGCCCAGTCTCGCGGTGTACGTCTTGTCGTTCATCAGTCCTCGTGTCCTGTTGCGGTTTCGTTCGTTCTCGTTCCGATTCGCCGTCCCAGGATGACGCGCCGGAGGCAGAGGCCCCTTGCCGGCGCCGCCGCGCCGCGGAGCGCCGGCTTCCCGGCGGTCAGCAGCCCGGCAACCGCCGAGGGCCCGAGCGTCCCCTTCCCCACCGCCAGCAGCGTCGCGGCGATTCGCCGGACCATGCCCCGCAGGAAAGCGTCGGCTCGCACGTCGATCGTGACCGCCGATCCGTCCCGCCACACCCGGATCCGATGAACGGTCCGAACTGGCTGGGGATCGGCCCCGCCGAAGGCGCTGAAGTCATGGCGGCCCTCGAAGGCCGTCGCGGCTCGTGCCATGGCGTCGACGTCCAGCTCCTGCCGCACCCAGAGCGCCGTGCGCTCCCGGAGCGGGCTCCGCGGGCCGTTCCAGATGGAATACCGGTAGTCCCGGTACCTGGCCGCGTAGCGGGGATTGAACCCGGCGGGCGCCCGACGGAGATCGCGAACCGCGACATCCGGCGGGAGCGTCCCGTTGAGCGCATCGGTGAGGGCCTCGACCGAGAGGCTGCCGGGATAGGTGAATGCGATCACCTGGCCCACGGCATGCACTCCGGCGTCGGTCCGCCCCGCGCCCTGGACCGGTTGCCGGGTCCCGCCACTCAGGCGGGCCAGCGCGGTCTCGAGCTCTCCCTGGACGGTCCGGGCCTTCGGCTGTAGCTGAAAGCCCGCGAACTCCGTGCCGTCGTATTCAACCGTGGCCCGGAACCGCCTGCCGGCGACTCCCCCACGTGCCGCCCTCTCGGGCATGCCTACACCAGTTCGATCTGGACGATCTCCGCCGCGTCGCCGGCCCGTGGGCCGAGCTTCACGATGCGGGTGAAGCCGGAGCTTCGATCTGCGTACTTGGGGCCGATCTCGTCGAACAGCTTCGTCACGACGAGGGGCTCGTTGGGGAACTGCGAGACGACGGCGCGGCGAGCCGAGAGGTCACCCTTCTTGGCGAGCGTGATCATCTTCTCGACGCGGCCCTGGATCTCCTTGGCCTTCGCCTCAGTGGTCTTGACGCGCTCATACCGCAGCACGGAGACCGTGAGGTTTTTGTAGAGCGCGGTTCGGTGGCCCCCGCTCCGCCCGAGTTTCCGGCCGTCGATGCGATGGGACGACATGGCTCAGGCGTCCTCGTCCTCGAACGGGGCCTCGTCCTCGACCTCTTCACCGTCGAAGTCCGACGGCTCGGTCTCGGGGAGGATGAAGCCGCGCATTCGGAGGCGTTCCTTCATCTCGTCGAGCGACTTCTTGCCGAAGTTGCGCATCCGGAGCAGGTCCTCGTCCTTGAGCTGGAGGAGCTGCCCGACCTTGACGATGTTGTTGCGCTTGAGCGAGTTGTAGGCCCGCATCGGGAGGTCGAGCTCCTCGATCGGCATGTCCAGCATGTTCGGGGGGAGCTGGGGCACGCCCGGGGTACCGCGGTCCGCGGCCATCTGGGTCTGCCCGATCGTCACGAAGGGCCGGAACTGCTCGATGAGGATGGAGGCGGCGCGGCTGAGCGCCTCCTCGGGCCCGACCGTGCCGTCGGTCTCGATCTCGATCGTCAGCTTGTCGAAGTTGGTGACCTGGCCGACTCGGGTGCTCTCCACCCAGTAGTTGACCTTCCGGACCGGGGTGAAGATCGCGTCGACCGCGATCACGCCGATCGGCAGGGCCTCGGTGCGCTCGACGCCGAGGTACCCGACGCCGCGCTCGATCGTCATGTCCATGTCGATCGTCACGTCGTCGGAGTCCAGGGTCATGAGCACGAGGTCGCGGTTCACGATCTCGACGTCGGCCGACTCGAGGACGTCCGCGGCGAGAACCGGGCCGGCACCGCTCTTGGTGAGCCGGAGCTGGACCGGGTGCGTCGCAAAGCTCTTCATCCGGAGCTTCTTGGTGTTCAGCACGATCTGGGTGACGTCTTCCTTGACGCCGGGGATCGTGGAGAACTCCTGGTAGACGTCGCGGATCTGGATGGACGTCACCGCGGCGCCTTCGAGCGAGGACAGGAGCACGCGTCGGAGGGCGTTGCCGAGGGTCACGCCGTAGCCGGCCTGCAGAGGGCCGACCTCGTACTTGGCGTACGTGCCGACCTCTTCGACGGGCTCGATCTGCGGGGTCTCGAGTTCGATCATGAGTGGGGCTACCTCGAGTAGTACTCGACCACGAGCTGCTCGGCGAGATCGAGCGGCATCTGGTCGCGGCGGGGGATGCTGGCAACGGACCCGGCGAGCTTCGCGGCGTCGAGGCTCAGCCACTCCGGGGCCTGGTGGGAGCGGATCGTCTCCTTGATCACCTTGAACGCCTCGCGACCCCGTCGGCTCTCGCGAACCTCGATGCGGTCACCCGGCTTCAGGGCGTAGGACGCGACGTTCGACGGAACGCCGTTGACGGCAAAGTGACCGTGCGACACGAGCTGGCGGGCCTGGGCCCGGGAGCTTGCGAAGCCGAGCCGGAAGACGACGTTGTCGAGACGGGTCTCCAGCGACACGAGGAGGGCCTCACCGGTCACGCCGGTGTGGGTCTCGGCCTCGTTGAAGTAGTTCCGGAACTGGCGCTCGAGGACGCCGTAGACGCGGCGAACCTTCTGCTTCTCGCGCAGCTGGATCCCGAACTCGCCCATCTTGCGACGGCGGACGCCGTGCTGGCCGGGCGGCGTGGGACGGCGCTCGAACGAGCACTTCTTCGTGTAGCAGCGCGTTCCCTTGAGGAACAGCTTCCCGCCCTCGCGGCGGCACAGGCGACAGACGGAGCCGGTGTAGCGAGCCATGGGTCAGACCCTCCGCCGCTTGGGCGGGCGGCAGCCGTTGTGCGGGATCGGCGTGACGTCGGTGATGGCGCTGACCTCCAGCCCGGCGGACTGGAGCGAGCGGATCGCCTGCTCGCGTCCCGCACCGGGGCCATTGACGAAGACCTCGACCTGGCGCATCCCGTGCTCCATGGCCTTCTTGGCGGCCACCTCGGCCGAGAGGGCGGCGGCGTACGGGGTGCTCTTGCGCGAGCCCTTGAACCCGGCCACGCCGGCCGAGCCCCAGCTCACGGTCGCGCCCGCGAGGTCCGTGATGGTGATGATCGTGTTGTTGAAGGACGCCTGGATATGCGCGTGCCCCTGGGGCACGTTCTTCTTCTCGCGACGCCGCTGCTTGACGGCCTTCTTGCGTTCAGCCATGTCTCGTCAGTCCCGCCTTACTTCGTGGCCTTGCGCCGAGCGCCAACCGTGCGCTTCGGGCCGCGCCGCTGGCGCGCGTTGGTCTTGGTTCGCTGCCCGCGGACGGGCAGGTTGCGCCGGTGGCGGAGGCCGCGGTAGGAGCCGATCTCCTGGAGGCGCTTGATGTTCAGCGCGACCTCGCGGCGGAGGTCGCCCTCCACCTTGAAGCGCCGGTCGATGAGCTCGCGCAGGCGGTTGACCTGCTCCTCGGTGAGGTCGCGGACGCGGGTGTCGGCGTTGACGCTGGTCTGGACGAGGATCTTCTGGGCAGTCGGCAGGCCGATGCCGTAGATGTACGTGAGCGCGACCTCAACCCGCTTCTCGCGGGGGATGTCGATGCCGGCGATTCGTGCCATCGGTCTGCTAGCCCTGCCGCTGCTTGTGCTTGGGGTTGGTGCAGATGACCATCACGGTCCCGTGACGGCGAATCACCTTGCAGTTGTCGCAGCGGGCCTTGATGGAGGCTCTGACTTTCAACGTTTCCTCGTCGTTTGCGGTCGTCCTCGAGGGACGGCTTACTTCAGGCGGTACGTAATCCGACCGCGCGTCAGGTCGTAGGGCGAAAGCTCTACTCGCACGCGGTCACCGGGCAGGATCCGGATGAAGTTCATCCGAAGCTTTCCGGAGATATGCGCCAACACCCGGTGCCCGTTCTCCAGCTCGACGGCGAACATGGTGTTGGGCAGCGGCTCGATGACCGTGCCTTCGACCTCGATCGCATCTTTTTTCGCCACGGGCGGTGCTGGGTCCCTTTCTCACACGGAATGTCGGCCCGGGCGGGCCGACACACGAACGCGCAGCGTAGCAGAAAGTGCCAATCCCTGGCAACCGTGCGGCGTCAGTCCACTGCGGCCTGGCGCCGAGATGCCGCCAACAATTGCCATCAGATGGTGGTGAGGATCTGGGGGCCGTCGGCCGTGATGGCGATGGTGTGCTCGAAATGGGCGGCGAGGGCGTTGTCGCTGGTGCGGACGGTCCAGCCATCGTCCTCGACGTAGACGTCGCCGCTGCCGAGGGTGAACATCGGCTCGATCGCGAGGCAGGTGCCGGGCTGGAGCTCCTCGCCCCGTCGCCCGGTGCGGTAGTTCGGGACCTGGGGATCCTCGTGCATGTGGGTGCCGATGCCGTGGCCCACGAAGGGCCGGACGATCCCGAAGCCATGGGCCACGCCGATGTCCTCGACCGCGGCCGAGATGTCGCCGACTCGCGCGCCGGGCTTGGCCGCCGCGATCCCGGCCATCATCGCCAGGCGGGTCGTGTCGACGAGCTGGCGGGTCGCCTCGGGCACCTCCCCGAGGACGAACGTGCGGGCGCCATCGCCGTGCCAGCCGTCGAGGATCGCGCCGACGTCCACGGTCACGATCGCGCCGTCGCGGACCTCGCGGTCGCCGGGGATCCCGTGCACGACCTCGGCGTCGATGGAGATGCAGGTGCTGGCGGGGAACGCCGCGACGCCCTTGCCATACTTGCCGCCGCCGAGGTAGCCCTTGAACGACGGGATGGCGCCGGCGGCCCGGATATGGCGCTCGGCGAGCCGATCGAGATGCCCGGTGGAAACGCCCGGCGCGAGCTCGGATTCGATCAGCGCCAGGACCTCGGCGACGATCCTGCCGGCCTTGCGCATCCGCTCGATCTCGGCGGCGGACTTGCGGGTGATCACCAGGTGGGCGGCGCTTCAGCCCAGCCGAGGGCGCCGAGCAGGTCCGCCGTGACGGCCTCGATGGCCTGGAGGCCGTTGACGGGCGTCAGGATGCCGCGATCGCGGTAGTAGTCGGCAACGTCGTGGAGGGGGCCAAGCTGCTGCTCCATCCGGGCTCGAACGGTCGCCTCGGCGTCGTCCTCGCGATGGACGAGCTCAGAGCCGTCGACGTCGCACACGCCCCAGACCTGGGGCGGCTTGAACCACTCGTTGTAGACGTGGCCGCCCGCCTTGCAGATGAGCCGTCCCGCAAAGCGCCCGACGAGATCCTCGATCGGGACCTCGATCAGGAGGGCGCGGTCGACCGGCCGGCCGGATCCGTTCAGGGCCTCGTCCAGCGCCTCGGCCTGGCGCCGGGTCCGGGGGAAGCCGTCGAGGATCGCGCCATCGCCGGCATCGGGGCGGTCGAGCCGGCCGAGGAAGAGGCGGGCCATCAGGTCGTCAGGGACCAGCTCGCCCGAGCGCATCATCGCGTCGACTTCGCGGCCGATCTCGCTGCCGCTCGCCACCTCGGCTCGAAGCAGGTCACCGGAGGCGAGGACGGGCACGCCCAGCCGGTCCGCGAGCCGCGGCGCCTGGGTCCCCTTTCCGGCGCCGGGCGCGCCAAGCAGAATCGCAACGGTCATCGCGAATGCTCCGCTCTCTAGCGGATGAAGCCTTCGTAGTTGCGCATCATCAATTGCGCTTCGATCTGCTTCATGGTCTCGACGACCACGGACACGACGATCAGGAGGCCCGTGCCGCCGATCGCGAGGCCCGCGAGGTTCGTGTCGATCACGCCGATCAGCACGGGCGCCACGGCCACGATGCCCAGGAACAGCGCCCCGGCGAGGGTGATGCGGCTGACGACGCGACCCAGGTACTCCTGCGTCGGGCGGCCCGGCCGGATGCCCGGGATGAAGCCGCCGTTCTTGCGGAGCTGCTCCGCGGTCTCGTCGGGCTTGAACGTGAAGGCGGTGTAGAAGTACGTGAACCCGACGACCAGCAGGAAGTAGATGATCGAGTACTGGATCGAGGTCGGTGACAGGAACCCGCCAATCGCCGTGGCGACGTCGCGAACGCCCTGGACCTCCGAGAAGGAGAAGTAGGCCGCGAGCTGGCCCGGGAAGGCCAGGATGCTGATCGCGAAGATGATCGGGATGACGCCGGCGAGGTTGACCCGCAGCGGCAGGAACGTCTGGCCGCCCTGGTACATCCGCCGGCCGCGGACGCGGCTCGCGTACTGGATCGGGATCCGGCGCTGGCCTTCCTGGATGTAGATGATCACCGCGACCGCGACGATCGCGAGGATCGCGAAGAGCACGATGTCGCGCGGCGACGGCGCCTGGAGGGCCGCGAGGATGCCGGCCGGGGCGCGGCTCACGATGCCGGCGAAGATGATGAAGCTGATGCCGTTGCCGATGCCCTTCTCGGTGATGAGCTCGCCGAGCCACATCAGGACCACGGCGCCGGCGGTGAGGGTGATCATCTGAACCCAGCTCGTCGGGTTCCCGAGGCCGAAGTCGCTGCCGATGATCACGTCCTGGGCGTTGAGCGCCGACAGGATGCCGAAGGCCTGCAGGAGGGCCATCGGGACCGTCAGGTAGCGGGTGTACTGGTTCAGCCGCTGGCGACCGTACTCGCCCTCACGGCTGAGCGCCTGGAGGGACGGGATCACGCCCGTCATCAGCTGCATGATGATCGAGGCATTGATGTACGGGTTCATCGCGAGCCCGACGATCGAAAGTTGCGACAGGCCGCCACCGGCGAACAGGTCGATGATCCCGAACGCCGAATTGTTCTGGAAGAACTCGGCGAGCGCCTGGCGGTTGATCCCCGGGAGCGGCACCTGGGCCAGCAGCCGGTAGACGACCAGGATCCCCAGGACGAACAGGATCCGGCGCCGGATGTCCGGCGCCCTGAAGGCGTTCAGCAGCGATTCGAACATCGGTGGACTACGCGTCCGCGGGGGGCGTGTCGGTCTTCGGCTTGCGCCCGCGCGGCTTGGCCGGCGTGGCCTCCTCGTCGGTGTCGTCGGCAGCGGCCGCCTTGGCCTTCGCCTTGCCGGCCCGGGCCGGCTTGGCCGCCGCCGGCTCCGACTCGGCATCGGGGCCGGCAACGGCCTCCGCGGCATCCTCGTCGACAGCAGCGTCCGCCTTGGTGGTGGCGACCGGCGCGTCCGACTCGTCCGCCTCGGCCTCGAGGCGGAGCGCGGCGAGCTTGGACGTCGGGACCTCGAGAATGGAGACCGTGCCGCCGGCGGCCTCGATCTTGGCCTGGGCACTCCTGGTGAAGGCATCCGCGACCACGAACAGGGCCGTCGAGAGCTCGCCGCCGCCGAGGACCTTCATCGGCCGGTCCAGCCGGCGAACGAGGCCCGCCGCGCGGAGGATCTCTTGGTTGACGGTGATCGGGGCTGCGCCCTTCTTCGCGGGCTTGGCGTCGGGATGGTCGCCGCCCTCGAGCTCACCGAGCTCCACGAGGCGCGCGACATCGCCGATGTTGACGACCTCGTACTCGATCTTGAAGGGATTGCGGAATCCGCGAAGCTTCGGGATCCGCTGGTGGAGCGGCGTCTGGCCGCCCTCGAACCACGCGGGGATCTTGCCGCCGGCCCGGGCCTTCTGGCCCTTCGTGCCGCGACCCGCGGTCTTGCCCTGGCCCGCGGCGATGCCGCGTCCGACGCGGCGCTTGGCCTTTCGGGACCCGGGCGCGGGCTTCAGGTCGTGCAGCTTCACTTCGAACTCTCCTCGGACGCCTTGGACGATCCGGCGGCGGGCGATTCCTCGACGCTGACGAGGAATCGGACCTGGCGGACCATGCCCCGGGTCGCGTCGTTGGCGGGAACCTCGACCGACGTGCCGATGCCGTGCAGCCCGAGCGCCTTGAGCGTCGCTCGATTGCGGGCGATGTGGCTGATCGAGCTCTTGACTTGGGTCACCCGCAGGGTAGCGGTGGTCGGCTTAGCGGGCATCGGCGCTCTCCGACGGCTGGCCCGAGATGTGCAGCCGGATCGGCACGCCGCGGGCGGCGCTGATCTCGGCGGCCGAGCGCAGGCTCTTGAGGCCCTGGAGCGTGGCTCGCGTCACGTTCACGGGGTTGGTGGAGCCGTAGACCTTCGAGAGGATGTCGCGGAGGCCCGCGGCCTCGACGACGGCCCGCACCGAGCCGCCGGCGATGACGCCGGTGCCCTGGCTGGCGGGCTTCAGCAGCACGGTGCTGGACGAGAAGACCGTCCGGACCTCGTGCGGGATGGTCGTGCCGACCATCGGGATCTTGATGATGTTCTTCTTCGCGTCCTCGACGCCCTTACGGATCGCCTCGGGAACCTCGCCCGCCTTGCCCAGCCCGACGCCGACATGCCCGGCGCCGTCGCCGACGACGATCATCGCGCTGAAGCTGAACCGCCGGCCGCCCTTGACGACCTTGGCGACTCGGTTGATCTGGACGACGCGCTCTTCGAGCGTCAGCTTGTTGGCGTCAATGCGTGGCACGGGCAGCTCCTCAGAAATCCAGGCCGGCTTCGCGAGCCGCGTCCGCGAGGGACTTGATGCGACCGTGATACCGGAAGCCGGCCCGATCGAAGACCACCCGGGCGACGCCGGCTGCCTTGGCACGCTCGCCGACGAGCCGGCCGACGACGGCCGCTTCGGCCGCTTTCGTCCCGGTCGCCGAGCGCAGCTCCGGCTCCAGCGAGGAGGCGGCGGCGAGCGTCCGTCCGGACGCGTCGTCGATCACCTGGGCGTAGATGTGGTTGAGGCTGCGGAACACGGCCAGCCGAGGGCGCGCCGCGTCGCCCGCCACGCGAAGGCGGAGGCGAGCGTGACGCTTCTGGCGGGCCGCACCGCGGCTGATGGTCGTGGTCATTGGGGGGTTCCTCGGTCTCCTGCTCGGCGGGTTACTTCTTGCCGCCGATCTTGCCGGCCTTGCCGGCCTTGCGGCGGATCACTTCGCCGGCGTAGCGAACGCCCTTGCCCTTGTAGGGCTCCGGCTTGCGGGTCGCGCGGACTCGCGCGGCGATCTCGCCGACGAGCTCCTTGTCGATCCCGACGACGGCCAGCTTCGTGGGGTTCTCCACCTCGAACGTGATCCCCGCGGGCGGGTCGATCTCGATCGGGTGGCTGTAGCCCAGGTTGAGCTGGAGCTTGCGACCCACGAGCGCGGCACGATAGCCGACGCCGGTGATCTCGAGCGGCTTGCGATAGCCGTCCGTGACCCCGACGACCATGTTGTTGACGAGGGTCCGCGTCAGCCCGTGGAGCTGCTTGTGGGTCTTCGCCTCGGATGGGCG
>DATLDP010000053.1:0-26504 GCA_035525825.1 Candidatus Limnocylindria bacterium
CCACTCGAGCAGGCCGTTGCCCTGGAGGATGGTGCGCCACGCGAAGACCTTCACGAGGTACGCGGCCCACAGTGGAAGCAGGACGGCGACGACCATCGCGTTTCGCACGCGTTGCCGCGCGATCCGGGCCATGTAATAGGCGATCGGGAAGGCCAGCAGCGCGTCGGTCACGGTGACGAGGGCAGCCATGCCGATCGTTCGCAACGCGACGGTTCGATAGACCTCGCCGTTCAGCAGCTGCTCGAAGGCCTTGAGGCTCCACGTGAACGGCTCGACGTTGCCAACAGCGCTCTTGGTCCAGAACGCGGTCAGCAGCAGGATCACCAGCGACCCGAGATAGGCGATCACGAGCCAGCCCAGCGGCGTGCCCAGCAGCAGGCCCAGCTGCATCCGGGGATGCGCGTGGAACCAGGCGAAGGCACGGCGCCGCAGGCCCGAGGGGCGCTGCGGGAGTGCGGGGTCGGTCATGGGGTGGTCATCGGTGGCTGACGGGAAAGGGCTCCCCGATCGCTCGGGGAGCCCTCGTTCGTCGGACGTGCCGCGGGGCTCAGCCGCCGCGAAGCGTGGTCCATGCGCTGGCCCAGTCGTCCTGGGTCACGCATGTGGTCGCTGCGTCCTCGTCGGCGCAGTCGGCCTGCGGCGTGCTCCAGTAGTGGACCTTCGAGAAGTAGGCCTCGTCGGTCGCGTGCATGGCCGCACAGTGGCCGGGCGCAATGGCCTCGGCGGCGTCGCACGCCTCCTGGCTTGTGGGGGCCTCGCCGAACCAGATGGTCGCCTGGGCGTTGGCCTCGGCGGACATCATGTGGTCCATCCAGAGCAGCATGCAGTTCGGATGCGCCGCGGTCTTGGCCATCATCCAGGTGTCGGACCAGCCCGTGGAGCCCTCCTCGGGAAGGACGGCCTCGATGGGCTGGCTGTCCGCCTGGAGCAGTTGCACCTGGTACTGCCAGGTCGTGCCGACGACCACGTCGCCCGCGGTGTACGAGGCCTGCTGGTCGGCCGCGAGGCCCCAGTAGGTCGGGTCGTTGGCGTCGAGCGCCTCGAGCAGCTTGATGGCCTCGTCGAACTGGGCCTGGGTCAGCTGGTACGGGTCCTTGATCCCAAGGTCAGGCTTGGTCTTCATCAGGTGCAGTGCCGCGTCCGCGATGAAGATCGACGAGTCGTAGATGCTGATCTTGCCCTTGTACGCCGAGCCACCTTCCCAGATGGGATCCCAGGAGGTCGGCGCCGTGGTGATGACGTCCTTGTTGTAGCCGAGCAGGTTCGGGCCACGGCCGTGCGGGACGCCGTAGTTCACGCCGTCAACGGTGTTGTGCGGGAGGTCCTTGAGGCCCGCGAACACGTTCGCGTAGTTCGGCAGGATGGAGGTGTCGATCGGGGCCACGATGCCGCCCTCGATGAGGCGGGTGGTCGCGTCGCCCGATGCCGAGATGCCGTCGTACTGGCCGCCCTGCATCAGCTGGACGCCGTTCGTCGAGTCCGTCATGTCGGTCGTCGTGACCTTGCAGCCCGTCTCCGTTTCGAACGGCGTGACCCAGTCGTATGCCGGGTCCGCAGCTCCGCGCTCCGCGTAGCCGGCCCAGATGACCAGGTTGAGCGCGCCTTCGCCCTTGCCGATCGCGGCCGCCGTCGCGGCGGGGCCCTCGGTTGCCGCCGGGGTCGTTGCGCCCGTGGTGGCGGGCGGCGTGGTCGCGCCTCCGCCGGTCGTCGGCGCCGGCGATGCGCCGCCGCCGCAGGCTGCCGCGACCATCGCGACCAGCACCAGTGCTCCCCCGAGTCTCCGCTGGAACATTGCTCCTCCTCCTCGCAGCCCGGCCTCGCGCGTCATTCGTTGACGCGGAGGACGTGCTGTCGCTTCCACACCAGCCGAACAGGCTTGCCCTGCGCGGCCAGCACCTCCATTGACGATGTGCTGAGGTTCTGCTGCGTCACCACCAGCTCAGCGCCGGCGTCCAGCGCCACGATGTAGCGCGTGTCCGGACCGAGGTAGACGACGGTCCGGATGGTGCCATCCGCCCCGACCTCGTCGTCGGCGATCGCCGCGCCTGGATCGGTCATCCGGATCTTCTCCGGACGAACCGTGAACAGCCCTTCCGAGCCGATGAGCTGCTGCGCGACGTTGCCGCGCAGCAGGTTGGACGTGCCGACGAAGCCGGCGACGAAGGCCGTGGCCGGGCGCTCGTAGAGGTCCGCCGGCGAGCCGGCCTGCTCGATCCGCCCGTGGTTGAAGACCGCGAGGCGGTCGCTCATCGTGAGCGCCTCCTCCTGGTCGTGGGTGACGTAGACAAAGGTGATTCCGACCTCCTGCTGGATGGCCTTGAGCTCGATCTGCATCTCCTCGCGGAGCTTCAGGTCCAGGGCGCCGAGGGGCTCGTCGAGCAGGAGGACGCGGGGGCGGTTCACGAGCGCGCGCGCGAGCGCCACGCGCTGCCGCTGCCCGCCGGAGAGCTGCGTGGTCTTGCGCCGCTCGTAACCCGCCAGCCGGACCATCTCGAGGGCCTCGCCGACGCGGCGCTCGCGCTCCTGCCGCGGCACCTTCCGGATCGTGAGCCCGTACGCGACGTTCTCCCCGACCGACATGTGGGGGAACAGGGCGTAGTCCTGGAAGACCGTGTTGACGTCGCGGTCGAACGGCGCCCGGCGGGTCACGTCCTCGCCGTGCAGGAAGACCGTGCCATCCGTGGGGAGCTCGAAGCCGGCGATCAGGCGGAGGGTCGTCGTCTTGCCCGAGCCCGACGGCCCGAGCATGGAGAAGAACTCGCCGTCGACGATGTCCAGGCTGACGTCATCGACCGCGGTCACGACGTCGCCTGCGCCGCTCTCGGCGCTTGTGGAACGCGCGACGCGCTTGCCCGCAGCGCCGCTGAAGCGCTTCACCAGGTGATCCAGCCGGACCGCGGCCGGGCTCTGCTTGTCGGTCGGCGCAGCGACCGTCGCGGGGTCAGTCCTTGTCAGGATGGCCAAGCGACTCCTCGTACGGGTCCCGTCGATCTGAGCGTGCTCGGGGGCGAGATTCGAACCTCTCGCCACCCTCCGCCGCGAGGTTCGCACGCGCTCGGTCGACCGGGTTGCCGCGGAGTGTCCGGGCGCGGCCGATCTCGTGTCAAGCCGTTTGCGGCGCCGCCGCTCGGGGCCGGGCCGGTGCTACCCTCACGGCGCCAATCGGGCAACCAGTGGAGAGGAGTCCAATCGCGTCATGGCGTACGTCATCGCCGAGCCCTGTATCGACGTGCTGGACATCTCCTGCGTCTCCGTCTGCCCGGTCGACTGCATCCATTACGAGGAAGGCGTTGACCGCAAGCTCTTCATCGATCCCAACGAATGCATCGACTGCGGAGCCTGCGAGCCGGAGTGCCCGGTGAACGCGATCTTCCCCGAGGACCAGCTCCCCGCCGAGTGGGCGAACTTCACCCCGATCGATGCGCTCTGGTTCACCGATCGCGCCGGCGCGCGCGAGGCCGTCGACACCGTCAAGCCCCGCTGACGCGCTCCCTCACCTGATCGGGCGCGCGGAGCGCCCGTGGCATACTGCCCGCCCATGTCCACGCTCACGGGCCGCACGATTGCAACCGTCGGATCCGGCGTCATGGCCGAGGCGATCGTCGCCGGCCTCCTCCGCGGCAACCTCGTCGCGCCCGAGCAGGTGATCGCGAGCCACCCCCGCGCCGACCGTCGCGACGCCCTCACCCGCACGCACGGCATCCGGGTCGTCGACGACAACGCCGCCGCGATCGAGGGCGCGGACGTGGTCCTGCTCGGTATCAAACCCCAGATGCTGGCTCGGGTCGGGCGCGAGATTCGAGGTCGGCTCAAGCCGGGCCAGCTGGTGATCAGCGTCCTCGCCGGGGCCACCACTCGGGCGCTGATGGGCCACCTCGGCCATCGCGAGGTGGTCCGAAGCATGCCCAACACGCCGGCCCAGCTCGGCAAGGGCATGACGGTCTGGTACGCGACGCCGGATACGTCCGCCGACCAGCGCGAGCAGGCCGCGACGCTCCTCTCCGCCCTCGGTCACCAGATCGAAGTCGACGACGAGCGCCTCGTCGCGATGGCCACCGCGGTCTCCGGGACGGGCCCCACGTACGTCTTCCTCGTCATGGAGGCGCTCATCGACGCGGCCGTCCACCTCGGGTTCGCGCGGCACATCGCCCACGACCTCGTGATCGAGACGCTCGAGGGCAGCACGCTGTTCGCGAAGCAGTCCGGGCTGCATCCTGCCCAGCTCCGGAACATGGTGACGTCGCCGGGTGGGACCAGCGCGGCGGCGCTCCACGAGCTCGAGTCGGGCCGCCTCCGGACCGTCCTGTCCGAGGCGGTCTGGGCGGCCTTCCGCCGGACGGTCGAGATCGGTGAGCAGCTCGAGGTCGGGGTGCCGTCCGGGACGGAATCCGAGGAGCTCAGCGAGCGCCGCTAGGCCTCGTTCGTCACCGCCGGCTCGGCCGGCTCGGGCGGCGCGCCACCTGGCAGCGGTCGCCGCATCGCCGCCACGATCACGATCACGATCCCGACGCCGATCAGCACGTCCCCGACGCTGAAGACGTTCGCGAACGGCAGCCAGGCCGGAATGGCGAAGATGTCCGTGAGCAGGCGGAGCGCCGGATCCGCGAGCACCACGCTGTTGGTGTGCCTGCCGGGTCCGTCCAGCCCCGCCGCCGCCAGCGCCGCTGGGTCCGCTGGCATCGCGCCGCCATTCGCCCCGATCGCGGCGAGGTTCGAGAGCGCGCCGAGCGCCACGAGGGCCATTCCCGGCACCCGGATGTTCCGAAGCACCGCGAGGAAGACCGCCAGGGTCGAGGCCACGTAGATCGCCTCGCCCCATGGACCCGCGAGCCGGTCGCCGGTCTCGGTGAAGAGCACGACCTGCACGAGCAGCCCCGCGACGGCCAGCCAGCCCCATCGGAACCGGAAGGTGGAGAGGCTCGAGAGCCGGCCGTCGACCAGGAGCCCGATCGAGATCCCGATCGGGATCGCCCACAGCATGAACATGATGTGCCTGCTCGCTCGGGTCGCCGGGTCAGCCGCTCGCCGTCAGCCGCTCGCGGCGACCGACTCCCGGAGCTGGTTCACGTGGCCCTCCAGATGCCCGACCATCAGCCGCTCGGCGATGTCGTGGACGCTGAGATCGCCGCGGGTCACGTGGCGCCCCAGCTGCGCGGCGTCATCGTCGTTGAAGGCCCGGAACCGGCGGGCCACCCGCCGAGCCTCGCTCTCGACCCGGCTCAGCAGCTCGCGCGCGGGGAACTGGCGGTCGCGGGTGATGATCATGACCCGCGCCGGATCGTTTTCGAGCCGCCCGAACGCCGCCGGCTCAGTGTCACCACCCGCGTCGAGGATCAGCTCGATCTCACCGAGCCAGAACGGCAGCATCTCGGCGCAGTGGGCGAGGACCTCGCGCGGCCCCCAGCTCGATTCCGGGCCCGGTCCCACGACGCCCGCGAGCGCCCACGGCTCACCCGCGGCAAGCCGCGGCCCCAGCTCGACCATCGCCTCGGCGGCCTTCTCGAGCCGGTCGGCGAGCGCATCCATCGATCCCATGGCCGGAGTGTCGCACGCCGCATCGCGGCGGCACCTGTTTTCGGAAAGTTTGAACCAACTGCACGCCAATCCCGCCGTTTAGGGTGTAGGCGACCAGATCGGTCGCCCCACGAGGAGCGAGGGTGCTGCAGACAGACCTGGTCCGACGGGCACGGAGTGGAGACCGCGAGGCCTTCGCCGTGCTGGCGGGCGCTGCTGTCGATCGGTTGTACGCCATCGCTCGCCTCATCCTCCGCGACGCCGAACTCGCGGAAGATGCGGCGCAGGAAACGCTCGTGCGGGCGTGGCGGGATCTTCCATCGCTGCGCGATGTGGATCGCTTCGACGCCTGGCTGTACCGGCTGACCGTTCGGGCCTGCGGCGATATCGGTCGTCAGCGTCGACGCTGGCGCACCGAGCTGACCGTCGTCCCGCGAGAGCCCATCGAGCAGGACCGGTCGGCGCAGCTTGCTGATCGTGATGAGCTCGAGCGAGGGCTCCGGCGCCTCAATGAGGCGCAGCGATCGATCCTCGTCCTCACGTACTTCCTCGGCCTCGGGCCGGGCGACGTGGCGGAGGCCCTCGACATTCCCGTCGGGACCGCAAAGTCCCGCCTCCACTACGCGATTGAAGCCCTACGGGCGGCCCTCGAGGCCGATGCCCGGGCGCTGCCACCGGCAGCGCGGGAAGGACGGACGGCATGACCCTTCCACGCGACCTCGAGCGCCGCTTGGTGGACCACCTCCGCGGCGAGGCCCCCAGCCGGTCGCCCGACTGGATCCTGCGGTCCGCCCTGATGACCATCGACACCACCCGTCAGCGGCGCGGCTTGACCGCGCTCCGGAGGTACTCCTCGATGTCGAGTTACATGAAGCTCGCGACCGCCGCCGTGGTGGTGATCGCCGCCGCCGGATTCACGCTCTGGCAGCTGGCGCCACGAGGCGGAGGGGGCCCGTCGGTCCCGACCTCCTCACCGACAAACACAGCCATCCCCACGCCGACACCGACGCGAAACCCTGCCACGCCCGCTCCCGCTCCAACCACCTACGCCGTCCCGCAGCTCACGGGGACGTTCACGTCCCCGCAGTACGGCTACTCCCTCTCGTATCCGCAGGGATGGGGCATTCACGCTGCGACCGAGCTGTGGACGGAGGGCGTCCTGCCGGAGTTCGGAGGTCCCGAGGCCGACACCGTGTTTGACGTCGGGCTCGAGGACCACCTGTTCGTGGGCGCGGCATCGCAGGTCTTGAACGGCCAAACGCTCGTGGCGTGGCAGGGCGATTTCCTCACGACCGAGGGCTGTGGTGCCACGGAATCCATCGTCGTGGATGGCGCGAACGGCGTCATCGGGCGCGACTGCGACATCGCGCTCGTCGAGGCTGGAGGCCGTGGCTACATCTTCGGGCTGTGGTCGTCGTCGGACGACCGACAGCTCCTCGACCTTGATACGCACGCCCTGTTCCGGAGCGTGCTCGCGACGGTCCAGCTCCAGCCGGACGCGGCCGTCGAGTAGGCCTCCCTCGGACGTTCGTCGATCGAGCCCCGCCGGCAACGCCGGCGGGGCTTTCGAACGACATGAGCTGCTACGGCGTCGTGTCCGCGCAGATGAGACCGAGCGAGGCGTACGTGACCGGCCGGTTGAGCGTGTTCGACACGACGAAGCGGAACATGTTGGTGCCGATCTGGTGGGCGGTGTATGGCGCACCGCCGGTGCCGCCGCCGTCGTCGTAGCTCATGTCCCACATCGCCGAAATCGCCGTGTCGTTGCTACTCTCGCAGGCTCGGTCGATGGTGGCGATCGTGAGCGCGGCGACGGTCGCCAGAGCAGCCTTGTGATAGAGGAACCATTGCGGCCCCGCGGGACGAGCCGGCCCTGCCGGACCGGCTGCGTTGGTTGCGCCGGTCGGTCTCCGATGTGGTGGCGTTGACGGGAATGAGGGTCGCGAACCGACGTTGTAGTTCGGTTCCAGTCCTGTGGGAGTACGATCGAGGCCAAATCCCGGCCAGTGGAGGCCCCTCGACATGACCGACACCATCACGCGCGGCGCGGCCAACCAATCGGGCGCCCACATCAACAAGGACGCGTACAAGGAAGCCAAGGATTTCCTGCCGCTCAACGGCGTCGACCACGTCGAGTTCTGGGTCGGCAACGCCAAGCAGGCCGCCCACTACTTCCGGGCGCTGTGGGGCTTCACCCCCGTCGCCTACGCGGGCCTCGAGACGGGCGTCCGCGACCGCATCAGCTACGTCCTCCGGCAGAACGACATCACCCTGGTCGTGACCGGCGCGCTCACCCCCGAGGGCGAGATCGCGGAGCACGTCCACCGCCACGGCGACGGTGTCAAGGACATCGCGTTCAGCGTCGACGACGCCACGTCGTCATGGCGCGAGACGACCCAGCGCGGCGCGACCTCCGTCATTGAGCCGGTGGAGCTCGACGGTGGCGAGGACGGCATCCTCCGGCGCAGCGCCGTCGGGACGTACGGCGAGGTCCGCCACTCGTTCATGGACCGACGCGACTACCACGGTGTCTTCTCGCCGGGCTATCGCAAGATCAAGCAGCCGGCTCGCGCCGCCACCGGCATGAATCTCCTCGAGATCGACCACTGCGTCGGCAACGTGGAGCTCGGCGACATGAACCGGTTCGTGGACTACTACCGCGACGTCTTCGGCTTCGCCCAGCTCATCCATTACGACGACAAGGTCATCCACACCGAGTACTCCGCGCTGATGTCGAAGGTCATGACCAACGGCAACGGCCGGATCAAGTTCCCGATCAATGAGCCCGCCTCGGGCAAGAAGAAGAGCCAGATCCAGGAGTTCCTCGACTACTACCTCGATTCCGGCACGCAGCACGTCGCGCTCCGGACCGAGGACATCGTCACGACGGTTCGAACGCTTCGGGACAACGGGATCGAGTTCCTGGGGATGCCCCACGCCTACTACGAGACCCTCGCCGACCGGGTCGGCGACGTGGGCGTGCCGATCGACGTGCTGGAGGAGCTCGGGATCGAGGCCGACCGCGACGAGGAAGGCTACCTCCTCCAGATCTTCACCCGTCCGATCCAGGACCGCCCGACGTTCTTCTTCGAGATCATCGAGCGCCACGGGTCGCGCGGCTTCGGCGTCGGCAACTTCAAGGCATTGTTCGAGGCCATCGAGATCGAGCAGGCCCGGCGCGGCAACCTCTGACGAGGTGCCACACCGGGCCGAGTGAGCTCAGCGCGGAGCCGTAAACCGCATCGAGCTCACGATCGTTTTGAGCTGGGGCGAGGTCCCGTAGGCCTCGACCAGAACCGTTCCTCCGGCAACGCTCAATACGTACAACCGAAGCTTGACCCACGAGGCCGCACCGTAGGTTCCGTAGGTCCGGTCCGTGCCCTTGGCATGCATGATGAACTGCACGGACGTGCCGGGGAAGTTGCTGCACGTCTTCGTCCAACCGGCCTTCACCTGCAGGTCGACGACCTGGCCCTTTCCATCACCGAGCGTGACCGGGACGGGCTTGCCGGCATCGAGCCCCGGGTGCGTCGTGACGAAGTCGATCCAGTCCTTGACGGTGTTCCCGACGCCGGGCTGCTTAAGCGGCTCGCACGTCGCGGTGTGCTGCGAGATTGCGACATCCGACCAGACGAGGACGTACGACGAGCCGCCGCTGTCGAGCTCATAGTTGGTTTGGCCGTCAAAGCTGTTGACCCAGGCGATCGGCGCCGTGAAGCTGAATCCGGGAAGGAAATGCGCCGAAGAGTGTGCACCTTGGGTGAGCGGCCCGGCGCACCCGACCACGTCGAAGTTGCACCGCACGGCGGCCCGTGACGGTGAGGTCGTCGCGACGGCCGCTGTGCTCGGAGTCGGTGCCAGCGTCGGCGCCACGGTGGGCGCAAGGCTGGGAGACGCGCCGGGACCGCCATTGGATGCATTGCGGGGCATGAAGCTGTAGCCGGCGACTGCGATGAGCAGGACCGCGGCAGCGGCAATTCCGTACTTGAATGCGGGGTTCATCGTGAGCCTCCCAAGGAAGCGCCACGAGCGTCGCTGGGGTTGACGAGCGATCCGATCGGCGACCACTTCGATGACCCTGTCGGGCATCGTGGCGGGGCCGTCGGACAACCAGTGACGAAGCATGCGATCGGTGTCGGAGCGTTGGTTCATCGAGAAGTCCCTCCGACCGCGATCAAGCGTGCGTCTGCGTCCAGTGCGGCGCGCATGGCGCGGGTTGCATGATGGAGTCGAGATCGGATGGTTCCGGCCGGCTGGCCGAGCACCTCGGCGATCTCCGTCGGCTCGTAGCCGAGGTAGAAGCGAAGGACAAGGATGGCGCGCTCTTCCGGCACCAGCCGGCGAAACGCTCGATCGAGCTGATCTCGGTCGCCGACGGTCAACAGATCGTCGATGGCCGTTGACGGTTCCACGTCGAGCACCCGCAGGTTGGCCACCCGGCGGCGCTCGCGTCGTGCCTGCTCGATGCAGATATTGGTGAGGAGCCGGTGGACCCACGCGTCGAACCGGTCCGGATCGCGGAGGCTCCGAAGGTCACGCCAGGCGATCACAAGCGCGTCCTGCAGAGCATCCTCGGCCCGGTCGACGTCGCGGAGGATGCGTTGCGCGACCGCGAAAAGGCGATCGCCGCGAGTCCGGACCAGGTCGACGAACGCCGCCTGATCGCCCCGCTGTGCCGCCTCGACGAGGTCGCGATCCACGCAGCTCTCCAGTTGGGGAGCGCCCGTCGGGGGCGCCTTCCACGTGTCTTGGTGGATCGTGCGCCGCGAGCGTTGGAAATATCGATGGGCGGTGAAACGCGACACCGCGGATATTGACTACTGCCGACTGTCAATCAATACTCCGGGCGAGATGACGCCCCGCAGCTACTCGCAGCACAGGCGCGCCACGAGCTCCGCCAAGACGAAGCGGCGCATCCGCCAGGCGGCGCTGGACCTCTACCGGGAGCGCGGCATCACCCGGACCACGATCAGCGGCATCGCCGAGCGAGCGGACGTTTCACGCGGCACCGTGCTGAACCACTACGGCAACGCCGAGCAGCTGCTCAACCACCTGCTCGACGAGATCGTCGTGGAGCTGGGATATCCCGACGAGCGCGTCATGGAGGGAGCTGCGTCCGAGCCCGAGCGGGTCCGCCGCTACGTCGACGCGATGTTCCGGTTCTTTGTCCGGAGCGAGGAGCACTGGCCGTCGTTCGCCGGCAGCCTGGACCATCCGGTCGCCCGGGCAAGGGAGGAGGAGTTCTATTCCGTCGTCGGGCGTCTGTATGCGGCGACATTCCTGGACCTCGCGTCGGATCGGGTCGTGGAGGCGGCGGCGCGCGCCTACGTGAACTACTCGCCCCTGAACGACCTGCGGGCCGCGGGCCTGACCCTGGACGAGGCAATCGAGGTCGTCTCCAACACCTTGATCGACCTCGTCGCGAGGCGGCGCGGGGAGCTGGCGATGCCCGTCGCGCAGTAGTCCAGCCGGCGCCTGCCGGCCCATGCCAGGACCGGGGATCCAAGCGGGGGGGAGGGAGCGAGATGCAACAGCTGTTCAGGCAGGCCCACGCCGCCGTGGCGTGGCTCCTCGTTGGCTCGATCGTTGTGCAGGTGTGGCTGGCCGGGTCGGCGATCCCGCAGCTGGGCGGGAACGGCTCGTTTGCGACCCATCGCGACTTCGGCTATTTGATCGGGCTCATCACGCTGGTCCTGTTCGTCACGTCGCTGCCCACCGGCCTGGGGCGACGGCGCATCCTCCAGAGCCTCGGGATCTTCGGCCTGTACATCGTCCAGTCCTCGCTGCCGTACATGGACCCCGAGCTGTCAGCGGTCGCCGCGCTTCATCCCGTCAACGCAGTGCTCATGTTCGCCGTGTCGGCGCTGTACGCCCGCGCTGTCTGGCGGGAGCGTGGCATGGCGCCAGTAGCCGTCTGATCGTCATCACGGACTTCGCTTACCCGAGGAGGGAGATCTCTATGGACCTCACGCCGTACATCTCGTGGATCGTGTTCCTCCACGTGCTGGGCGCGTTCATGTTCGTCGCCGGGCACGGCGTCTCGATGTTCGTGATCTTCCAGGTCCGCAAGGAGCGCGATCGCGGCAAGCTCGCCGCGCTGCTGGACCTCTCCGGCTGGTCGCTCGGGGTTGCGGGGATCGGCCTGCTGATCCTGTTCGTCTCCGGAATCCTGGCGGGTGTCGTGCTGGGCTCGTTCGGGAGGCTCTGGATCTGGGTCGCGCTCGTGCTCTTCATCGTCATCGCAGCGCTCATGACGCCGGTCGGCGGGACGTACCTGCGCAGCCTCCGGCTCGCAATCGGGCAGGCTCCTCGCGGGGCCAAGCCCGCCGACCCCGCGCCGGTCCCTGCGTCGGATCAGGAGCTGCTCGCGCTCCAGACGTCCAACCGCCCGGAGATGCTGCTCGGCCTCGGTGCCGGCGGGTTCGCGGTGATCCTCTGGCTGATGATGTTCCGGCCGTTCTGACCGGAGACCTCAGCCCTCGCGCACCAGGCGGAACAGCTGGCGCTTGCCGGCGAGCCCCTTGAGCTCCCGCAGACCCGCGTCGTCGAAGCGGAGGCCGGACCCCTCGACGAGGTCCATCACCGTCGCCGAGACGAGGATCTCGCCGGCGGCGGCCTCACTCATGATTCGCGCCGTGGTGTGGACCGCGATGCCCCGGAGGTCGTCAGGCGTCGCGTCCACCTCGCCGCTGTGGACGCCGGCCCGCAGCTCGAGGCCCAGCTCCGTGGCCGCCGCGACGATCGCGTCTGCGGCGCGGACGGCCCGCTCGGCGCCGTCGAACTGCGCGAGCACCCCGTCGCCGGTGGTCTTCACCAACCGCCCGCGATGGCGATCGATCACGACGGAGGCCCTTCGATTGTGATCCGCGACCAGGTCACGCCAGGCGGAGCCGCCGAGGTCTGACGCCCGCCGGGTGGAGTCCACGATGTCTGTGATGACAATGGACGCGAGGGTTCGTTCCGCACCCGACGCACCCCGGCCGTACGTCCTCATGGCCTCGAAGTCGATGGCCACCCAGGGCTCATCGCCGACGACCCAGGCGTCGTGGCCGGGTGGGAGCTCGAAAACCTCGCCCGGCCCTACCTCGAGCTCCGTGCCGTCAGGCATCTGGGTGCGCAGCCGCCCCGAGATCACGTAACCGACGTGGTGGAACTGGCACCATTCCGTGCCGGCGATCGGCTTCACGTCAGTCGACCAGCGCCAGCCGGACTCGTAGGTCATCCGGCCGATCACGTGGTCATCCATCTCCACGACATCGACCTGGCCGTGGGGAAATCGGCGAACATCCGTGGCATCGGCGAATCGCCGGCGCTGGAGGCGCATCGGGATCTCCTCGTTGGTGTAGGGCGATCCTGCCACAGCCGGGCCGGGTCCGATCGTCGGCGCGAGCAGTCCTAGACTCAGCCGGATGCGAATCGCCCACGTCCGAGAGCGCCACGGCCCCGCGGGTGCGGCATGGCGCCTCGCCGCCTCCGCGGGACCGGACCAGCCATGGCTGGACCTCGAAGTCGTCCGGCGCCGGCTCGTCGCCTCCGATGCCCGGCGCGCCCACAACTCGATCCTCTTCCGCCAGCCGCTCACGACCCTGGACGATCATTTCGGCCGAGGCCTGCGGATCGAGGCCCTGCGCGAGATCGTCGAGGGCTTCGTCGACGCCGGAGGTGGTCCCGATGCCGACGACGATCCGGCGGTGCTGGCAGAAGCCGATCTCGCGTTCGGCCCGCCGGTGCTCCGACCCCCGTCGTTCCGCGACTTCTATGCCTTCGAGCAGCACGTCGGGACGATGTGGAAGCGCCGCGGCGGCGAAATCCCGGAAGCCTGGTATCGGCTCCCGATCTTCTACTTCTCGAACGTCTCCGAGCTCCGCGGCCCGGGCGAGGCCGTGTGGGCGCCACGCGATTCGGCTGAGCTGGACTTCGAGCTCGAGGTCGGCGCCATCGTCGACACGCCCGCCTACAACCTCGACCCGGATCGAGCCGAGCAGGCCATCGGCGGCTACATGATCGTCAATGACTGGTCCGCGCGCGACCTGCAGCGCGATGAGTCCACGGTCCGGCTCGGGCCGGCCAAGGGCAAGGATTTCGCGCTCACCATCGGGCCCTGGATCGTGACGCCGGACGAGCTCCTGCGCGGCCGCGCCGGTGCGGCGAAGGCGCCCGACCTGCGGATGCGCGCCACCGTCACCGGGCCCGATGGGACGACCACCGAGGTCTCGAACGACACCTGGGCGACCGCGCGCTACTCGTTCGGCGAGATGCTTGCCCGCGCCTCCGCGGACGTCCACGTGCGCGCCGGTGACGTGCTCGGCAGCGGCACCGTCGGGACGGGCTGCCTCCTCGAGGTCAAGGACGAGAGGCTCAAGCGCTGGCTGGAGCCGGGCGACCTCGTCAGCCTCGAGATCGAGGGGATCGGCGTCCTCGAGACGCCGATCGTGGTGCGACCGATTGCCGACTGACGCGGTGCCCGCGTTCCAGGAGTTCGCGGCCACGGCGCGGGTCGGTCGATGACCGGCCCGGCGGATCGCCGCCCGACCGTCTCACCCGCGCCACTGCCGGTGGCGCCCTTGCTCCCGTCCGGAGTGGACACGCCGGCCCTGGTCATCGACCTCGACATCGTTGAGCGCAATGCGCGCCGTCTCGCTGACGCCCTCGCTGAGCGGGCGATCGCGCTCCGCCCCCACGCCAAGACCCACAAGAGCGTGGCGCTCGGGAAGCTCCAGCTGGGCGCGGGGGCGAAGGGCCTCACCGTCGGCAACATCGGTGAGGCTGAGGTCTTCGCGGCGGGCGGCGTCGATGACCTCTTCATCGCCTATCCGGTCTGGGCAGAGGGTGCAAAGGCCGCGAGAGTTCGCGACCTTCACGAGCGGCCAGGTCTTGCGCTGCGGGTGGGCTTCGACTCGATCGAGGGGGCGCGAAGGCTGGCCGCAGCAGTCTCCGGCAGCGGCCGCGTGCTGGAGATCGTCCTGGAGCTGGATCCCGGAAACCGCCGGACCGGCGCGCCGCCGGAGGGCGCGGGCGAGATCGCGGCGGCGGCACGCGAGCTCGGCCTGAACGTGCTGGGCGTGTTCACCCACGGCGGCCACGCCTACCGACCCGGAGGCGCGGAGCCAGCGGGCCAAGACGAGGTCCGCGCGCTGGCGACCGGCGCCGACGCGCTGCGCGCCGAGGGCATCGAGCCCATCGTGATCAGTGCCGGCTCAACGCCCACCCAGCTGACGGCCGCCGCAGGCCCGGTCAACGAGATCCGCGCCGGCACGTACCTCCTCGGCGATCGCCAGCAATGGGCGATCGGGGCCGTGCCGGATGACGGGATCGCGCTCGCCGTGGCGGCGACCGTCGTGAGCGCCGCGGTGGAGGGCCAGGTCGTGATCGACGCCGGGGCCAAGACGCTGACCAAGGACGTCGCCACGTATCTCACGGGCCACGGCGTGATTCCCCCCTATCCCGACGCGATCATCGAGCGAGTGAGCGACTACCACGGGGTCGTGACAGCGCCCAACGGCGCCCCGCTCCCGAAGCTGGGCGAGGTCGTCGCGGTGATCCCGAACCACGTCTGCCCGGTCGTCGACCTCCGCGACACGTTCATCGCGACTCGGTCAGGCGTCGTGATCGGGACGTGGTCCGTCGATGCCCGAGGCCGATCCGGCTGAGTCGCGCGGAACGGGCGCCTTCGCTCGGCGACGCCGTCCGGGACCGGCCTCACTAGACTGGCCCTCGAACAGCGCGGAGGCCAGTCGATTCGATGTACTACGTCGCCCACGGCTCCATTCCAAGGCAGCGCCACACCCAGCATCGCCAGCCGGACGGCAGCCTCTATGCCGAGGAGCTGTTCGGGGTGGAGGGGTTCAGCGGCCGCAGCTCGCTGCTCTATCACCTGGTCCCGCCGACCCGGACGCACAAGGTGGAGCTGGTCCGCGAGATCAAGCTCGAGGCGGCGGACCCGAAGGCGCACCGCCACCACCTGACCAAGACGGGCGGCGTGGCGCCAAAGGGCGACGCGATCACCGGCCGCGTGCCGCTGTACTTCAACAGCGACGTCGTGTTCGGGATCATCCGACCGGCCGAAGCAATGTCCGACGGCATGTTCTACCGGAACGGCGTTGCCGACGAGATGCTCTTCGTCCACGAAGGCACCGGTGTCTGCGACACGATCTTCGGACCGCTTCCATACGGGCCGGGCGACTACCTCGTGCTGCCGATCGGCACGACCTGGCGCCTGGACCCGGACGAGGGAAGCGAGCAGCGGATGCTGTACCTCGAGGCGCCGTCGGAGATCGAGCCGCCGAAGCGCTACCGGAACGACTACGGTCAGCTCCTGGAGCATTCGCCGTACTCCCAGCGCGACCTCCACGCGCCCGACGAGGTCGCGCCTCGTGACGAGCAAGGCGAGTTCGTTGTCCACGTCCGATCAACCGATCGGCTGACCGCCTATCACTTCGAGCACCACCCGTTCGATGTCGTCGGCTGGGACGGCTACCTCTGGCCGTTCCGCTTCAACATCGCCGACTTCCAGCCGATCACCGGCCGCGTCCACCAGCCGCCGCCGGTTCACCAGACCTTCCAGGCGCGCAACTTCGTCGTCTGCTCGTTCGTGCCCCGGAAGTTCGACTATCACCCGCTCGCCATCCCGGCGCCGTACAACCACTCCAACATCAACAGCGACGAGGTCATCTACTACGTCGCCGGCAACTTCATGAGCCGGCGCGGGGTGGATATCGCCTCGTTCACGCTCCACCCCGCAGGAATTCCGCACGGACCGCACCCGGGCTCGGTGGAGGCATCGATCGGGAAGGAGTCGACCGAGGAGCTCGCCGTGATGGTGGACACGTTCCACCCGCTGCACCTCACGAAGGCCGCGCTGGACCTCGACGACGACCGTTACCCGTACTCGTGGCTCCCGCCGGAGGACGAGCATGGGCACGCCTCCGAGCTCGCGGAGCGAGGCCCGGAGGCGTTTCCCGACTGACGACCCGTTCGCGGGATCAGGTCACTCGAAGCGAACCGAGTCGATGATCGTGCCCACCGGGACACGGGCGACCTCGGCGATCGACGCCAGCGGGATCCCGGCATGGTGATGGAGCACGACGACCGCGCGGTGTTCCGGGCTGAGGCTCCGGAAGGCCCGCTCGAGCGCGTCACGGTCATGGACGGAAACGGTTTCGTCCGCGCCGCCCGGCAGGTCGATCGGGAGGGCCCGGATGTTGCTGGTCCACCGCCGATGCCGGCGGAGCTCCTCGTAGCAGGCGTTGACGACGAGCCGATGGAGCCAGACCTCGAACCGCGTCACGTCGCGCAGGCGGGGCAGCTCCCGCCAGGCGAGGAGGAAGGCCTGCTGCACGGCATCCTGAGCCCGCTCAACATCGCGGAGGATCCGGTACGCGATCGCATAGCACCGGTCCCCGTCGAGATCGACGAGCTCTGTGAAGGCGTCCGCATCGCCTCCCCGTGCCCGCTCCACCAGGTTCTCTCGCACTGCCGCCTCGCGGTTACGCCCGAGTGGGCGCTTCAGCACTAGAGATGATGACGGGGGACCAAAGGTTCACGTGCCATCGGGAAGATTTGCCCGAGCGGCCTGGTTCGTCCAGCCAGCCGGGCCTTGTGCGCCGCGAGTGCCTTACTCGTCCGCGATGCGCAGCTCGGAAACGGGACCATGCGGCGCCCTGTCGCCCGTCTGCGAGAGGATGACGCCTCCCAGGATCAGCGCACCACCCAGCAGTTGGATCGGGCCCAGCGATTCGCCGAACAGCAGGCTCGCGAGGGTGATCGTCCAGATCGGCTCGACGGTGCTGACAAGCGACGCGCGCGCCGCGCCGATCAGGTGGGCCCCGCCGTAGAACGCCAGCACCGCGATGAAGGTCGAGACGATCCCGATGCCGATCAGCCCGAACCAGGCGCCATCCGGGATCTGCGCCGGCAGGACCGGCTGCCCCAGCACCAGGGCGCTGAGCCAGTACGTCACCGCGGTCGCGGAGAGCATCACGACCCCGGCAGAGAGCGGATCCGCGCCGGCGCCGGACTCCGCCCCGACCCCGCTGCGAGCCTCCCCGGAGAGCCGCGCCGAGAGCACGATCCAGATGCTGTAGATCACCGGCGACGCGGCGATGAGGATGAGCCCGCTGAGTGGCGGCGCCGCGGCCGTGTCGATGTTGCCGACCGCAAGGGCGACGCCCACCAGCGCGAGCGCCAGGGCGCCCCACGCCCGCCGCCCCTGGAGCGGCTGCCCAACCTGGAGCGAGATCACCGCCACGAGGGCCGGGTAGATGTAGACGATCAGCGCGGACAGCGACGCGGAGACCGTCTCGAGGCCTGCGAAGTAGGTCGCGGAGTTGCCCGTGTACAGCACGCCCAGCGCGATCGCCACGGCGACGTCGCGGCGCCGCATCCGCCGGAGGCTCGCGCGGGTGTTCGGGCGCAGGAGGAGCCACGCCCACCCCAGCGCGGCCCCGACGAGGAACCGCCAGGCCATCAGCACGTGCCAGCCGACATCGAGGGCGTAGACGGGCTTCGCGAACAACGCGCCGGAGCCGAACGAAAACGCGGACAGGATCGTCAGGCCGATTCCGACGGCGACGGCGCGGGGCACCGAGCGAGGCTAGCAGCGCACGGCTGCCCGGCGGGGCAGGGCATACTCCCCGCGTGGCTGCCCGGCTCGACGCGATGTTTCATCGGGTGATCCCGGTTCAGCGGATCGATGTGGCCAGCTGACAGTGGCCGAGGAGCGCCGGCTCGTCACGATCCTGTTCGCCGACGTGGTCGGCTCCACGGCAATGAGCGAGTCACTGGACCCCGAGGATGTGCGTGCCCTCCTCGGCCGGCTGTTCGCGATCGCGCGCGATGCGATCGAGCAGCACGGCGGCCGCGTCGAGAAGTTCATCGGCGATGCGATCATGGCCGTGTTCGGCCTGCCCGCTGCCCACGAGGATGATGCAGCCCGCGCTCTTTCGGCGGCGCTGGACCTCCGTGACCGCGTTCGAGCCGATCCAGTCCTCGGCGAGCGCGTGCCCATCAGGCTCGGAGTGACCGGTGGCGAGGTGATCGCGACGCGCGAAGCGGACGCGCGCGAGTTTCTGATCACGGGGGATCCGGTCAACAGCGCGGCCCGTCTACAGCAGGCGGCTGAACCCTGGTCGATCATCGTCGGCGAGCGCACGGTCCGGGCGACGGCCAATCGCTTTCGGTTCGGGCCGCCGCTCGCGGTGGAGGCGAAGGGCAAGGCGGAGCCGATTGCCGCGCGCCAGCTGGAGGGCCTCGCCGAGTCAGGCATCGGCCGGCCCCGCGGCCGGATCGTCGGGCGGGATGCGGATCTGGATCAGCTGGAGCTCGTCGCGCGACGGACCTTCGCGGAGCGACGGCCGTTCCTTGTGAGCATCGTCGCCCCGGCGGGCGCCGGAAAGTCCCGCCTCCTGGAGGAGTTTCTCGATCGGCTGGACGCAGAGGTCCGGGTTGCCATAGCGCAGTGCCTGCCGTATGGCCAGCGACTGACCTTCTGGCCCATGCGACAGATCCTCCTGTCGATCGTCGGGCTACCGGATGATTCGACTCCGGAGGGTGTCGTCGCAGCACTGGGGCCGTGGCTACGTGAGGCTGGTGACCCGGATGCCGAGCGGACGGCAGAGCTGCTCGCCGCGACGATTGGTGCGTCCGAGGCGGAAGGCGATCGCATCGGACTCTTCGCGGCCTGGCGACGGTTCGTCGAGCTTGCCGCCGAACGGTCACCCCTCGTACTGGTGATCGAGGACCTGCACTGGTCCAGCGACAGCCTCCTCGACCTCGTCGAATCCATGCTGCAGCCCCGTGCCGATGTCCCGCTGGTCATGATCGCCCTCGCGCGGCCCGAGCTTCTCGACCGGCGGCCGGCGTGGGGCGGCGGGCGCCGCAACGGTGTCTCCATCGCCCTCGAGCCCCTCCCGTCACCGGCTGTCGCGGCGCTTGTCGCCGACCTTTTGGACAACCCCGCGCCGGAGATCGTGGCGGCCGTCGTCGAGCGCGCCGAAGGCAACCCGTTCTACGCGGGGGAGATCGTCCGATCGCTCGAGGATCGACTCGGCCCGAAACCCGACCCATCCGCTGTCGCCAGCGCGATCGCGGCGCTGCCGGACACCGTTCATGGCACCGTCCTCGCAAGGCTCGACGCGCTGGAACCGGCCGCGCGCCGGGTCGTCCAGCTCGGCGCCGTGCTCGGCAGGACCTTCCATCCGGGAGCGATCCCTGCGCTGGATCCAAGCCTCGGCCTCGGCATCGTCGCCACCGCCGTGGACGACCTGCTCGACCGCGACCTGATCCGATCGTCCGGTCGCGATGCCGTGACGTTCCGTCACATCCTCATCCGCGAGGTCGCATACGGAACCCTGCCGCGCGCCGAGCGTGCGCGCCTCCATGGCGACGCCGGCCGCTGGCTTGACGCCCAGGCGACGGCCACGGGCCGCGAGGACGAGCTGGCGGAGCTGGTCGCGTTTCACCTGCGCGAGGCGGTCACGATCGGAACCCTGCTTGGCGAGGCACCGCCGGGGGATCTCGCGGGACTCGCGGTCCGATGGCTGCGTCGCGCAGCCGAGTCAGCCGCTGCCGCGGCGGCAACGCCTGAGGCGGCTCGCCACCTGAATGCCGCGATCGAGCTTGCCTCTCATGACCTTCTCCCGGACATGCATGAGCGCCTCGGCCAGATCTGGCGAGGGGGCGAGCAGGCGGCCGACGCCTTCGAGCGAGCCTGGGCCCTGGGCCGCGAGCTGGAGCTGGGGGCCGATCAGGAGCTCCGAACGCTTGCCCAGTTGCTGGTCACGCGGGCGCGATGGACGGGTTCGATCGGGAGACAGCTCGACGAAGCTGACCGCGAACGCAGGTACTCCATCGTGGCGCGCCTGCTCGACGATGAAACTTCTCCGTTGGCCCGGTTGTACGGCACCTTGGCGATGGCGTTCAGGCCCATGGCGAAAGTGGACATGCCCACGGCGGAGGAGCTGGCCGCCAGCGCCACTTGGGCGATGGAGGCGGTCGCCAGTGCCGAGCTGCTCGATGATCCGAACCTGCTGAGCGGCGCGCTGGACGCCGCGGCGGTCGCGCCGATGTCCGACGGGCGGATGGCCGAGGTTCTGCCATTGATCGCACGTCGCCACGAGGTCGAAGATCGGCTGACGACGGAGGAGCGGACGGACGCCTGGATCATGCACGCCTGGTGCGAGACCCTCCTCGGCAAGCTCGATGTCGCCGAGCGAGCGGCGGATCGGGCCCGCGCTGGCCTGTTGAGCGGCCAGGCCTCGGCCTGGGTGCTCGGCGCCACGGCGTGGCGCGCGCTCACATTGCACGCGCTCGGGCGGTGGGATGAGGCGCTCCTCGAAGCGGGACGCGCGGAGCGCGCGTGGCAGGAATCGGAGTTGCGTGCCCCGGGGTTCGCGTTGAATGGCTTTTTGGCGGCGTTCGCGATCGCGCGCTCGCGGGGCGATCTGCAGGCCGCCGACCATTGGCGCGAGCTCGGAGAGCGCATCTATCAGCACACCGATCCGATCGTCCAGTACCAGCGGCTGATGGGGTACCTGCGTGACGACGTCGACGGGCTCGAATACGTCGTTTCGGAGTTCCGGGTGTTCGCGCCGCGGCTCGACTACGTCCACCTCGCGCTTGCATCGCTGGCAGACCGGCGTCATCCGACCGATGTCTCCGTCCTTGATTCCCTGATCGCCTATGCCGAAGAGCGCGGGCTGCTGCTGATCTCGTCGCAGGCCCGCCGCCTTCGCGGGCTGACGCGCGACGATGCTCGAGACCTCCAGGCGGCATTACCCCAGTTCGAGCGCATGGGCGCGCTGCCGTACATCGCGCGCACTCGCGCGGAGCTCGGCCTCGCCACGGGCAACGAGGCCCTGATGACCGCCGGAATCGACGAGCTGGCGGCGCTCGGCGACGTCGAGCACGTCGCTCGGCTGATCTCACGGCGGAACGGGGCCCGGGCCTCGCGCTGACGCCGCGGGTCCGTACGCCGCCAGTCAGCCAGCGGCGCTTCGCGCGATCTGGAGTCCGAACAGGTGCAGGCATCGGTCCAGCCCCTCGACCTCGACCTCCGGCCGCGGCCGTGACCGCCAGGCGGCGACCGTCATGCGGAACCTCTGTGTCTCTCGCGGTACCCCGCGCGGCGCCAGGCTCCCGAAGCCGTTCGGCTCGTAGCCGACCGCGAGGCTGACCCGGTTCGATGCGGGGTTATCCGTGAACGCCTCGGTCTCCGCGACCTCGGCGCCGAGATGGTCGAACGCCAGGGCCAGGACCGCCTGGCGCATCGCCTTGCCGATGCCCCGGCCCTGGGACGAACGTCCGAGCCACGAGCCGGTGGCTACGGTCCGCAGCTTCCGGAAGTCAGCACCTCGGAGGTCCTGGAAACCGACGGGAATTCCCGCCGCCCAGACACCGAACGTGAGGGTCCAGTCATCCGCTCCAAGGCGCGCCCGGCTCCCGACCCACCACTGGTACGAGTGGAGGTTCCGCTCGTGCGCCGGCTGGTCCGTCCAGGCAATGCCGAACGGCATCTCGTCGGGTGGATGGATGCCGGCCTCGACAATCGCCGCAAATGCGGGCAGTTCGGCCTCCGTGGGATAGCGGAGCACGAGGTCGCCGGTGGCCAGGCGGAGGTCGTACAGGGGCCAGAGGTCGCGGAGCGCCGACGTTGCCTCGGTCATCCCGGCATCATACGGACGTGATCACCCTAGACGCCTCCTGGCCCGGCGCGGTCCTGCGCCGGCGGATCCTCTCCGGCGAGACCCTCTTCGGCGCGTGGGCGAGCCTCGGCTCGCCGGGCTCGGCGGAGCTCGTCGGCCGCGCCGGCTTCGACTGGATCGTCGTCGACCTCGAGCACGGCAACACGAGCGAGGCCGAGCTGCTCGCGCACCTCAATGCGATCGAGGTCAGCGGCTCCGTGGCCCTCGTTCGGCCGCAGTCCGGCGAGCGGCTTCGGATCGGTCGGGCGCTCGACATGGGCGCTGCCGGGATCGTCGTGCCGCGCCTGGACACGGTCGAGGAGGTCCGCGAGGCGGTGACGTTCCTGCGCTACCCGCCGGGAGGCCAGCGCGGTGTCGCCCTCCTGACCCGCGGCGCCCGGCTGGGAACGGTGAATCACGCCGGCGTGGCGGCCCTCAACGACGACATCGTCGGGATCGTCCAGATCGAGACGCCACCGGCCCTCGCGGCCGCCGAGGAGATCGCGGCCACGGACGGCGTCGACGTGCTGTTCGTGGGTCCCGCGGACCTGTCGCACTCCCTCGGCGTCCCGGGCCAGTTCGGCTCGGACGTCTACCGGGCCGCGCTTCGGAAGGTCGTGGCCGCGTGCCGCGCCCACGGCAAGGCCGCCGGCATCCTGCTCTACGACCACGCGTCCTTCGCGCCGCACCTGGAGCAGGGGTTCACGTTCGTCGGACTCGGCGCGGACATCTCGTTCGTGAACGAAGGCGCGAAGGCTGCGCTCGCCGCCGGTCGCGCCGGGATGACCCCCTAGTCGAGGCGACCCGGCCGTTTGCCCGGGCCGTGATTCGAGCGTCAGGCACTACACTTTCGGCGTGACTGAACTCACCGAGCGCGCTGTCGCCTCGCGCGTCCCCAGCCTCATCGACGAGAAGCTCAAGGTCCTGACGCGCCGGGATCCTGTGGCGGTCCGGCCGGGCACCTCGCTCCAGGCCTGCCTCGAGCTCATCCGCGAGACTGGCACCGCCGATTCGGTCTTCGTGACCGACGAGGCCGGCCACCTCCAGGGCGTCCTCACGGAGCGCGACATCTTCGCGAAGCTCGTCGGCCCCGACGTCGACCTCGCGCAGCCGGTCGATGGCTTCATGGTCGATCACCCGAACACCCTCCACCTCGACGAGCCGCTGCGGCGCGCCATCGAGCTGATGCAGACGGGGCGCTACCGGAACGTGCCGCTCGTCGACGACGCAACCGTGCTCGTGGGCGTGGTTCGGCCGGTCGACGTCCTCAAGTACCTCGCCGAAGCGTTCCCGGAGGAGCTCCTCAACCTGCCGCCGCGGCCCCATCAGCTGATGGACGCCACGGAAGGCGCATGACCGCATCTCGAGCCCGGGGGATCACCAACCCATGACGACCGAGGCCCCGCCGCGCGCGGCGCCCACCGAGAAGCAGCTCGATCGGGTCACGATCCGGTTCGCCGGCGACTCCGGCGACGGCATGCAGCTCACGGGCACCCAGTTCACCCGGAACGCCGCAGCCTTCGGCAACGACATCAGCACCTTCCCCGACTATCCCGCGGAGATCCGCGCTCCTGCCGGCTCCCTCCCGGGAGTCTCCGGCTTCCAGCTTAGCTTCTCGAGCAGCGAGATCCACACCCCGGGCGACGCGCCGGACGTGCTCGTCGCGATGAATCCGGCGGCCCTCAAGGCGAACCTGGGCGAGCTGCCCGCCGGCGGCGCCCTGATCGTCAACGAGGACGCGTTCACCCCGCAGAACCTGGCGAAGGTGGCGTATGCCGCCAACCCGCTGAGTGACGGCTCCCTGAAGCAGTGGAACGTCTTCAGCGTCCCCATCTCGACGCTCAACAGCCGAGCCCTCGAGGGCCTCGGCCTGACGAACAAGCAGGTCGACCTGACGAAGAACTTCTTCGCGCTCGGCCTGATGTTCTGGCTCTACGAGCGTGATCGTGCGGCCACGCTGGCGTGGATCGACGACAAGTTCTCGAAGCGCCCGGAGATCGCGGAGGGCAACAAGCGGGCGCTGAACGCGGGCTACAACTTCGGCGAGACGACCGAGATCTTCCATGAGCGCTACATCGTCCCGCCGGCCAAGCTCGCGCCCGGCAACTACCGGAACATCACCGGCAACGAGGCGACCGCCCTCGGGTTCGTGGCGGCCTCGCAGCTCGCCGGCCGGAGCCTGTTCTACGGCTCGTACCCGATTACCCCGGCCTCGGACATCCTCCACCAGCTCGCGGGCTACAAGAACTTCGGCGTCAAGACGTTCCAGGCCGAGGACGAGATCGCAGCCATCGGTGCCGCGATCGGTGCGAGCTACGGCGGGGCCATGGGGATGACCGCTTCGTCCGGGCCGGGCATCGCGCTGAAGCAGGAAGCCCTGGGGCTTGCCGTCATGGTCGAGCTGCCACTCGTCGTCGTGGACGTCCAGCGCGCCGGTCCGTCGACGGGCATGCCCACCAAGACCGAGCAGGCGGACCTGCTCCAGGTGCTGTTCGGGCGAAACTCGGACTCGCCCGTGGCGGTCATCGCGCCGGCGACGCCCGGCGAGTGCTTCGAGATGTCCATCGAGGCGTGGCGGATCGCGCTCAAGTACATGACCCCCGTCGTCTACATGTCCGATGCCTTCCTCGCGAGCGGCGCCGAGCCTTGGCACATCCCGGACGTCGCCGACATGCCCTCGATCGCCATCCCGAACCGGACCGAGCGCGATGGGTTCTACCCGTATCTCCGCGACGAGACCACGCTGGCGCGGCCGTGGGCGGTTCCGGGCACGCCGGGCCTCGAGCACCGCATCGGCGGCCTCGAGAAGAACGACATCCTGGGCAACGTCAGCTATGACCCGGACAACCACCACAAGATGCAGCTGCTCCGCCAGGCCAAGATCGCCGGAATCGCCAACGACATCCCGCCGCTCGAGGTCCACGGACCCCTCGATGGCGACCTGCTCGTCCTCGGCTGGGGCTCCACCTACGGGGCGATCCGGAGCGCGGTCGAGCGGCTCCAGGCGAAGGGCGCGTCGATCGCCCATGCCCAGATCCGATACCTGAACCCCTTCCCGGCCAACACCGAGGCGGTCCTGCGCTCGTACCGCAAGGTCCTCATCCCCGAGGTCAACCTCGGCCAGCTCCTGATGCTGATCCGGGCCAGGTACCTGATCGACGCGGAGGGCTACAACAAGGTCCGGGGCAAGCCGTTCCGGATCGCGGAGCTCGAGGCCGAGGCCGAGCGGATCCTCGGCGCGATCAAGGCGGGTGCGGCATGACGGTCACGAACGGCGCAAACGGCACGACCGGCAGCACGAGTCCCGTCGCGGACGGCGGCGGTGCGACCCGCGCGCTCGAGGGTGCCGCGGAGCTGCCCGTGCTGACCCGGAAGGACTTCGTGTCCGACCAGGAGGTCCGCTGGTGCCCGGGCTGCGGCGACTATTCGATCCTCGCCCAGACCCAGAAGGTGATGCCCGACTTCGGCTACCCGAAGGAGAACATCGTCTTCATCTCGGGCATCGGCTGCTCCGGCCGGCTCCCGTACTACATGAACACCTACGGCTTCCACACCATCCACGGCCGAGCCCCGGCGATCGCGACCGGCCTCAAGGCCGCGCGGCCGGACCTGATGGTCTGGGTGATCACGGGTGACGGCGACGCGCTGTCGATCGGCGGCAATCACCTGATCCACTCGCTCCGGCGCAACGTCGACGTCCGGATCGTGATGTTCAACAACCGGATCTACGGGCTCACGAAGGGCCAGGCGAGCCCGACGTCAGAGCTCGGCAAGGTCACGAAGTCGTCGCCGTACGGCACGGTCGACTTCCCGGTCAGCCCGCTTGCGATCGCGCTCGCCGCCGAGGCGACGTTCATCGCCCGATCCGTCGACACCTTCACCGAGCACATGCAGCGAACGCTCGATCAGGCCGGCCGGCATCACGGCGCCGCGTTCGTCGAGGTCCTCCAGAACTGCAACATCTTCAACGACGGCGCGCACCGCGAGTTCACCGACCGCGAGGTCCGCGAGGACCGGACCATCGCGCTCGAGCACGGCAAGCCGATGAACTTCGGCAAGGACAAAAACAAGGGCATCCGGCTCGCGGGCCACCAGCCCGAGGTCGTCACGATTGGCGAGAACGGCGTCACCGAGGCAGACATCCTCGTCCACGACGAGACCGACCCGCTCATCGCGTTCATGCTCGCCCACATCTACTGGCCGGAGTTCCCGGTGCCGGTCGGAGTGATCCGGCGCATCGCCCGCCCGACGCATGACCAGATGCTCGTCGAGCAGCTCGCCCAGGCGACCGCGACGCGCGGTCACGGTGAC
>DATLDP010000058.1:0-24778 GCA_035525825.1 Candidatus Limnocylindria bacterium
TGAAGCCGGACTACGTGGCCGTCGCATTCGACCTCGCAGGGCCCACGTTCCGGCACGAGCAGTACGCCGAGTACAAGGCCACCCGGACGCGCATGCCGGACGACCTCGCGAACCAGTTCCCGAAGGTCCGCGAGGTGGTCAAGGCACTCCGGATCCCGGTCTACGAGCAGCAGGGCTTCGAGGCGGACGACGTGATCGGGGCGCTGACGCTCCAGGCGGAGGGCAGGGACGTCGAGACGACGATCGTGACGGTCGACCTCGACATGCTCCAGCTCGTCACCGACCGAACGCGGCTCATGACCACGAGATCGGGCGTCGAGAACACAATCATCTATGACCCTGCGCGGATCTGGGAGCGGTACCAGCTGCGGCCGGACCAGATGATCGACTACAAGGCCCTCAAGGGAGATCCCACCGACAACATCCCTGGCGTCCCCGGCGTGGGCGAGAAGACGGCCGCGAAGCTGATCAACCAGTACGGCAGCCTGGACTCGCTCTACGAACGGCTCGAGGAGGTCAGGCCGGAGAAGCTCCGCGAAAAGCTTCGCGAGCATCGCGAGGCGGTCGACCGGGGCAAGGCCCTGACGACCATCGTCCGCGACGTTCCCGTGACGCTCGATCTGGACGCCGCGCGGCTCGCGGACTACGACCGCGACACCGTGATCCGCCTCTTCCGCGAGTACGAGTTCCGGACCCTGATCGAGCGCCTGCCGGCGATGACCGGCGAGAGCGCGGTCGAGAAGGTCCAGGCGCTGCGGGAGGTCGCCACGAGCGGTAGCGTCGGGGCAGCCCGGGTCGGGACGGAGCGGCCGGCCGGTTGGGGCTCGGGACGCCCGATCCGCGCGGGCTCGCTGGGTGGCGAGGGGCTGCAGCTCTCGCTCGACTTCGACACGGTGTCGCGCACGGCGCGGAGCGGCGCGGAGCCGGGACCAGACGGCCCAGTCGCGACAAATGGGGGCACCGACCGGGAGGCGACGGGCACGGGAGCGAGATTCGACGATCTCGCCTCCGCCCTCGCAGCGACGATCGCGGATCCGGGGCGGATCGAGCTGGTCGAGGCGGACGACGTCGCCGCGCTGCTCCCCTGGCTCGCCGAGCAGACCTCGGTGGGGGCATCGATCGTGTTCGACGATCCGCGGCCCCGGCGAGGCTCGGCACAGGCCTTCGCGGTCGCCGGTGCGGACGGGCGAGTGGTCGCGGGATTTGGCCATGACGCAGCCGAGGCGCTGCGGAAGCTCGTGGAGTCGCGGGACCTGCCGATCGTGGCCCACGAGGCGAAGCCGATCCTCGTGGCGCGGGCCGCCGCCGATCCGGCCGCGCCCACGACCACCGTGGAGTTCGACACCCAGATCGCGGCGTACATCCTGAACGCCGCCCTTCGGTCACAGTCGATCGCGGACGTGGTCGCCGAGCGCCTCGACCTCGTCCTGCCGCCGCCGAAGGAGCTGGAGCCGGTCCATCGCGCCGGGCTCGAGGCGCTCTCGGCGCTCGCGGTCCGCGACGGCCTGGAGCGGTCGCTGCAGGAGCAGGGCCTCGAACGCCTGTATCGCGAGATCGAGCTGCCGCTCGTGCCGGTCCTCGCCCGAATGGAGGCCCGCGGGGTCGCAGTGGACCTCGAAGGGCTCGCCGTCCTCGATCGCGAGTTCGGAGGCGAGATCACTCGGCTCCAGGAGGACATCTACGCCGCGGTCGGCCACCAGTTCACGATCGGCTCGCCGAAGCAGCTCGGGGACATCCTGTTCGAGGAGCTGAAGCTTCCGAAGGGCAAGCGGACGAAGACGGGCTACTCCACGGACGCCTCGGTGCTGGAGGAGCTCGCCGGGGTCCATCCCGTCGTCCAGCCGATCCTCGACTGGCGGATCTACACGAAGTTGCGCTCGACCTACGTCGAGGCGCTGCCGACGCTGATCGCGGATGACGGCCGCCTCCACACGACGTTCCACCAGGCGGTCGCGGCTACGGGCCGGCTCTCCTCCTCCGACCCGAACCTCCAGAACATCCCGATCCGCACGCCGCTCGGGCGCCGGATCCGGCGAGCCTTCGTCGCTGGCGCGGACGACCACGTGCTGGTCGCGGCGGACTACTCCCAGATCGAGCTGCGGATCATCGCCCACGTCTCCGGCGACGAGCACCTCAAGGAGGCGTTCGCCCGGCAGGAGGACATCCATCGGGCGACGGCCGCGCGCGTGCTCCATCTCCCACCGGACGAGATCACGGCGGACCAGCGGTCGATGGCCAAGATGGTCAACTTCGGGCTCGCGTACGGGATGAGCGACTTCGGGCTGTCGTCCCGGGCCGGGATCAGCCGCCAGGAGGCCCAGGAGTTCATCAACTCCTACTTCGCCGCGTACTCGGGGATCAGCTACTACATGCTCCATATCAAGGAGACGGCGCGGCGCCAGGGCTTCGTCACCACGCTGCTGGGTCGGAAGCGCCACATCCCAGAGCTCCACGCTGCCAACGGCGCCCTCCGCGGAGCAGGGGAGCGGATGGCGATCAACATGCCGATCCAGGGCACCGCCGCGGACATCGTCAAGATCGCGATGATCCGGCTGGAATCGCGCCTTGCCGACGAGGGCTTCCGGGCGCGGATGCTCCTCCAGGTCCACGACGAGCTCCTCCTGGAGGTCCCCAAGGACGAGGTCGACCGCCTAATTCCGCTCCTGCGCGAGGTCATGGAGGGAGCGCTGCCGCTCGACGTGCCGCTGACGGTCGATGTCAAGGTCGGCACCGACTGGGAGTCCATGACGCCGGTGACGCGCCGCGACGCCATCCTCGCGGAGGCCGACGAGCCTCCGATCGAGGTACCGGCGGGGTCCTGAGGCGATGCCGGAGCTGCCCGAGGTCGAGACCGTCGCCCGCGATCTTCGCGGGCTGGTGGTCGGCGCCCGGATCACGGGCGTCCGCGTGGCGTGGCTTCGGACGCTGCGGTCGCAGGCTCCCGAGGCGTTCGCGGCGGCCGTCGTCGGTCGCACGATCGTGGGAACGTCGCGGCGCGCGAAGCTGGTCGTCCTGGACCTCGACGGCGGCCGCGACGAGGCCGGCCGGCAGCTCCCGGACGATGGCGCCGCGATCACGATCCACCTCAAGATGACCGGCCAGCTCTTTGTTCTCCGGGCCGTACGGCCCGACGATCCCTACGTCCGGTTGGCGTTCCAGTTCGAGGACGGGCGCGAGCTGCGGTTCCGGGACATCCGCAAGTTCGGCCGCGTGGGCGTCGCGCGGCGCGACCCGATCGACGGGGACCTTCGGGGCGAGCTCGGCGGCTCGAAGACGTTCAAGGGCTTCGGGCCGGAGCCGCTGGATCCCGGATTCACCTCGCGGGCATTCACCAAGCGCTTGAAGGCCCGGAAGGGCCGGCTCAAGCCGGTGCTGCTGGACCAGTCGTTCCTCGCCGGGGTCGGAAACATCTACGCCGACGAGGCGTTGTGGGCCGCGAAGCTCCATCCGCTCCGGACGGCCCAGTCGCTGCGGCCAGGCGACCACGGCCGGCTGTACCGCGAGGTCCGCCGCATCCTCGCCGAGGCCGTCGAGCGCCGCGGGTCGTCCGTCGATGACTACACCGCCCCGGATGGCGACGGCACGATGCAGGAGCGGCTGCAGGTCTACCAGCGGGGCGGCGAGCCGTGTCGCCGCTGTGGCCGGCCGGTGCGGCGGATCGTCGTCGGTGGCCGCGCGACCCACTTCTGCTCTTGGTGCCAGCGGCTGCCCGCGAGCGACAAGCCGGGCGCGGCCGCGATCCTGCGGGGAATGGAGCCGCGGCCGGGTCTTCGGGCGAAGGACGCCGGCACGGACGCCGGCGCCGCGGACGGGGAGGGTCCGGCACTCCGGCGCGGGCCGCGATGGACGGAGCTGGGTGGTGATGGCTCGCTTGGCACGCCGACAGGCTCCACGGTTCGTGCGGCCGGCGTGAGCCGGGCCGAGCGGACTCGCCGGGCGGCCGCGACCCGTCGGGCGGCGGCGAGAGGCGCAGCGACGCCGGATGCGGAGCCTGCGAGCCCCGCCGGGTCCGAGGACGGCGGCTGATGTCGATCCTTCGGCTGGAGGGGGTCCACCGCGAGGTCGGGACGTTCGTCATCCTCGATCGAATCGACGCCGCGATTGCCATGGGCGATCGCATCGGGCTGGTCGGGCCGAACGGGGCCGGCAAGACGACGCTCCTGCGGATCGCGGCGGGCGTCGACGAACCCGACGAGGGGCGAGTATCCCGGAAGCGCGACCTCACGATCGGGATGCTCGCCCAGGAGGCGCACCTCGACGAGCGGTTCATGGCGTCCCCGGACCTGCGAACGGCGGTTCGCCACGGTGGCGCCGACCTGGAAGCCATGGCCGTCCAGCTCGAGGCGCTGGAGCACGCCCATCGCGCCGCCGAGCCGGAGTACGCGGTCCTCCAGCATCGCTTCGAGACGCTCGGTGGCTACACCCTGGACCAGCGCGTCGACGAGGCCCTCGGCGGGCTCGGCTTCTCGGTTGCGGATATGACCCGGCCGCCGTCCTCGCTGTCCGGCGGCGAGCAGACGCGGGCGACGCTCGCCCGGCTCGTCATCGCCGTGCCGGACCTGCTGTTCCTCGACGAGCCGACGAACCACCTGGATCTCGGCGCCCTGGAGTGGCTGGAGGATCACCTCCGCCGCCGATCGGGCTCGCTCCTCGTCGCCTCCCACGACCGAGCGTTCCTGGACGCGGCCGTGAACCGCATCTGGGAGCTGCGCGACCGGAAGCTCACCGCCTTCCGCGGCGACTACAGCTCGTATCACCGGCAGCGCGAAGAGCGCGATGCGCTGGCGGTGAAGTCCGCCGATACGCAGGAGCAGCAGATCGCGCGGGAGCGCGAGCTGGTCCAGACCTTCCGCACCCACCGGAAGTTCGCGAAGATGCACGAGCACGAGGCTCGGCTGGAGCGGCTGCTCGCAGAGCGCAGCGAGGCGCCGAAGGCCCAGCGGAAGCTGAAGCTCCCGACCAAGGGCCTCGTCGGCGCGGGCCCGGTGCGATCCGGAGAGATCGTCGTCCGGGTCGATGACCTCGTCGTCGGCTACCTCCCGGCCAAGCGGGTCGCGACGGCGCCGTTCCTGGCCGCGCGGCGCGGCGATCGGATCGGGATCGTGGGCCCCAACGGCGCGGGCAAGACGACGCTCCTCCGGACGATCGCGGGTGACCTGCCGCCCCTCGATGGCTCGATCGCGTTCGGGAATGGCGTCCAGCTCGGGTACCTCGCCCAGCTGCGGGCGGCGGCCTTCCCGGGGTCCACGGTCCTCGATGCCCTGCTGGAGTCGATCCCGGTGACGCCGGGCGAGGCCCGCGGCTACCTCGCGCGCTTCCTCTTCCGGGGCGACGACGTGATGAAGGAGGTGCGCCTGCTCTCGGGTGGCGAGCGCTCGCGGCTGGAGCTCGCGCTGCTGGGCGTCATGCCCTCGAACGTCTATCTCCTCGACGAGCCGACGAACCACCTCGACGTGGTTGCCCGTGAGGCGATCGAGTCGTTCCTGCTCGAGACGCCGGCGACGATGCTGGTGGTCTCGCACGACCGGCGCTTTCTCGACACGGTCTGCGAGCGGCTGTGGGTCGTCGATGACGGGCAGGTGGCGCCGTTCGATGGCGGCTATCGAGCGTGGCGCTCGGCAGTGTCGGACGGCTGGACCGTCGCCGGGGCGCTCGAGCAGGAGGCGCGGCGGCTCCGACCCGTCGATGCCCAGCGCGCGGCGCGAGCCTGGGATGCGGCGTCCGGCTCCAGTGCATCGGGGTCCGTTGCGTCCAGGTCGAGTTCGTCCGGTTCGGGTGCCGCGAATGTGTCTCGCGCGCCTGGGGCGCCTGCTGGCCGCGCGCCCGATTCCGTGACCGGCTCCGGCCACGGCGCCGGTGGGACGGGCAAGCACGGCGCTGCGAGCGACGTCGACGACGACGGACGCAACGGCGGCGCCGCGGCAGGCGGCGTCATGGGGCCTGGCTCCGCGAACGGCAACGGCGCCGCGCCCCGCCTGAAGGTGGCGAAGCTGTCGAAGGACGCGTACCGGCGCCAGCGCGAGGCCGTCGACGCGGACCTGACGCGGCTCGGGTTGCGCAAGAACCACCTCGAGCTGGAGCTCTCCAACCCATCGGTGCAGGCGAATTTCATCGAGCTGCGCCGGGCTTCCAGCGAGCTCGCCGACGTCGAAACCGCCCTCGCCGCCGCCGAGGACGCCTGGCTGGCGCTCGAGGAGCGGGCGCCGTGACGGACGCGCCCGAGCCCGCGGCGCCACCCAACCCTTCCGGGATCGCTCCTGGATCGGGTGCGTCTGGTGAAGCTGCAGCGCAGGCCGAGCCGCGGCAAACGGTTCGAATCGGGCTCACGGGTCCGATCGGCTGCGGCAAGTCGACGGTTGCGGCGTGGCTCGGTGAGCTCGGGGCCGTGGTGGTCGATGCCGATGCGGCCGCCCGTGAGGTCACGGAGCCGGGAACCCCGGCGCTGGCGGAGATCGTTGCGACGTTCGGGCAGTACCTCGTTCGCGACGACGGCTCGCTCGATCGCCGCGCCCTCGGCCCGATCGTCTTCGGCGACCCCGATGCGCTCGCGCGTCTCGAGTCGATCGTCCATCCGGCGGTTCGCCCGGTCATCCTCGCTCGAATGCTGGAGGCGGAGCGCGCCGGCGCCGTCGCAGTGGTCGTCGAGGCAATCAAGCTGGTCGAGGGCGGCCTCTCCGAGCTCTGCGACGAGGTCTGGCTCATCACCTGCGCGCCCGGGACCCAGCTGGAGCGAGTCCTCGCACGTTCCGGCGGCAGCGCCCTGTCCCGCGCCGATGCGGAAGCGCGAATCGCCGCGCAATCAGGCCTGGCGGCCCGCCTCCGCCGCCACGCCACCCGCCTCATCGACACGACCGGCACGATTGCGGACGTTCGCCGCCGGGTCGCTGCCGCATGGATCGCCGCCGTCCCCGAAGCGGTGCTGGACGCCTGAGCTGCGTGGGGAACGAGGCATTCCTTGCCCCCGATAGGCGCCGGCCCGACGTGGGCGCGGACCTCGGCTAGACCAGCAATAGCCCCGTCCCCGGATGCCGGCCAGCCTCGAGCAATGCCCTGACGGCGGTGGGCCGCAGCCGGGGCAGGTCGGCCAGGAGCTCCGCGTATTCGGCGACGACACGCCGGTTATTGCGGGTGTCCGCGACCAGCAGGATGAAAAAGTTTGTTGGATCGTCCCGCCGCGTCAGCGCAAAGCGCTGACGCATCCCCTGGATGTCGCGAAGGCGCATCTCCAGCTCGATCGCGGTCCGGACCCCGGCCCCCGAGATCATCGCGTCCCATGCCCGGCGCTCGAGAACGTCGCCTCGGCTGGGCAGCGGTACCTCAAACTGAATCGTGAGCGGTGGGCGGACCCAGTTCGCGAATCGACGGAGCCGGCCGGCGTGGGCTCGATCTCGCAGCGGCGGTCCACCCGGGTAAAGGCGAAAGCTCGCGGATAGGCCGAGCACAACCGCGACACGGCTCACCTCGCCCAACGGAACGTTCATCGCCAGACCGCCTTCGATGGCCCGGTAGTGGTTCCGGGACATTCGGGCGGCTGACGCAACTGCGTCCTGGCTAAGTCCAAGTTCAACGCGTCGGTGATGGAACTCTTCGCCGGCCGTGCGGAGCGAGCGCGTCGTTCCTCGATCGGCGTGGTCCAGCAAACGGACCGGAGCAGGCACCCCGGCATCATCCGATTGCCCGGTTACGTCGGGCTTATGCGCACCGCCATGCGCGAGCCGGACGAACGTTTGCTCGATCCACGCGGACGGCGGCTACGCGAGGAGTCCTGGACCAGCAATGTCGTTCGCGGTGCGCACGGCAGTGACAAATGGTGACGGGACTGGCGCCGGACAAGAGCGCCGAAAGGCGTCAGAGCCCCAACGGTCCGATTCCTGGTTCCGTTCGCGCACGGTCGTGCGCAAATCACCACGCGATGCTGGACCGAGCGCGGTGCGAGCCGGGCGGCCGACCGCTACGGAGCGGCGGAGGGGGCCGGGGAGGCTGCGGGGTCGGCGGTGGGGGCGGGCGTCGGCGGGGGAGTGGGCGTTGCGAGGGGCGGGTTCGGGGGGATCGTGGCGGACGCCGCCGGGTAGACCGCGGGGAAGGGCAGGCCGTACTTCTGGATGATGCGGTTCGTGGTCGCGCCGAGGTTGCGAACGTCGACGAAGCGGACGTCCTGGTCCGGGCGAAGCGCGGCGCTGAAGGACACCGTGCCGGTAGCGAGCATGTGGTTGATCTCCTCGGCGACCGCGAGGGACGTCTTGAGGATGTACTGCGAGCCGGCTCGACCCAGGATCACCATGTCCTGGTAGGTGATCTTCGTGGCCATCTCGGTGTAGTAGACCCCGACGGGCTCGGTCGTGATCGGCACGCTCATCGTGGCCGTCATGAAGATGTCGATCGTCTGGCCGGCGACGAGGAGGCCCGCGACTGCGCGGTCATCCGGGATCGCGATCGAGATCGCGCGCCAGGCTTCAGAGTCGGGCGCCACGGTCTCATCGGGCCCCAGGATCGAGAAGCCGGACTGCCCGGAGGCCGAGGCGATCATGTTGGCGTAGATCGGCTGGCCGATGGCCACCGGAACGGCGAGCACCTTGCCCGTGAGGTCGACGGGGTCCGTGATGATTCCCACCTGCGTGGCGGCATCGAGCGGGATCTCCCGCAGGATCACCGCGCCGGGATTGATCGGGGTGCGAGCAGGGATCGCCTGGGCGGCGACCACCACGGCAACCTTCTGGGCTGGGCCCTCGCCGGCGTCCTGCTGCGCCTGGTTGATGAGGTAGAAGGCGGCGCCGCCAGCAACCACCGCGAGCACCACGCCCACGATGATCACGAACTTGCCCCGGCGGTTGCTGTCCTTGTACTCCATCTCCATAGGGTTCGCGCGGGCCTCCCGGGTGTGGATGTCGATGGGGGCTGGGTGGGACGTCGGCGGGCATTGCGGCCCGCTCGGTCATGGTCTGGTGACCTCGGTCAGTCTCATGACGAGGGTCCGGGGGTCGATATGGGCGGGTGGTACCAAAACGCACCGGCATCGGTCCGGGGAGACCTTCCGCGAGGCCCTGGAAGCCGATGGAACACGTGTTCGATTTCAGGTCCGGGATGGTACGATTCCGATCGTGCCGGACTTCAAATTCGTTGCCCCGTTCGAGCCCACGGGCGACCAGCCACAGGCCATCGAGCGCCTGACCGATGGGCTCACCAGGAACCTGAACCATCAGGTGTTGCTCGGCGCCACCGGGACGGGCAAGACCCTGACGATCGCCAAGGTGATCGAGGCCGCCAAGCGCCCGACGCTGGTCCTCGCCCACAACAAGACCCTCGCCGCCCAGCTCTACGCGGAGTTCCGGGACTTCTTCCCCGACAACGCGGTGGAGTACTTCGTCAGCTACTTCGACTACTACCAGCCCGAGGCCTACCTGCCCCGGTCCGACACCTACATCGAGAAGGACTCGAGCCGGAACGATGAGATCGACCGGCTCCGCCACGCGGCGACCCACGCCCTGTTCGAGCGGCGCGACGTCATCGTGGTGGCGAGCGTCAGCTGCATCTACGGCATCGGCGCGCCGGTCGACTACGGCGCGACGGTCCTCCGGCTGCGGACCGGCGGCTCCTATCGCCGCGACGCGGTCCTGCGCCACCTCGTGGACCTCCAGTACCAGCGCAATGACGCCGATCTCTCGCGCGCGCGGTTCCGGGTCCGGGGCGACACCCTCGAGTTCCGGCCCGCGAGCGAGGAGCGGATCGTCCGGGTGGAGTTCTTCGGGGACGAGGTGGAGCGGATCACCGAGATCGACCCGCTGACCGGCGAGCTCCTCGCGGAGCGCAAGGACGTCAACGTCTATCCCGCGACCCACTACGTGACCCCGGCGGACAAGCTCAAGGCCGCGGTCGTCGACATCGAGATCGAGATGGAGGAGCGGGTCGGCCAGCTGGAGGCCGAGGGTCGCGACCTCGAGGGCGCGCGGCTCCGGCAGCGCACCACGTTCGATCTCGAGATGCTGCGCGAGCTGGGCTTCTGCTCGGGGGTGGAGAACTACTCCCGCCACCTGAGCCGGCGTGAGCCGGGTAGCCGCCCGTGGACGCTCCTCGACTATTTCCCGCCGGACTTCCTGCTCGTGGTCGACGAGTCCCACATGACGATCCCGCAGGTCGTCGGCATGTACAAGAACGACCGGACCCGCAAGGAGATCCTGGTCGACTTCGGGTTCCGACTGCCGTCGGCGCTGGACAACCGGCCGCTCACCTTCGAGGAGTTCCAGAACACGGTCGGGCAGACCGTCTACATGTCCGCGACACCCGGGCCGTACGAGCTGGAGAAGGCCGACCGCATCGCGGAGCAGCTCGTCCGGCCGACCGGCATCGTGGATCCGCCGATCAGCGTCCGCCCCACCGAGGGCCAGGTGGACGACCTCATGGAGGAGATCAAGGTCCGGGTGGACCGCGGCGAGCGGGCGATCGTCACGACGCTCACCAAGCGGATGGCGGAGGACCTGACGGACTACCTGCGCGAGCTCGGGGTCAAGGTCCAGTACCTCCACTCCGAGGTGGACACCCTCGAGCGCGTCGCGATCCTGCGCGACCTGCGGCTCGGCGTGTTTGACGTCGTCGTCGGGATCAACCTGCTCCGCGAGGGCATCGACCTGCCAGAGGTGACGCTCGTCGCGATCCTCGATGCGGACAAGGAGGGCTTCCTCCGAAGCGCGTGGTCGTTGATCCAGATGATCGGGCGGGCCGCGCGGAACATCGGCGGTGAGGTCGTGATGTACGCCGACCGGATCACCGACTCGATGCGGGCGGCGATCGACGAGACGGATCGTCGACGCGTCATTCAGACGGCCTATAACCTGGAGCACGGGATCGAGCCCACGACGATCGTGAAGGGCATCCGCGACCTGAACGACCAGCTGCGGAGCGTCGCCGAGGGAACCATCGTCTACACCTCGGAGCGAGAGGCCCGCGACGCACGGCTGCTCGAGCTCGATACGAAGAAGGTCGAGGAGCTGGTCAAGCGGATGGAGGCGGAGATGCGCGCCGCGGCGAAGGAGCTCGAGTTCGAGCGGGCCGCGGCACTGCGCGACGAGATCCAGCAGATCCGTCTCCGCGTCCTCGACCAGGACCAGTCAGCGATCATCGCCCGGGCCGCCGAGCTGGCTGCCCAGCGCACCCCGTCCAAGAGCGGCTCGCGCTCCCGTGGCGGCACGGCCGTCGCGGAAGGGCCCCCGCCATCCGCCTTCGAGGTCTCGTCGGTCACGGTCCTGCCCGCCGGCGAGGAGCCGGACGGGGCGAGCGTCGACGCGGAAGGGACCGCCTCGGACTGGCTGCCCGGAATCCGCGACGAGCACGACGATGAGGATCGTGGCTCGCCGGCGCGGATGCTGGACCGGCCCACGTGGGACCGGACCGTGACCCCCAACATCCGGCGCCGCCAGGGCACCCGGCCGCCGCGGCGTCGGCGCTAGTACCACGTCAGGACCACCCCGAACCATTCGCTCCTGACCGAACCCGCCATCTGTCGTCGCCGCGGGCTGGTACTGCACGACGAGCCGCGCCCGCCGTCCCCGATGGTGCGCGCGCGCAGAGGACCCCGGCGTACGTTCGAGTGATTGGGCCCGCGCGATCGTCATGGCCCACTGCGGGCAGGACCCGGCATCCTCGACCGGGCGATCGCTGAGGAGGCGCAGTCGGATGCGCGGTCGAACCCTCGCGCGGATGGCGGCACTGCTGCAGGCGGTCCTGCTCGCCGGAGCGCTGATCGTCCCGGCGAGCGTCGCTGCCGCGACCCTTGGCTTCTCCCTGAACCCGCCGACGCTCTCGACGGTCGCCTACAGCGACCTCGTGGTGCTGCGCGGCGCGTACACCTGCGTCAACGATGGGGTCTCGAACTGTTCGACCGGGACCCAGAGCCACACCGCGACGTTCTCGCTCCGTCCCGCGGGCGGCAGCACCTTCACGACCGTGGGCACGGTCGTGACCTCCTTCAGCTTCACCTCCAGCGCGGGCGGTTGCCCGAGCACCTGCAGCGTCCCGTTCCAGGTGACCTGGAAGGCCGGGCGCGCGGGCGCGGTCACCATCCCGCCGGGCGTCTACGACATCGGGCTCACGAACACGATTGCCGCGGGACAGCAAGTCCTCCTCAACGGCCTGACCGTCGCCGCGGAAGCGACCACCACGACGTACAGCGGCCTCGCGAGCGGCATGGGGGGCACGTCGGTCGCGCTCTCGGCGACCATCGCGGACCAGGATCGCGGCCTGTCGGTGGGGACCGGCATCTTCTCGCCTGACGCCAACCTGTTCGGCGCGAATCTCGTCACGTTCGAGCTGTACGACGCGGCGAACACGACGCTGGTCGTCGGCCCCGTGAGCGCGACCCTCCTCGGGACCGGCCTCGTCACCGGCTCCCCGAGCCTCGTGCTTCCGGCGGCCGGCGGCACGTTCAAGCTTCGAACGACGTTCGTCGGCAACAGCTTCTACACGACCAGTGGCGACCTGGACACGATCACCGTGACGTCCTCGAACACGCCACCGGAGCTCACCGTGCCGCTCGGGCTGATGGTCGCGGAGGCCACGTCGCCCGTGGGCAAGGCCATCACCTACTCGGTCTCAGCGAACGACGCGGAGGACGATCCCGACCCCACGCCAACCTGCCTGCCCGCGTCCGGCTCGGTGTTCCCGATCGGCGACACGACCGTGACCTGTTCCGTCACCGATTCGGGCGACCTGACCGACACGGACACCTTCGTCGTCTCCGTCGTGGACACGCTGAACCCGGGCGTCGGGATCGGCTCCGATGAAGCCGACAACGGCGCCGGCTGGTACAACGCGGCGTCGAACGACGGCGAGGCCGGCGTGACGGTCAACGTCGTGACCGGCGATGCGGTGGGGGTGACGGCGCTCAGCTGCACGGATCGCGGCGTGGACGTCGGAGCCCTCGATCCCGCGGGCGACGAGTTCGTGATCGGCGACGGGAACCACGACATCGAGTGCACCGTGACCGATGCGGCCGACAACGACTCGACCGACACCGCCTCGTTCGCGGTCGACCAGACCGCGCCGACGATCAGCGCCTCGCTCACCCCCGACGCGTCCGACACCGGCTGGTGGAACCTCACCACCGCCGCCCCCACGGTCACCTTCAGCTGTGCCGACGCCACCTCCGGCTCAGGTCTTGCGTCATGCACCGATCCGTCGAGCTTCGGCGAGGGGGCTGATCAGGCGCATTCCGGCGCCGCGGTCGACATCGCCGGAAACTCGAGCACGACCTCCGTCATGAACATCGACGTCGACCTCACGTCGCCCGCGAACCTTTCGTTCACGGGTGGCGCTCTTGCCGCCGGCGGCGCCTACGCCTTCGGCTCGGTGCCGGCCGGTCCAACCGGCTGCACGGCGACGGACTCGATCTCCGGGCTCAGCGCCTGCGAGGTCGCCGGCTATTCGGTCCTGGTCGGCCCCCACACGATCACCGGCATCGCGACGGACGCCGCGGGCAACCAGGCGGTGGGCAGCTTCAGCTACTCCGTCCTGCCGTGGACGCTGCGTGGCTTCGGCAACCCGATCTCGACGACGAGCGTGAACCTGGTCAAGGCGGGCACCACCTCGAACCTCAAGTTCGAGGCCTTCTCAGGCACGAGCGAGCTGACCTCGCTCGATGTCGTGACGGACCTCGCACAGACCCAGGTCAGCTGCGCGACCCAGGTCCCGGTCGGGCCGACGACATCGGCCCTCGGCAGCAAGGGCAACGCGCTCAAGTTCGACGGCGGCCAGTACATGGCCAAGTGGGACGCTCCGTCGCAGCCGGGCACGTGCTGGCTCGTCTCGATCGTCACCAGGGACGGGAGCTCGCTCTCCGCAGCGTTCCAGCTGAGGTAAGTCCTGGGCGACCCGTCACCCTGCGGCGTGGCCGTCAGGGCGAAGACGTGTACGTGTAGTCCCGCCACGCCAGGACGCCCGATTCGGGCTGGTACTTGGTGAACAGGCGGACATAGATCGTCGACCCGTTGGCCGGGAGACCAGTGATCGTGGCCGAGGTCTGCGATGGGCTGAGGCCGGTGGCCGAGCCGATGTTGGTCGACGCGAACGCATCCCTTCCGGGCTCCTTGCAGTAGGAGCCCGGCGTGCACGGGTCGCCGGGTGGCGTCGAGCCCACGTAGACGCTGTAGTAGCGGACCGGGTTCGGGCCGCTCGCCGCCGACCAGTCGAACGTCACGCTGGTGCCGCGCAGGGTCGAGCCGTTGGCGTGGTTGGTGATCCGAGCTGGCGAGGTCGCCGGCGCGGGGGTCGGGGTCGGCGGGGGGTTGGTCACCTTCGGCGTGGGGCGCGGGGTGGGCCTGGGGGTCGGACGCGGCGTTGGACGCGGCGTCGGTCGTGCGGTCGCTGCGGGCGGGTTCGTCGGGCTGGTGCTCGGCGGCAGCGAAGGCGTCGACCCTTCAGTCAGGGTCGCGAACGGGGTCGCGATCACGCTCGGGCCGACGGTCGGCCCGGAGGTCGGCGCCGCACTGATGACCGCAGCCTGCGATCCCGGCGGTGTCGACGGCCCTGCCGGGCCGCCGTTCATCAGCGCCAGGCCGAGGATGGTGAGTCCAACGAGGCTGACGAACGCGGGGACACGCCGCTGGTCGTGAACGTCAGCCAACGCACCGACCGGGGCCTGCTCGGAATCACGCTCGCGACGTCCGGCTGAACAGGCGCTGGTGCGGACGGTGGCTCCCTCTCCGTCGTCCGTCCCGTGACGACCAGCTGATCCACGGCCCGATTGGTCATGCCCCGGGCCGGGCTGGCCACGGCGGCGGCGGCTCCGGCCCCGGCGGCGGCGGCTCCGGCCGCGGCGAGCTCCGGCGTTGAGCTCGGGAGAACCAGCCTGGCGAGCCGTTTGATCAGCTGGTCGCGATGGGCGGCGATCGGGGGGGAAAGACATCGACCCGCTGAAGGCCCTCAAGGTGGTACTCGAGCGAACCGCGTGGCACCACGTCCTCGATGCGAATGGGAATGACGGCACGCCCTCGCCCGCTGGCGAGGCTGACCTCGCGCGACACGTGGGTTGACGCGTTGGCGTGCCCGGAAACGAGGACCAGCATCGCCTTGCAGCCATCGATGGCTGCAAGGATCTGCTGGGCCCAGGGATCGGTGCCCACGACATCGTCGGGCGCCAGCCAGCAGACATAGCCGGCCGCTTCGAGCACGACCCGAAGCTCGCGGGCCGCCGCGGCGTCAGCCGAGCTGTGGCTCAGGAAGAGGTCGCTCGGTCCCGTCATTGCGTGGCCATCATGCGGCGACCTTGCCGCTGGCGTGCGGTGGCGCGACCAGCAGCGTCGGCGTCCGCCTCCGCCGCTTGTGACGACCCTCCATCAGGTCGGGGTCCGTCGAGCGGAGTGCCAGCCAGGCGCCGACGAGCCCGACCGCGGTCAGCGCGAAGAGGATGGCGACGTCCGTGGTCCAGACGGCGGCGTCGTGGCGCCAGGTGGGCTGGTCGTACGGGCCGAGGTCGTCGATGACCCGCCCGCTCCGGGCCGTCTCCGTCATGATGATGTAGGGCTTCCGGAGCTCCGCCAGGTCGATCGTCGACGCCGCTGCGGCCATGCCCCACCGGGCGCTCAGGCCGTAGCCCAGCGTCTGTAGCACGACGCCCGACCCGGTGAAGAGCGGCACGGACACGATCACCTGGGTCACGAGGATCACCGGCAGCAGGGTGGAGGCGCGATCGACGCCGCCCGCGATCGCGGAGATCAGCAGCCCGAGCGCCATGCTGGCGAGCCCGACCACGATGGCCACGACGATGAGCTCGCCGGTCTGCGAGGCGAACACCGCGCCGGTCGACGGGAAATTGATCTGGGCGACCGCGGGATCCACGCCGGACGCGATCAGGAGCGCGGCGAGCGATGGCGAGTTGGCGGGCGGCAGGGTCTGGTAGAGCAGCGTGAGCGGGACGAGCACGACGGCCTGGATCGCCGTGATCACCCCGAGGACGGCGACCTTCGACATCACGTAGGCCCCGGCGCTCAGCCCGATCGCTCGCTCGCGGTGATAGATCGGCAGCTCCTTGACGATCTCCCGGATCGCGTTGGAGGTCCCGAGCCATGTGGCACCCACGACCAGCAGCCAGACGAGGAGGCTGGCGTTGAGCGCCTCCGCCGTGAGCATCGTGTTGAAGAAGAACATCAGCGAGAACAGCACCCCGAAGATCGGGGCCTGGAGGGCGAGGGTGAGCGCGAACCCGCGATCGGCCTTGATCACGGCGACGTAGCGGCGGATCAGGACGCCGAGCTGGTGGAACACCGGCGTCGGCGGTGGTGGCGGATCGATGTTGGGCCGGACGGGGATCGCGACGAGGTCGGCGCTCGCGAGGGGCTCCGTGACCAGGCGGGCGTACCCCGCGCTGGAGCGATAGCTCGCCTTCCAGTCGACGTCGCGCCGTTCCTCGAGCGCCTGGAACATCCCCGCATAGCCGGCGCTCGCATCCGCTCCGAGTCCCGCGAAGTAGGGGAGCGCCTCGGACGGCGGCCCGTAGAAGGCGAGGCGGCCACCGGGCGCCATCACCAGCAGGCGATCGGCGAGGTGGAGGCTCTGGACGGAGTGGGTGACGACGACGACCGTCCGTCCCGCGCGAGCCAGGTCGCGCAGCGCCTCCATCAGCGATTCCTCGTTTCCCGGATCGAGGCCCGAGGTTGGCTCGTCAAGGAACAGCAGGGCCGGCTCGGTCAGGAGCTCGCAGCCCACGCTGACCCGTTTCCGCTGGCCGCCGGACAGGCGGTCGAGGCGGACATCCGCCCGCTCCTCGAGGTTGAGCTCGGACATGACCTGGTCGACCCGGGCGCGCTGGGTGGCGCTGGGAACGTCGCGGGGAAAGCGCAGCTCCGCGGCGTAACCGAGCGCCTGGCGAACGGTGAGCTGCGTGTGGAGGATGTCAGCCTGGGGAACCAGCCCCATGCGTGTTCGGACGTCCTGGAACGTGGCGTAGACATCCCGACCGTCGAACACGACGTGGCCGCTCTCCGCGGGACGGAACCCGGTCAGGGCATTCAGGAGCGTCGACTTGCCCGAGCCGGACGGTCCCACCACCGCGAGCATGCTGGATGGCTCCAGCGCGAACCCGACCTCGTCGAGGATCCGGCGGTCGCCGATGCTGACCACGAGATCGACCGCCCCGAACCAGGCGGTGTTCCGGGCCGAGACGACCCGGAGGCGGCCGTCAAGCAGCTGGAGCGTCTGGCCGCCGAGGCCGACGAAGTCGCCGGGCTCCAGCCGCTCGGTCCGGATGCGCTGCCCGTTGAGGAAGGTTCCGTTGGAGCTGGCGAGGTCGCGGACCTCGAAGCCGCCATCCGGCAGGACGGCGATCTCCGCGTGGTGGCGCGAGATGCGCAGGTCGTCCAGTGCGAGGTCGTTGTCGACCGCCCGCCCGATGCGAACGGACGCGCGACCGCGCAGGTCGATCCCCTCGTCGGGCACGAACCCCGTCCTCCCGCGACCCTCCTGCCGGCCCGCGCCGGTCCGCCGCATGGTACGCGGGTGCCGGCGGCCCGCTCAGTCGCCGAGGCTATCCTCGAGCCGATGTCACGCTCCTCTCCGCTGCGACGTGTCGAATCGCCGGCGGAACTGGCGACGGCGGTGCGCGAGATCGCCGAGAGAGCTGGAGCGCCGCCGACGAAGCGAGCGCTGATCCTCGTCGGCGGCGCCGACTTCACCGAGCCCGAGCTCCTCGCGACCCTGCGCGGGTTCATCTCGAATCTCGCTTCCGCCTGCGAGCGCCTCGGGATCGCCGTGGTCGATGGCGGAACGGACAGCGGCGTGATGCGCCTCATGGGCGAGGCGCATGCGGCGATCGGCGCGACGTTCCCGCTGGTTGGCGTCGCGCCCGCGGGCGCCCTCGACGAGCGATCGGCTGCCGGGCACCCAATCGATCCGGCGATGGATCACACGGCGGTGCTGCTGACGCCGGGCGAGCGGTTCGGGACCGAGATGGAATGGCTGTTCGCGGCGGCCGATCAGCTCGGGGCCGATGCGCCGACGATTGTGTTGAACGGCGGGCGGCTCTCCATGGAGGAGGCGACGCTGCGCCTCGAGCGCGGCCACACGGTCGTCGCGGTGGAGGGCTCCGGGCGGGCGGCAGACGCGCTGGCGGTCGATGCCTTTACCGGCGTCCGGGCGAACCTCAGAGCGATCCCGGTGGGCGTCGGCGCCGAGGATCTCGAGCGGCTGCTCGAGGAGGCTACGAGGGCCTGACCGCGACCACCCAGTCGTTGTAGTAGTCGAGGCCCTCCTGGTAGCCGGGCGACAGCCACAGGCCCATCACCTTCAGGTCGTCGAAGGTCCAGACGTACTCGACGCCGTCGACCGTGTCCTCCGTCCGCGGATAGCAGCCCAGCAGGCCCTGCTGCGGCCCCGCCTTGCCGGCCTCGTCGAGGAAGCTCCAGACATTGTTGGCCTGGTCGAGATCGAAGCAGCCGGTGGTCGTCTTCGCCACGCCGGCGTTCGACATGATCCCTTCGTAATCCGTGGCCATCGTGGAGGCGTCGGGATAGAGGACGAAGAAGACGACGCGATCCCACTTCTCCACGTTTGGCGGATCGCACTGGATCATCGCGAGGGCGGTGTCGTAGCGATCCTCGAAGCGGGTGCAGGTGGAGACGACCACGTCCGTCAGCTCCTGCAGGTCCAAAAGCTGCTGCTCGGCCGCGTTCGGGAAGGTGCCGGGGCCGGAGGCCGGCGGGGCTGTCGGGGGCGGCGGTGTCGGCGGTGGGATCGTTGGCGCAGGGGTCACGGTCGGCGGAACCGTGACGACGGCGGCCTGCGTGGGGGCCGTCGTCGGACCGGGCCGGTTGAACACGGATCCGGCGAGCACGATGACGGCGAGGACCAGCGCGACGGCGCCGCCCGCGACCGCGACCGTCGTGTTCGCGCCGAACCAGCGCCTGGCCTGCGCGGCCGGCGTCGCCTGCGATGTGGGCACCACGGGGCTGGTGAGGCCCGCCTGGCTCGCCTCGGCCACGGCATCCAGCGCGGCGACGAATTCCCGCGCCGAGCCGAATCTCGCCGCCGGGTCCTTGGCCAGGACCTTGTTGAAGATCTGGTCAATGACCGGTGGGTACTCGGGTCGCAGCGACCGGACCGACGGCGGCACCTCGTGGGCATGCGCGTACATGAGCTGATCCGGGGTGGCGCGAACAAACGGTGGCTGGCCCGTCAGGCACTGGAACACGACGCAGCCGAGGGCATACAGGTCGATCGCGGGCGCAAGGTCCGGGTCGCTCGCGCCGGTAAACTGCTCCGGGGCCATGAAGTCGAGCGTCCCGATGGCCATGCCGGGCAGGCTGACGCCGGTGTCGACCTCCAGCCGCTTCCCGAGCCCGAAGTCGGTGAGGTACGGGCGGCCATCGCGGTCCAGGATGATGTTCGATGGCTTGAGGTCTCGATGGACGACGCCCATGGCGTGGGCGTAGTCGACGGCATCGGCGATCGGCTCGAGGATCGCCACGGTCTCCCGGATGCTGAGCTTGCCCTGTCGCTTGATCCGCGCCTGGAGATCGGGTCCGTCGACGAGCCGCATGGCGATGTAGAGCACGCCATCGGCCTCGCCCGCGGCGTAGATCGGGACGATGCCCGGATGCTCCAGCGCCGCGAGGGTCTCCTTCTCCTCGAGGAAGCGCCGGCGGTAGGCGGCATTCGCGGCGTGGTCCGCCCGGATCACCTTCAGCGCGACGAGGCGGCGCGGCTCCTCCTGTCGGGCTCGATAGACGGTCGCCATCCCGCCCTCGCCGAGCTGTGACTCGATCATGAACGCCCCGACGACTGTCCCGGGACCGATGTCGGTGGGGCGCAATCGCTCATGGGCCGGCGCTGGCTCCACGAGTGATTCCGGCTCCGGCAGGGAACCGGGCGTGGGCGACTCGACCCTGGCGGTCTCATCCGGAACCGTCTCGACGGGCGCGGGCGCGGGCGCGGGCGCGGTCGCGACCGGGGTCGTGTCCGTCGATCGGTCGGCCGCCGTTCGAACGATCGGCTCGAGCCGCTTCAGGATCCGGTCACGGTGGTTCGAGATCGGCGGAGGGAAGGCATCGAGATGCTGGACCAGCGACAGCAGGTATTCGAGCGGCCCCTCGGGCTCCACGGCCTCGATCCGGATCGGCAGGACCGCGCGCTTGCGCCCGAGGGCCAGGTTGACCTCGCGGGACACGTGGGGCGACTTGTTCGAGGCGGAGGACACCAGCACGACCATTGCCTGGCTCTCGGCGATCGCGGCGAGGATCTGCTCGGTCCAGGTGTTGGTCCCGACGATGTCATCCGGCGCCATCCAGCAGGTGTACCCGGCCGCTTCGAGCACAGCCCGGAGCTCGCGCGCCGACTCGGCGTCGCCGGAGCTGTGACTGATGAAGACGTCGCGCGGTGCCATCGTGTTCGAACCCAGCGCCTCCACTCGCTCGCCCGCTGACCGCAGCCCGCCGCCCGCCGCGGCCCGATGATCCTAGCCGAGCCGGTTCGCCGAAACCATCATCCCGGGAAACACGGGGAGCGCGTGGCACGACCCGGGACGATCGTCCTGTGCGGAGCGGATCGGCGCGGGTTGGTCCCGGCTGGACCGGTGCGGATGTGGCGGTGCGTTTTGTCACGATGAGTTGGCGAAAGTACTTCCATTGCGATAGGTGGGCAGTACCATCCGGGGCCAACTCAATAGCGTTTCCGCTTCGCGACCGGACGGACTTCCCGCACTCATCTCTTTCGATCTGTCCCGGCCGGCGCGAACACCCAATCGGGTCATGGCCCCGGGAGGCACGTACATGCGCGCTCGCACTGGTCGATACCTGGCCGCGATCCAGGCACTGCTCCTGCTCGCCTCGCTGGTCGTGCCGGCTCTCGCTGCCGCCACCGAGATCCAGACCGACCTCTGGGTGTACCAGGACGGCGACACGGTAACCGTGACGGGAATTGATTTCGGCGCCAACGAAGTCGTCGATTTCCTGACGACTGACCCGAACGGCGTGGTCGTCGACACCGGCTCTGCTTCGTCCGATGGGAGTGGCGGCGTCGTCTACGCGTTCGTCCTGCATGCGACCGTCGAAGGCATCTACGACGTTGTCGCGACGGGCGCAACGAGCGGCCTGACGGCGACGACCCAGTTCGACCCGGCGATCATCACGTACACCGATCTCGGCGCTTCCGCCGTCGTCCGGCAGAACGGCCAGGCGATCACCTTCGCCGGCACGTTCACGTGCCAGAACGACACCCCGAGCCCGCGCTGCGCCTCAGTCAGCTCCATCACGATCGGGATCTACAAGACCAACAGCGGCAACAACGTCGATACTTCCGTCTCGAATCGAGTGACGTCGTTCAGTGCGTCGACACCCGCGGCCTTCCCCGTCGCCGCGACCGCGGCAGCAACGGCCGTGAACTGGTCGGTGACGAAGACGATTGGGACGACCCTCCTCCTTGCTGACGGCAGGTACGAGGTCGGCGTCACGATGGCATTCATCGACAATGGCGGAAGCGTGCAGACCGCCGGTCCTGCGACGAACATTGGCGCGCCCGACGAGTTCGTTGTTGACAACACAGCTGCGGGCGCGCCAGCGGCGCCCACGCTGGTCGGCTCGGCGCCCGCGTCTCCTTCATCGAATTCCGGCCCGTCGATCACAGGTTCCACGGCAGAGGCCGGCCTGATCGTTCGCCTCTACAAGCAGAATGACTGCTCCGGCCCGCTCCAGGGCACAGGTTCGACCGGCTCGGGGACAACCTTCTCGATCCCCGTCTCGGTTGGCAACAACTCAGCAACCACGTTCTACGGGACTGCGACCGACGCGTCCAACAACGTTTCGACGTGCTCGGCAACGTCAGTCACGTATGTGTCCGACACGAACGCACCAACTGCGGCAATCACTGCAAATCCGACGAATCCGACGACTTCCTCGAGTGCAAGCTTCGCTTTCACGTCTGCGGATGCCGGGGCGAACGCCTCGGGCGTCACCCGCACTGAGTGCCAGCTGGATGGCGCGGGCTTCACAACGTGTACCAGCCCCAAGGCCTACTCGGCCCTCAGCTCCGCATCCCACACGTTCCAGGTCCGAGCCGTTGACAACGCCGGCAACGTTGGATCTCCTGCGAGCTTCACCTGGGTGGTGAGTCCGTCGGACACGACACCCCCCGAGACGACCGTCGATAGCAGCCCGAACAATCCCTCAAACACTGGGACGGCCAACTTCAACTTCTCTGGGACAGATTCCGGTTCCGGAGTGGCTGGTTTCGAGTGCCAGTTGGACGGTCAGGGTTTTGCCGCCTGCTTGAGCCCAACCGGATACAACGACCTGATCGACGGCTCGCACACCTTTGAGGTTCGCGCGAAGGACGCCGCCGGCAACGCCGACGCCAGCCCCGCAACCTTCACCTGGACCGTCGACACGATCCGACCAAATACGACAATCGACAGCAAGCCCAGCAATCCCTCGAACACCGGGTTCGCGACGTTCGGCTTCTCCGGCACTGACGCGGGGTCCGGGGTCGCAGGCTTTGAATGTCGATTGGATGCGGAGGAGTTCGCTCCCTGCACTAGCCCGAAGGCCTACTCGGATCTAGCCGGTGGCAGCCACACGTTTCAGGTCCTCGCCATTGACGCCGCTGGAAATGCGGACGCGACTCCAGCGTCATTTACGTGGGTGATCGACACCGTCGCGCCGGTCATTAGCTACGCGGCGACTAAGGCCGGTGGCGCCGCATACGACCTGGACACCTGGACAAACCTATCGGTAACCGTCGCATTCACCTGCGCCGATGACAGCGGCAACCTCTCAGTTAACAGCGTCGTCACCGCCGGCGGAACCGTTAACGGTGACACCGCAACCGGCAGCTTCACCGCCCTCGGAACCAACTGCGTCGACGCCGCCGGGAACGCAGCAGAAACGGTGACCGTGAACCCCATTAAGGTCGACAAGACCGCCCCGTCGCTGTCGGGCGCGCCGACGACGTCGGCCAACGCCAACGGCTGGTACAAGACCAACGTCACGGTGGCGTGGACCTGCACCGACGGCCTCTCGACCGTCGACCCGCTGACCGACCCGGCCGACACGGTCCTCTCGACCGAGGGGGCCAGCCAGACGGCCGGCCCGGTGTCGTGCTCCGACCTGGCCGGCAACTCAAGCTCGACCAGTGTCACCGGCATCAGCATCGACCAGACCGCCCCGACCGTCGCCCTGGTGGGCGGCCCTCAGCATCAAGTGGTCTACCAGCTCGGGTCCGTGCCTTCGGCGCCTACTTGCAACGCGAGTGATGCGCTCTCTGACCTCCAAGCCCCATGCACCGTTTCGGGCTATGCGACAACCCTCGGCACACACACCGTGACGGCTACCGCGACAGACAAGGCCGGTAATGTCGCCATTGACTCACGTACGTACATCGTTCGGTGGACGGTGACGGGCTTCTACAGCCCCGTCGATATGAACCGCGTCGTCAACGTCGCAAAGGGCGGCTCGACCGTTCCGTTGAAGTTCGAGGTCTTCGCCGGCTCGACGGAGCTGACGTCGACAGCTGACATCGGCGCCGAGTTCACCACCCGAAAGGTCAGCTGCGTGGACTTCGGCGCGGTTCCCCAAGATGAAATCGAGTTCACCACGACCGGCGGGACTACGTTCCGCTACGACAGCACCGGAGGCCAGTTCATCCAGAATTGGCTCACGCCGAAGGCGCCGAACTGCTACGTCGTCACGGTGACCCTCGACGACGGGTCCGCACTCTCGGCCTCCTTCAGGGTGAAATAAAGAGATCGGACACCTGGATCGGCCGAAGCCCGGGCGCTCCGAGAGCCCGGCCTTCGGTTTTCCAACCACGGGTTGGGTGCGCCCTGTCGACAGCACGTGGGGCGTGTTGCGCGGAATGCATCGAAAGGTAAGCCCGGCGTAACCAGCGGGTGAGCGCCGCGGCGCATGCTGTCGTCATGCCAGTGTTGGTCGCAGGAGTCGTGGCGATGTCGGCGGCGCAACTGTTCGACCTGGCGACGTTCGTGAACATGGTCCACCAGCTCGGGCCCGCCGCGGAGCTCAACCCACTGGTCGGCGCGTTGTTTGCGCTTTACGGCTTTCCGATGGTCGCCATCGTGAAGGTCGTGCTGCTGGCCCTCGTGACCGCGATCGCGACGATCCTCATCGCCCGCTCCAGCCGGCCACGGATGGCCGGGAGCATCGTGGGCCTCGGGACCCTGGTCGGGCTGGTGGGCGGGATTTCGAACGCGATCGCCGTTGGGGCGATTTAGGGGCGAGGGCGCGCCCGAGGCCTAAAGGATGTAGCTCAACCCGGTGTGAACCCACCGATCCGTCCTGAGCCAGCGGTCGTCGGCGAGGAGCGAGACCAGGAACGGGTCGATCTGGAAGCCGCGACCGAGCAGATAGCGGGTGGCGAGGACGTTTTCGAGGGGCAGGCTGAAATAGATGTTCGTGGCACCCGAGGCCGCGGCATCGTTCTCGACGTGCGCCAGCAGCGCCGGGATATCGGCGGCGTCGAGGGCCCCGATGGGACCGGTCAGCTCCTCGCGATGCCCGAAGGCGAAGCCGGCGGTCTCTCCGTCACGGCGCGCGATCCAGGCCGGCCGCTGGCCGAGCAGGAACTCGATGTCCACCTCGCGACGGTGGCCGAGAATCTGCTGCTCGATGTCGGAGATCAGCGCGATGGACGTCGCCGACCGGTCCAGCGGCTCGAAGGCGAGATCCGTCTCGACCTCGACGGCCCGAGGGGCGGCCTCGAAATCCGCGATCGTCGTGATGAACCGGGGCAGCGGAACGCCACAGGTGCTCGATCCACTCGCCGCGGACGATCCACGCCTCCGCCAGCA
>DATLDP010000071.1:0-36561 GCA_035525825.1 Candidatus Limnocylindria bacterium
GATCCTAGCCGAGCGCGGCCAGGCTGCCCCGGCGTCGCGCCAGGGTCAGCGAGCCGTCGGCCTCCGCGATGACCTGGGGCGGTCGTGGGCGGCCGTTGTAGGTCGAGGCGAGCGAGGCGCCGTATGCCCCGGCATCGCGGATCGCGACGAGGTCGCCGCGGCGCAGCGGCGGGAGCAGGTGGTCGCCGAGGTGGTCCGTGGATTCGCAGATGGGCCCTTCAACGCGGGCGGGCTCGAGGCCGGGTTCCGCGATCCGCGGCGATCCGGATCGGTCGCGATCCCGGGACTCGACAGGGCGCCCCAGCGAGGTGAGGGCGGTGATCTCGTGCCAGGCGTCGTAGAGGGCGGGGCGGATGAGCTCGGCCATCCCGGTGTCGAGGATGACCTGGCGCCCGCCGCGCTCCCGGACGTGCAGCACGCGGCCCACGAGGAAGCCGGAGCGGGCCACCAGCGCGCGACCCGGCTCGATCGCGAGGCGGTTCGGGCGCCGATCCGCGGGAATGCCGTCGATGAGGGCCGGCAGCTCCCGCGCGAATCGCTCGGGATCCGGTGCGCCGTCACCGAGCGGCAGGATCGGAAATCCACCCCCGACATCGAGCGTGTCGAAGGCCTTGCGCGTCCCGCCGAGGAGCGCGAGCAGGGCGAGCCCGCGCCGGACGGCATCCCGCCACGCGTCTACGGCGCGGAGCTGCGAGCCGACGTGGAGGTGAATTCCCGCAGGTAGGAGGGTCGCCGCGCCATCGATCACGCCCACCGCCGCGGACAGCTCGTCCGCGGTCATCCCGAACTTGGATGACCCCGCGCCCACCGCGAGTCCCTGCTGGGTCTCCGGCGTGACCTCGGGGTTCAGCCGGAAGAGCACGTCGAGGCGGCGGCGCGCCTTGCCGGCCAGGTTGGCGATCGAGACCAGCGCCTCCGCCTCGTCCAGCGACTCGACCGCGATCCACCTGATCGGATCACCGTCGACCGCGGATCGGACGGCGGCCCGGAGTTCCGTGTCGGTCTTGCCGACGCCCTCCAGCGTGATCCGCGAGTTGCCCAGCCCAGCCTTGCGCGCGACCGCCCACTCGCCTCGGGAGACGACGTTGGCATCGAACCCGAGGGCGGCCAGCCGGCCGACGATCGGCGCGACGTCGTTCGCCTTGACCGAGAAGGCCCGCAGCCACGGATCCGGGAACGCCGCGCGAACGCCGGCCGCACTTGCCTCGAGGGTCGGCTGGTCGGTGACCTGGACGGGCGTGCCGAATCTCGCCGCCGCCCGCCGGAGCGCCGGCGCCAAGCGTGGAAGCGCGTCGAGCTCGAGCGCTCCCGCGGCCCCGGGCTCGCTGCTCAGGTGACGATGCGCCGCCCGCGGTCGAGCATCCCGAGCACGATCGAGACGACGCTGATCACGATGGAGCCGAGCAGCGCCCCGATCGCGGAGTCCGCGGTGAACTTCGGCGGGAAGCCACCGATCGTGAAGTTGATGTCGACGACGTCGGCGATGAAGGCCACCAGGAGCAGCATCACGGCGTTCAGGACGAGGGCAAACAGGCCCATCGTGAGGAGGGTGATCGGGAAGGACAGGGCCTTCAGGATCGGCTTCAGGTAGCTGTTCACCAGCGCGAGGATCAGGGCCACGACGATCACGTGCCACCAGTTGCCCTGGAACTTCAGGACGTCGTCCGCGGCCGGGAACGCGATCTGCGGCACCACCAGCACCGCCACGATCACGCCGATCGCATTGATGAGGACCCTGACCAGCAGATCGATCACGTCGTCTCCCCTCGGATTGCCGGTTCGTGTGGTTGCGGGCTCGGGCCCGGCGCGTGCTTGCCGGGCGATGATGGCAGAGGTCAGCCGCTCGAGGAAGCCGCGTACTGGCGGATCCGCTCCTCCAGCATGGCCTTCAGGTCCGGCCAGTCCTCGACCGCGACGCTGTAGTAGTTGGAGTGCCGGAGCCGCTGGCCCGGCATGATCATGTGGTTCCGGAACGTCCCCTCGAACGTCGCGCCGATCGAGAGCAGGGCCGGGTTGGCCTTCTCGTTCGACGAATCGGTCTTGAACTCCACCCGATTGGCGCCGAGCTCCTCGAAGGCGTGCCGAAGCTGGAGGTACTTCGCCTCCTGGTTGGCGCCCCGGCGCTGCCAGCTGGGCGCGACCCAGGTCCAGCCGATCTCGAGCCGGCGATGCTCGGGCACGATCGACATGAACCGGCTGCTGCCGATCGGCTTGCCCGTCGCGCGGTCGACGGTGACGAACGGCAGCTCCGAACCCGCCGCCATGTTGGCGATGGCCGTGTCCATCCACGAGCGAAGGCCGTCGATGTCGGTTGGGCGGGCGAGGGTCCAGCGCCAGATCGCGGGCTCGAACGCGACCTCGGCCAAGCCGTCCAGATGCTCGATCGAGATCGGCTCGAGGCGGACGATGCTGCCCTCGAGGGTGACCGGGCGCACCCAGTCGCGCGGCGCCGAATCGAAGCGTGGTTCGTTGTGGATGCTGTCGCTCACGTTCCGATCCTAGGGCCGGCGCCGGGGCGAGCGCGGGCTCTTGGGGCGCCTGATGGACGGCGTCGTCGCCGTGGCGCGACGACGGGCAGTGGCTGATCGAGCCGCGCCGGCACCCTGCCCGGAAAGGCGTGGCATCTCGCCAGGCCTCGCGGCTGCGGGCTTCTTCGCCGGAGGCGGCTCGGTTGGTGTCGCCGCTTCCTTCACTCCCTCGACCGAGAGGACGCGAGCCTCGTACGCGCCGAGGGTCACGTTGAGGCCCTCGCGCCGCAGCTCGGCGGCGGTCCGGAGCAGCTCCCAGCCGGAGCGCCGGTCGACCAGCCTGATGACCGCATCATCGGCGGGCGCGCCTGGCCCGTGGAGCTCCAGCGCATCCGCGAGGCGGATGCTGGTCTTCGGGCCGCCGCCACCGGGCTGCGCCGAGGAGACGGAGTGGTCGATCCGGACGGATGCCTCGGCGTGGCGGTGGTGGACCAGCACGAGGGAGCGAGATTCGCCGCTCCCGTTGGAGTAGGCGTAGACGTCCTCGACCACCTCTCCGGCGGCGTCGAGGGCGTTGTACAGCCGGAACCGATCCGTCCCGGAGAACTCGGCGCGGCGCTGGAGCAGCGGCACGATCGCCCACGCGAAGTGGCCCGCGTGGCCCTCGTCGGCCGGCTCGTCCCAGCGGGCCTTCCGGAACTCCATGCCGTACCGCTCCCGGAGTCCCTCGACCTGACCGTGCCCGAGCATCGGCAGGCCCGGCAGCGTCGCGAGCAGCGTCGCGGCAGAGAACGCCTTGTCGCCGGTCCCGAACTGCTCCGCTGCGGGCTTCTCGTCCGGGTTCGTGAGGAAGTTGACGAACCGGCCCAGCACCCCCGGATCGAACTCGAGCGTGTCCTTCATCACTCGCCGGTACCCCTCGTTGTCCTCGTCCCGGAGCATGTGCATGAACGCCGAGTTGTAGACCCGGTGCATTCCGAGCGTCCGGACGAAGTAGCCCTCGAGGAGCCAGAATGCCTCGGCGAGGAGCAGGGTCCCGGGAGCCTCCGCAGCCACCCGATCGACGACCTCCCGCCAGAACTCCGCCGGCATCCGCCGGTTGAACTCCGCGTTCGAGAGCGCGTGCTCCGCCCGCGAGGGGATCGCCCCGCCGGCGCCGGGCTCGGGGTACCAGAGCCGCCGGACATGGCGGCGCGCCAGGACCATCGCGGCGTCAAAGCGCAGGATCGGCGCGCGCCGCGCGACGTCCAGGATCGTCCGGATGACCGCCTCGCGAACCTCCGGGTTGAGGTAGTCGAGCTGGGCCGTGTCGTTCCAGGGGTACGAGGTCCCGTCGTTGCCGTGGTAGATGAATCGCTGCTCGCCGGACTGCCGGTCGCGGCGCCGGAACACCACCGCCGCGTCGCTGTTGTCCCAGTAGTGGTCCTCGAGCGTGATCTCGACGCGATCGTCGCCCGAGAGGTCCGGGCCGGTGAAGGTGTACGCCGGATAGGGCGGCTCCGGGGTCGAGATGAACCGGTCCGGGTGCTCCACGACCCACTGCGAGTCGATGCCCATGTGATTGGGCACCATGTCCGCGGCGATCCGGATGCCGCGGCTCCAGGAACGGGCCTTGAGGGCCTCGAACGCTCCCTCGCCGCCGAGGTCGTCGGCGATCCGGTAGTCGTCGATCGCGTAGGCGGACGCGACGGCTTCCGCGTCTCCACGGCGGCGCTTGATCTCCGCGGAGGCGCGGCTGCGCTCCCACAGCCCGATCAGCCACAGGCCGGTCACCCCGAGCGACGCGAGGCGGTCCAGCTCCTCGTCCGGCACGTCGGCGAGGCTCGAGATGGGTCGTTCGAACCGGCGGGCGAGCTGCTCGAGCCAGACGTAGGTCGACTTGGCCATGAGGACGGCACTGGGCATCCACTCGGTGTCGCTCGAGAACCCGACCGCGTCCGAGTCCAGCCCGCGGTAGTCCGGCGTCTCGACCACGAGCGGTCCGCCGAAGTGGTCGCCGGCCGTCTTGAGCTCGAGGGCCCGGGCTTCCTCGGCGAGGACGTCCAGCGCGAGGTCGATTCGGCGGGCGAGAGCACCCTCCGTGTCCAGGATCGCCGACCAGTGCTCGCGAACCCAACGGAGCTGCGCGGCGAGCGACCCGGGCGCCCGCCGCTGCGGCTCTCGCAGCCGCGCCGGCAGCGGGAGGTCGTCGTCGAAGGTGATGCCTTCTGCCGTGCCACTCGCGCCACGTGCCTGGCCACGCGGGGCACCTGCGCCGGCCACCTTGTCGGCTCGCGGCTCCGTCCCGTCGTCCGCCTTTCCCGCGCGCCCGCGACCGCGAGCCCGAACCCGACGAGGCGCCTCGCGACCGCCGAGCTGGCGCTCGGCCGCGTCCACGACCGCCTCGTACCGGGTCCGCTCCCGGAGCGGCTGGTCGTCGACCAGCTCCCGAACGCTGGTCGCGGCGGGATCCTCGTTGAGGGCGGCCAGCACGAGGACCTCCGCCAGCAGGTCCGGCCCGCCGGCGCTCTCGCCCTCGCGGAACTGCCCGCGCCACGCCTTGTCCACGTCGGCCATCGCCTTCGCCCCGAGGGTCGAGTCCACGGCTTCCGCGGCAGCGCCCAGGTCCGCGCGACCCGCGTCGCGCTCCACCTCGATCAGCCGGTGCATCGTCGCGTCCATCGCGGCGAGGGCGGCAACCTCGCCGGCGCTCACGGCCGGCTCGCCGGCGGCGTCGCGCGCGACCGTCAGGCGAGCGGCGATCCTGCGTGCGGCGCCCGCATCCGCAGCATCGAGGGTTCCGTCACGCCCGACGATCGGCTCCAGTCCGTGTCGCCGTCGCGCCGAGCGTGCCAGAGGGATCGCCCGCATCGGGCGAAGGATGTCAGACCTCGACAGGTTCGGGGCGAGCGTTGCCGGCGCGCGAGGTATCCGGGCGAGCGCTGGCCGCGTGCTCGATCGCGCGCCGGAGGAGCTCGAGGCCGGCGGGGTCGAACTCGTACGTCCACGGGCGGATGCGCTCCGGCCGGTGCAGCTTCTTGTCGAGCCCTTCGGCAAGGGCCTCGCGAGACATCAGGATGATGTCAGCCGTTCGATCGACCAGCGTGAGCCGCTCTTCGTCCTGCATCGTGGCCGAGACGATCTCGACGCCCTTCGTGCCGGCGATCTGGAGCGTCTCGGCGATGTTCTCCGTCCCCCGGTCCGATGCGCAGACCACGCCGACGCGCGACCCCTCGGTCAGCGCCGCGATCTCGTGCACGAGCTCCACGTAGCCGGGCCCGACCAGCATCGCGACGACGGGAACGCGGCCGCTCGCGAGCGCCTGGGCCTCATCGGCGTGGAACGTCGTGGTGGCCACGAGGTCGTAGTGGAACTTCTCGAGGCGCTCGGGGATCTCCTCGAGGAGGGTCCCCTCCGCCTCGATCGCCCCGGCGAACTCCTTGTTCAGGCGCTCGGCGTCGTAGCCGGCGTCCGCGGTGGTGCACTCGGCGAAGAGGACGCGGACCTGGGCTCCGGGCCGCTTACGCTCCGAAGCTGCCGCATACGCGGCCGCTGCCACCTCGTCGGGGGTAAAGCCTGCCTGGGCCGCGCGGCGGAGCATCTCCGAGACGATGCCGCCAAGCGCCTCGGGACGCCGGCGGTGGACGTTCCGGTCCGCGACGACCGTCCCGGCGCCGTGCCGGCTGGTGACGTAGCTGTTGTCGCTCAATCGGCGGTAGACGGCCCGAATGGTGTTGGGGTTGACGCGGAGGGCGGCCCCGAGCTCGCGCACGGGGGCGAGGCGCTCCCCGGGCTGGAGGCGTCCGGACTCGATCTGGTAGGCGAGCTGCCAGTAGATCTGGGTGGAGATGGGGACGTCCGAATCACGCTCGACGTCCAGCCCGCGCTCCGTGCCAGTTGTTGATCCGTTGTTGTCCAAAGTACCCATTGACATAGTCCAGTAGTCCAAGTAATGTTCGACTTGGCCTAGTTCACTGTACCAAACGCACACCGGAAAGGTTGGTCACGTTCATGAGTGGCCTCATCATCGTCATCGCGGCCTTCCTGGCAATCGCGATCCTCGACATCCTCGCGCAGACGCACGGCGTCGACTCGCGGCCGGACTTCGAGGATCCCCGGTCGCCGGCCCGCGGCCTGACGACCTAGCTCAACCAAATCCGCTCTCCTCTCTCGTCAGCCCCGGTGGCGCGCAGGCCCCGGGGCTGACGGATTCCCGGGGTGGCGCAGCCCGGCCCGGCCCGAGGGTGCGCTAGCCTCCCGCCATGACGATTGCGGCGAGCGCTGCGAGCGATGCCCGAAATCAGCTCCGGCTTGCCGGCAAGCGCAACGAGCTGGTGATCCTCGGCGACGCGCCGTTGGTGGCGGAGACACCCACCGCCCTCCTCGACGACATGACGACGCCGATCGAGTCCTTCTTTGTCCGGAACAACGGCGCCTTCCCGACCGACCTCGACCCTGCAACCTGGGTGCTGACCATCGATGGCGAGGTCGAGCGCCCCCTCGAGCTGACGCTCGCCGACCTCCGCTCGATCGGGCGGACGGTCAGCCGCTGGCTGGTCCTCGAGTGCGGCGGCAACGGCCGCGCGGCGTTCTCGCCGCCCGCCAAGGGCAACCAGTGGACCCAGGGCGGCGTGGGCTGCGCCGAGTGGACCGGTGTCGCGCTCCGGGACGTGCTGTCGGCCGCCGGTCTCCGCCCGACCGCGACGTACACCGCCCACCACGGGAGCGACGGCGCGATCTCCCGCGGGATCCGGCTTGACAAGGCACTCGAACCATCGACGCTGCTGGTGTGGGGGATGAACGGGGAGCCCCTCCCGGAGATCCACGGCGGGCCCCTCCGCCTGATCGTGCCGGGATGGCCCGGCTCCGCCTCGCAGAAGTGGCTGACCCGCATCACGATCCGCGATCGCGAGCACGATGGCGCGGGCATGACCGGCTTCTCGTATCGCGTCCCGACCCGGCCGCTGCGACCCGGCGAGGAGCCCGATCCAGCCGATTTCCGGATCCTCGAATCGATGCCGGTCCGCGCGATCATCACCAGCCCCGCGGACAGCGACCGACTCGCGGCCGGGACGCCGCTCCTCGCGGTGCGTGGGGCGGCGTGGGCCGGCGATCTTGATGTGCGCGCGGTCGACGTCTCGATCGATGGCGGGGCTGGCTGGACGCCCGCGAGCCTCGCTGAGCCCCGCAACCGCTACGACTGGCGCCGTTGGTCGGCGGACATCCCGATCTCCGGCGACGGCTCGATCGCGATCCTGGCGCGCGCGACTGACAGCGAGGGTCGCGTCCAGCCGTTCGAACCCGAGCTGTGGAATGCCAACGGCTACGGCGGCAACGCGATGCACCGGGTGACGGTGCGGATCGGCTGAGCCGATCAGCGAACGGCGGTGGTCTCCGCTTCGGCGCCCGCCGCGCCCGCTTCCCCGACCGCGTGATCCACCGCGATCATGGCCATGTGCCTGATCGTGGCGGTCCATCGACCGCCCGGCGAGATCGAGACCGGCCACGAGAGCAGCAGGGCGCTGCCCTGGTAGACGCGCTCGAAGCCGGCCTCGGAGTTGGAGACGGTCTCGATCGGGGCGTGCCACGCGTCGGCCGTCGGCGTGGCCGCGGTGGCGAGCTCCACGCCGAGCCAATCGTTGCCCTGCGCAACCTTGCGGACGCCTGCCTGCGCCCCACTGCCGTCGTGGGACGAGCGTCCGCCTGCGACCTCCCACCAGGCCTGGGGATTGCCGCCGCCGCCCAGCATCGTGATCGCCCACTCGCTGCCGATGCGGCACTCCAGCGGCCGGTCGGCGCCGTTGGTCACGCTGAGCTGGATTTCGAGGGCTGGGTCGAGGCGGCCCCCGTCGATGCGGATCGTGGTCTCGACCGCAACGGGGAAGGTCGCCTCGCCGATCGAGACGATGCCCGCGCGAGCGAGGAGCGCTTCGCCGTCGCCGAGCCGTTCGCAGCGGAACGGCGAATCCACGAAGTCGCCGAGCTCGTCCCGGCCGCCGGCGTTCCACTGCGCGGGCGTGAGGTCGGCGGCGAGGAACCGCACAAGCCCCGATCGGCGCTCGTAGTCGTCGTAGACGAGGTGGGCGGCGAGACCCGCCTCCTTCACCTTGACCAGCTCGTGGATGGACGCGGGAGCGGCCCCGGGACCCGACGCAGGCGGGTGCTCGGCCGCGTCGCGCTCGTCCACCTCGTGCCGGCGCAGCGTCTCGTGGTAGGCCTCGGGCCGGCGCCGGAGCACGGAGGTGAGCGCGTGCCGAGCGGCCCGGAGATCCCACGACCCGATCCCGCCACCCTCGTCGAGCTCGATCCCGACCACCTGTCCGGCTGAGGTGAGGAGGAGCTCGTCGCGCCCGTCCAGGTCGAGGTCGCGGAGCTCGCTCCGATCCTGGCGTTGGAGCATCTCGTCGGCGGCATCTTCCGCGGCGATCAGGTGGGACAGCGTCGCCGCGCGCATGTGGGCGATGTAGATCCCGCCGAAGAGGCCGTGCCAGTAGCAGTCGTTGGACTGGCCGCGGTACAGGTGGTCCAGGGCCGAATCTCGCGCCGCGCCCTCCGGCAGCGACTCGATCGCGTTCGACACCCGGAGCATCTGCTTGTGGAGGTCGTTGATCTCGCGATACTTGACCTGGAAGTTCCGCCAGAACGCGCCGCGGAGCCAGCGGGCCTCCGGCGCGTCCGTCTCGCGGGCGTGCTCGAGGGCGGCGGCAAATTCGCGGCTCTCCCCCGGGGGGAGCGCCCATTCGCCCATCTCGGCATACGAGCCGGTCGGGAGATAGACCCGGCCCACCGGCGGGTTGGACCCGAGCCAGTCGCTCGGGCGGACGGTGGACAGCCACGAGGCGTTCGCCTCGATCGCCTCGAAGAACGAGTCCACCCAGCGGCCCTCGCCCCAGCAGTGCTCCCAGGTCGTGGGCCAGGCGCCGAACTTCTCGCCGTCATCACCCATCGTCCCGACGCGGTCACCCGCCTCGGTGGCGTGCTCGCGGAGGTACTCGATGACCTCGCTGACCTCGTGGAACGGGATGCGGTAGCGCAGCCCCTGCTCGGTGCCGAACACGGTCAGCAGCCGCCCCTGGTCCTCGGTGGTGTACGGGCCCCAGAGCGCGTCCTCGGGGATGGCGGCGGCACGGAAGTGCGAATCGTCGAGGGTCGTCCAGCGATGCCCCGCGTCCACGAGCGCCGTCGGCAGGTCCGGCTCCCAGACGCGCTCCGCGAGCCAGGCGCCGCCGGGGCGCGCGCCGAAGGCCGACTCCACCGCATCCGCCATCCGTCGCAGCTGGCCCAGGCGGTCGCGTTCCGGCAGCGACGCGAGCACCGGCTCGTACAGCCCGCCGCCCAGGATCTCGACCTGGCCCCGATCGACGAGAGCTCGCACCCGAGCGACGAACTCCGGCCGCTCCGCTTGCAGCCATTCGAGCAGCGGCCCGCTGTAGTGCAGGCCCAGGTGGATGCTGGGATGGCGCTCCAGCGCCGCGACCATCGGCTCGTAGGCCCGCTCGAAGACCTCGGCGAAGACCCAGCCGAAGTTGCCGATGGGCTGGTGGTTGTGGAGCGAGAGCGCCAGCGAGATCCGAGGAGCCATCAGCCCGGCGTCGCGGCTTCCTGCACGACCTCGATTCCCGCCGCCGGCAGGTACAGGTGCTCGGCGTACTCGTGGAGCATCCGGGTGGTCGAGAACTGCCACAGCGTCGAGGCGATCGAACGACGCATCCGCTCCACCCAGCGCTTCGGTGGCTGGCCCGGCTCGCGGTCGTAGTACTCCGGCACGACCTCGTCCTCGAGGTGGTGATAGAGGTCCATCGCGTCGTTCCAGTCCTGGGCGGCCTCGTCGCCGAGCTGCTCGCGCCCGCCGATCGCCCAGCCGTTGGCCTCGTCCCAGCCCTCGTCCCACCAGCCGTCGAGGACGCTGAGATTCACGACGCCATTGACGGCCGCCTTCATGCCGGAGGTCCCTGAGGCCTCCAGCGGCCGGCGCGGGTTGTTCAGCCAGACGTCGACGCCCTGGACCAGGAACCGCCCGATCCGCATGTCGTAGTCCTCGAGGATGAAGACCCGGCCGCGGAACTCCGGCGACCGCGTCCGCCCGAAGATCTCCTGGATCACCGCCTGGCCCGGCCGATCCGCGGGATGGGCCTTGCCGGCGAAGACGACCTGGACCGGGCGATCCGGGTTGGTGAGCAGCCGCGCCAGCCGCTCGGTGTCCGTGAAGATCATCCCGGACCGCTTGTACGTCGCGAACCGCCGCGCGAACCCGATCGTCAGGATCGACGGATCCAGCGCCTCGTTGAGCTGCTGCAGGGTCCGGGGCGCCTCGCCGTGGCGCGCGAACTGGTTCCGCAGGCGGCCTCGGGCGAAGACCGCGAGCTCGCGCTTCTGGTGGACGTGGGCCTCCCACAGCTCGGCGGCGGGGATGCGGTCGATGCGCTCCCACCAGCGGGTCGCGCTGGTCTGGCCGTCGAGGTCGTCGAGGTCGGCGTCGAGGTAGCGCTCGAAGAGGTCCCGCACCGGCTGGCCGACCCACGTCGGCGTGTGGACGCCGTTCGTGATGGCCTGGATGCCGTGCGGCGCGATTCCCTGCCACGTCGCGTTGGCGGTGGCGGCGTGGAGCTTGCTCACCGCGTTCGCGCCGTTCGTCAGCCGCAGGCTGAAGGCCGTCATGTCGAACTGGTTGGGATCGCCGTCCGTGCCGCGCCCGATCTCGAGGACCTTCTCGACCGACACGCCGCCGGTGTTCAACCGGCCGTCGCCATCGAGGATGGGGCCCGCCACCCGCCGCACGAGCTCGGCATCGAACCGCTCGTTCCCCGCGGAGACCGGAGTGTGGATCGTGAACACGCTGTTCCGTCCGACCTTCCGGAACGCCTCGTCGAGGTCGTCGCCCGCCGCGACGAGCTCGCGCGCCCGCTCCGCGAGCAGGAATGCGGAGTGGCCCTCGTTGAGGTGCCACGCCTCCGGCTTGATGTCGAGGGCGCGCAGCGCCCGGACGCCGCCGATCCCGAGGATCAGCTCCTGGTGCAGTCGCATCTCGCGGCCGCGGACGTACAGGATGTTCGTGATGGGCCGGTCGGAGGCGTCGTTGAGCGGGTTGTCCGTGTCGAGCAGGAGCACCGGCACGCGCCCGACCTGCACGGTCCACACGTCGACCTTGACGTCGCGCCCCGGCAGCGCCACCGAGACGGTGAGCGGATCGCCCTCACGCCCGAGCGCCCGCGTGAGCGGCAGTCGATTAAGGTCGTAGTCCGGGTAGCGGTGCTCCTGGTGACCGTCCGCATCGATCGTCTGGCGGAAGTAGCCGTTGCGGTACAGCAGGCCCACGCCGACGAGCGGCAGGGCCATGTCGCTGGCGGACTTCATGTGGTCGCCCGCGAGGACGCCGAGGCCGCCGGAGTAGATGCCCAGTGATTCATGGAGGCCGTACTCGGCGCAGAAGTAGGCGATGGGGCCGTTCAGCTTGTGCGCGTGCTTGCGGTGGAACCAGTGGTCCGAGCCGTTGGCGAGGTAGCGGTCGAAGTCCCCGATGACGCGGTGTGCCTCGGCCATGAAGTCCGGGTTGTCCAGCAGCGACGGCCAGTCGACCATGCTCGCCAGGACGTGGAGCGGGGAATGGGTCCGGGCCCACGCGGAGCTTGAGATTCGCGCGAACAGGCCGCGCGCCTTGGGGTGCCAGGACCAGTAGAGGTTGTAGGCGAGGCGCCGCAATCCCTCCAGCTCGGGCGGGACGCGAACGTGGCTGGGCGTCGCCGAGGGAATGCGGACGGTGGGCTCCATCGCGGGGATGATAGAGGCGCACCCGGGTTTGCGTAAACCGGTTTAGCGGTGCCGAATCGTCCTGCCGCGCGCCGGCGGCCGTATGCTCGCGTCATGGGCATCCGCGTCGCCTTCATCGCGGCCGAGTGCGAGCCGTGGGCCAAGACGGGTGGCCTCGCCGACGTGGTCGACGCGCTGGCGCGGGCGCTCGGCCAGCTGCCCGGCGGCGACGTCGAGGCGCCGGTCGACGTCTTCCTGCCGCGCTACCGCGGGATGCGCGAGCCGGATGACCTCGTGCGCGCCACCGTGGTCGTCCCGGACGCCTCCAACGGCGGCCGCCCGATCGAGGTTGGGATCCTCAGCGCCGAGACGCACGGCTATCGGGTCCATTTTGTCGACCACCCGCCGGCCTTCGATCGCGACGGGATGTACGGCTCGCCTGACAGCGACCACCCCGACAACGGGTGGCGATTCGGGCTCCTGTGCCGCGCCGCCCTGGCGGCGCTCCAGGCCTCGGCGACCAAGGTCGACGTGCTCCACCTCCACGACTGGCACGCGGTGCCGGCGCTCCTCCTCCGCGACCGCGTCCTCGCCTCGGACCCCATCGTGGGCGGGGCAGCCGTCGTCCTGAGCGTCCACAACCTGGCCTACCACGGCTGGACGCCGGCGGAGCGGGTGGGGGAGCTGGGGCTCGGCGCCGGCGCGATCGCCCGGGGCGCTCCGGGCCTGGACCTGCTGCTCGCGGGGATCCAGGGATCGGACCTCGTGAACACGGTGAGCCCGGGCTTCGCGAAGGAAGCGCTGACGCCGGACTTCGGGATGGGCCTCGACGGGGCCCTCCGCGCCAAGGGCGACCGGTTCCTCGGAATCCTCAATGGGCTGGACACGGACCTCTGGGATCCAGAGACGGACGAGACGCTGCCCGCGAGGTACTCCCGCGAGAATCGCGGCGGGAAGGCGGCGTGCCGCACCAGCCTCCTCGCGGAGCTGGGCCTGGATCCGGAGGACCCGCGACCCGTCCTCTCGATGATCGGCCGCCTCGATCGCCAGAAGGGCTTCGACCTGCTCGCGGCGGCGACACCCGCGCTCCTCGAGCGAGGGGTCCGGCTGGCCGTGCTCGGCTCCGGCAATCCCGAGGTCGTCGGGCCACTCCGCTCCCTCGCCGGCTCGAGCGCCAACCGGGGCCGGATCGCGCTCCTGGAGCGCTTCGATCGCAACCTCGCGCGGCGGATGTACGCCGGCACGGACGGGTTCCTGATGCCGTCGCGCTTCGAACCCTGCGGGACCGGCCAGATGATCTCGCTGCGGTATGGCACGCCGCCCGTGGTCCGTGCCACCGGAGGCCTCCGCGACACCGTGATCGACGTCGACGCGAACCCGGCGACCGGCACGGGCTTCGTCTTCGAGGGCGACGCGCCCGACGCGCTCGTGGACGCCTGCGCGCGCTTCGCCGCCCGCTTCGAGCGCGGCGGTCCATCGTGGGAGTCGCTGCTCGACCGAGGCATGGCGGTCGATTTCGACTGGCGTCGATCGTCGGGGCCCGCCTACGTCGATGCCTACCACGGCGCGATCGCCCTTCGCGACGGCGTGACCGCCCCCTGATGACCCAGAGGAGCCCCATGCCGGACGAGCCGCTCCATCCCGACACGATCGCCGTGATCGCTGGGCGCCCGGACCGCGCGCCCGGTGCTCCGCTGAACGTGCCGATGACGCCCGCCTCCTCGTACCGGCACGGCGGCGAGATCGTCTACGCGCGAGACGGGAATCCCGGGTGGGCGGCGTTCGAGTCGGCGATCGGGGAGCTGGAGCACGGCCAGGCGGTGACGTTCGCCTCTGGGCTCGCGGCGAGCAACGCGATCCTCGACGAGCTGCCCCCCGGCGCGAAGGTCATCGCCCAGCGCGCGCCCTACTACGGGGTCGCGGCCCAGCTGCGGGAGCGGTCGGAGCGCGGCCTCATCGCGCTGGAGACCCACGCGACGATGACCGCTGACGGGATCGCGGCGACGATCGCCGGCGCCGCCCTCGTCTGGATCGAGTCGCCGACGAACCCGATGCTCGACGTCGTCGACCTGCCTGCCGTCATCGGGCTCGCCAAGGGCGCCGGCGCCATGGTCGCCGTCGACAACACCTTCGCGACGCCGATCAGCCAGCGACCGCTGACGCTCGGCGCCGACCTCGTCATCCATTCCGGCACGAAGCTGATCGGCGGCCACTCGGACCTCCTCCTGGGGGTCGTGGTCACCGCCGACCCGGCATTCGCCGATCGATTGGCTTCGCGCCGCCAGGCGACCGGCGCAACCCCGGGCGTGCTGGAGGCGTTCCTCGCGCTCCGTGGCCTCCGGACGCTGCCGGCGCGCTTCGCCCGCGGCGAGGCATCGGCCACGGAGCTCGCGGCGCGTCTCGCCGCGCACCCGCGAGTCACTCGGGTTCGCTACCCGGGCTCCGGCACGATGGTGTCGTTCGAGACGGATGGGTCCGGCGAGGACGCCGAAGCGGTGTGCGAGGCCTGCCTGCTGATCGTCCATGCAACGAGCCTGGGCGGCGTCGAGAGCTCGATGGAGCGGCGCGCCCGCTACCCCTCGGAGCGTGACGTTGGGACGCCGGACACCCTGATCCGCCTCAGCGTCGGCCTCGAGCACGTCGACGACATCTGGCGCGACCTCGATCGAGCCCTGGCCACCCGCCGGTGAACCTGCGTCGCGCGCTCGGCGGCCTCGTCATCGTGGCGGTGCTGGGCTGCGCGCCGTTGCCCGGCGCATCGTCCTCACCGCCACCGAGCGCCGTCGCAGCGACGCCGACGGCTCCCGTCGGGACGTCATCGCCGACAGCGGCAGCAGTGACGCCGGGACCGTCGAGCAGCGCCGCACTGACCGGCTGGTGGGGGACCGACGGAACGTCCTTTTGCGCTGCCCCCGCCTTCTATCGGACGGAGATCGAGGTCGCGGGAATCGGGTCATGCACGGGCGTGCTGGTCGATCCACCGAGGACGATCACGATCGGCGTCACGCAGGCGCTCGATCTGCACATGACCATCCAGCCTTCGAGCGGTCAACCGTTCTACGCACTTCCCGCATCACCGGATGCCACCGTCCTGGCTCCGACGGCGATCGCGGACCAGGCAACCGCGGGATGGCGTGGCGCCGCCGTTGGCACGGTCACGCTCACGACCGTCGGGGCCTGTATCGCGACGGCGACGCAGGTGCAGGCGAGGCGCCCCTGCCCGGTGCTCGTCGTCCAGGTCGTTCCGCTGGCCTTCCGCGGCGTCGTGGATCTCCGGCCCGAGGGCTGGAGCTTCCTTACGAACTTCCCCGAGGTGCCCGACTTTCCGGCAACCTCCGCCGAGGTCTACGGCCCGAGCGGGGCTGAGACCCCACCACTCGAGGGGCCCGGCCGGCTGGTCCTGTACGAGACATTCGAGCTCGAGACCGAGGATGCGGAGGCGTACTTCGCCCATCGAGCCGAGCAGTCAAGAACAGGCGGCGGCCACGAGGTCGACGTCGAGGTCAACGGCGAGCCGGCGGTGGCCTGGGTCGACGACGAGTCGGGCGAGCTGGTGCTCGGTTGGCAGCTGCCAGGCAAGTCCGAGGTCCTTGTGGCCAATCGCGCCGACTTCACGATCAAGCAGCTCGTGGCATCCGCCGAGAGCGTCTCGGAGTGCTGCGGCTGACCGTCAGCCGCCGATCGCCCGGAGGATGGCGAGGACCGTCGCCTCCGGAAGGGTGCGCTGCGGAGAGTGCGGGGCGTCCGCGATGGTGATGACGTGGCCTTCGCCGAGCTGCCGCTCGATGGCGGCAACCTTTGAGTCCGGGATGAGGCCGCCGGTCTTCCACTCGCCGCGGATCAGCCAGGCATCGATGCCCTGGGCCCGGGTGTCGCGGAGTGCGGCCATCCCGGCGTCCCACGCGCCGTTCTTCAGCAGCACGTTCAGCACCATCTGCGGGTTGAACTCGGTGAGCGCCCTGGCCTTGGCATCGACATCGCCGTCACACCAGCCCGGATATTCGGCTCGAACCACCTCGGCTGCCTCTTCCACGGTGGCGTAGTCGCGCTCCGTCTCCTGTTCTGTCAGGGCACGGAGCCGCTCCAGCGTGAGGGCCGGCGGATCGAGCAGCACGAGGGTCCTGGGCCTGAGCCCGGCTGCCGGCAGGTGCGCGGTGACCATCCCGCCCCACGAGTGGCCGACGACGGCGAGCGCCGGAACGTCCAGCCCGGCGGCGCGAACAAACGCCGTCAGCTCCGCGGCGGTGTCGGCGAAGCGGTGCGACCGCGAACGGGTGCGGTCCGTCCGGCCGTGCCCGGGCATGTCCACCGCGACGACCCGCCTGCCGGCCGCGGCGAGGGCCGGCGCGACTCGCCACCAGATCCCCGCGTTCGAAGTCACCCCGTGGACCAGGAGGACCGGCGAATCCGCGGGATCGCCCCAGGTGAGCGTGGGCCAGCTGGTGCCATCGACATCCACCGCTCCGGACTGGGCGGGTTCCGGGTCAGCCAGCGCGGCCGCCACGGGACTCGAGAGGAACGCGGGGGTTGCGGTCAATCGGTCGAACGGCACGCCCGCACTCTAGCCATCCCGCTACGATCAGCGCTCGCGCCGGCGCGCATTCGGCAGCCGCCGCGCAGGAGGGTTCGATGGCCAACCAGTTCGTCGTCCAGCTGAAGAACACCCCGGGGGCGATGGCGATCCTCGCCGAGGAGCTCGCGGAAAAGGGCGTGGACCTGCGGGCGATCGGTGGTGGCGGGCTCGGCAACAGCGGCCACGTGATCATGACGACGGCCGACGACGAGGCGACCAAGGCAGTCCTCGACGATGGCGGCTACACGTACGTGGAGGGCGAGTCGATCATCGCCGAGGTCGACGACAAGCCAGGTGGGATGGCCCGGACCGCGCGAGCCCTCGCCGACGCGGGCGTGAACATCCACGGCCACCTCTTCCTGGGTCGATGGGGCGATCGGGCGATGTTCGCGTTCGTCGTCGATCGACCGGACCTCGCCAAGCCGATCCTCGAGCGCAAGGGGTAGCAAACTCGACCTCGGGCCCTCGCTCCCGGGTACTTCCCCCGCCTCGAAGCCGCGTTGCTGCCCGGTCGCCGGCATCGTCTGCCCAGCGTTGTTCACCGGCCGTTGCGGTCCTGATTGCAATGCGTCCGTAACGTCGGGGACGGTCGCGCAGCACCTCGCTCAGATATCGTCGAATGACTACGCGCCACCGCGCCGGCCGCCCGGGAGAGGGGCCCGCGCATCGCCCCAGCGCCACCGCAGTTCCCGATTCGTGGGCATTCGAGGGTCCGCTGCGACTCTCCGGAGGAGGGCTTGCTCATGCCGCGCGCGGCTTCACGATTCCTCGTGGTCGTCATGGCCACGCTGCTCGCCACGGGTTGGCTGAGCGCCAGGCCATCAGCCGTCTCGGCCGTGAGTCCGAACGTCGTGATCAGCCAGATCTATGGCGCCGGCGGAAATACCGGCGCGACCCTCAACCGCGACTACGTCGAGTTGTACAACCGCGGCGGCTCACCGCAGTCGCTTAGCGGGTGGTCGGTTCAGTACGCGAGCGCGACGGGCACAGGGAATTTCTCGGGTAACTCGCCGGTGTCCCTGTCGGGCTCGATCCCACCCGGAGGCTATTACCTCGTCGGCCTTGCCTCAGGTGCGAACGGATCGAGCATCCCGACGCCTGACGCGACCGGCACGATCAACATGTCCGGGACGGCCGGCAAGGTCATCGTTGCCAATACGACAACCGGGCTGGCCTGCAATGGCGGCTCCGCGCCTTGTGACGCTGGACAGTTGAGCCAGATTGTCGACCTCGTGGGGTTCGGCACCGCAAATTTCTCCGAGACCGCCCCGGCCCCGTCACCGTCGACAACGACCGCCATCTTCCGAGCCGCGAATGGCGGCACAGACACGGACAACAACTCGACGGACTTCGCGGCCGCCTCCCCGAACCCAAGGACGTCTGGCGGGGTGGTCCTGTCGATCAACGACATCTCATTTGTCGAGGGTGGCCCGAGCTCCTACATCGTCGACTTCACCGTCAGCCTCAGCTCAGCTGCCGTGGGTGGCGGAGTCACTTTCGATATCGGCACCGCGGACGGGACCGCGACGACCGCCGACGGCGACTACATCGCCGACAGCCTCACGGGGCAGAACATCCCGGCGGGGAGTCAGACGTACTCCTACTCGGTCGTCGTCAACGGCGATGACAACCCCGAATCGAACGAGTCCTTCTTCGTCAACGTCACGAACGTAACGGGCGCGACCGTGGCGGATAGCCAGGGTGAGGCGACGATCGAATCAGACGATGCGAATCCGTGCGAGGACCCGTACACGTCGATCCCATCCATCCAGGGCAGTGGCACGTCCGCGGCCACCACCGGCAACCTGACCACGGCAGGGATCGTGGTGGGCGATTTCGAAGGGACCGCCGCCGCGTCCGGCTTCTACCTCCAGGATCCGACCGGGGACGGCAATGCCGCGACCTCTGACGGCATCTTCGTCTTCAGCGGCAACCAGAACCTCGTCAGCGCCGGGGACTACGTCCGCGTGACGGGCTACGCGCGCGAACGGTTCACCCAGACCACCATCAACGGCAGCAACGCCAACGATTCCGCCGTCCTGGCCGCGAACGTCGTCAACTGCGGCACCGGTACCGTCGCCGTGACGGATGTCGAGATGCCCTTCGCGAGCGGAACCTACCTCGAGCGCTTCGAGGGCATGAGCGTCCGATTCCCGCAGACGCTCGTGATCTCCGAGTACTTCAATTACGCCCGATTCGGCGAGATGGTGCTGTCCCTCCCACTGCCTGGCGAGGACCGCCAGTTCAGCGGCACCGCGAAGGACGAGCCCGGTGCGGCCGCGAACGCCCGGACCGCGGCGAACCTTCTCCGACGGATCACCCTGGATGACGTCCAGAGCGCCCAGAACCCGCCGGCGCTGCGTCACCCGGACGGCACGCCCTTCACGCTGGACAACAAGTTCCGGGGCGGCGACACGGTGGCCAACGCCACCGGCGTCCTCGGGTTCGACTTCAGCCTGTATCGCGTCTTCCCGACAGCTGGAGCGGAGTACACCGAGGTCAACGTTCGGCCTCCGGCTGCCGCAAGCGTCGGCGGGCGGCTGACCGTCGCCGCGCAGAACACCCTGAACTTCTTCCTCACCCTGGACACCACGACCAGCGACAGCGGCCCCGGCCCCTGCGGCGGCAACGCCAACCTCGACTGCCGCGGTGCGGATTCGGATCAGCCCCAGGAGTTCACCCGCCAGCGGACGAAGCTCCTGCAGGCGCTGGTCGGGATCGACGCGGACGTCCTCGGCCTCAACGAGATCGAGAACACGCCCGGCGTGTCGCCCCTCGGTGACCCGGGCCGCGGCCTCGTCGCCGGGGTCAACGACATCCTTGGGGCTGGCACGTATGACTTCATCGACACCGGGGTCATCGGAACCGACGCAATCCGCGTGGGCCTGATGTACAAGCCGGCCGCGGTCACGCCCGTCGGCGACTTCAAGGTCCTGACGAGCGCTGTCGACTCACGTTTCATTGACACGAAGAGCCGGCCGGCGCTGGCCCAGACGTTCGAGGAGATCGCGACCGGCGAGCGCTTCACCGTCGTCGTCAACCACCTCAAGTCGAAGGGCTCGGCCTGCCTCGACGTCGGCGATCCCGACCTCCTGGACGGCCAGGGCAACTGCAGCCAGACCCGACGCGCCGCCGCTGAGGCGCTCGTCGACTGGCTGGCGACCGATCCGACGGCGAGCGGTGACCCCGACTTCCTGATCATCGGCGACCTGAACTCCTACGCCAAGGAGCAGACGATCGACGAGATCCTCCAGGGCGCCGACGATGCCGATGGCAGCGCCGACGACTGGACGAACCTCATCGATGCGTTCATCGGCCCGGACGCCTACTCGTACGTCTTCGACGGGCAGAACGGCTACCTGGACCATGCCCTCTCCAACGCCACGCTGACCGGCCAGGTCACCGGCGCCACGGAGTGGCACATCAACGCCGACGAGCCGACGATCCTCGATTACGACACGACGTTCAAGCCAGCGGCCCAGGACGCGCTCTACGAGCCGAACCAGTACCGCGTCTCCGACCACGATCCCGTCCTCGTCGGACTCGACCTGAACGCGCCGCCGGTGTTCGCGGTCGTCGCCGGTGGATCGTGCTCAACGACCACGAACGGCGGCTCGCTCCTCGTCCAGGTCTCGGATCTCCAGACCGACGCGGAGGAGCTGGCGCTCACCCAGACCGGCAACACCAACACCACGCTCATCCCGAACGGGAACGTGACCATCTCCGGTGGCGCGACGCGGACGATCGCGATCACCGCGGCGAACAAGAAGAGCGGCACCGCCAAGCTGACGTTCTCGCTGAGCGACGGCGAGTACACGGTGACGTTCGAGATCAACGTCCAGATCGGCACCGACGCCAACGAGACGTTCACCGGCACCGCCGGCTACGACCTCATCGTGGCCGGGCAGGGAATCGACACCCTGAACGGCCTGGGAGGCGCGGATGTCCTCTGCGGCGGCAACGGTAACGACACCCTCAACGGCGGCGATGGGCGAGACACCCTCGACGGCGGGTCGGGCATCGATAGCCTGTCCGGCGACGCCGGCGCCGACGTCCTCCGCGGCGGTCAGGGCGACGACACCCTGACCGGTGGCACCGATGCCGACGCCTTCAGCGGCGGCGCGGGCGCCGACGTGAACACCGACTTCACCGCCGGCGACGGCGACACGTCGGACAGCACCTAGAGGAAAGGGGTTTCGGCCTCCGGGCCATCAGCCACACGAGCGCCGGCGCTTCGATCGCGCCGGCGCTTCGCTTTCAATCGAAGGCGAGTTTCGTCCCCCCGAGGGACATCGCAGTCCGCGTCACGCCCGCTTCGCGCTCGAGCCCCATGGCTTCGAAGAGCTCGAGGGCGCGTTTGAGGATCGCCGACCCCTCCTCGGGCCTCCCGGTCGCCTGGAGCGCTTCGCCCCACGATCGAAGCACGCGGGCGAGGATGGGGCGCGCGCCCATTGCCTCGAGCAGCGACGCGCTCGTGGCGAAATCCTCGAGGGCAGCGTCGACGTCGCCACGGTGGATTGCGGTCTCGGCTCGCTTGGCCAGGATCCCGGCCTCTCCGACGTTGTTGCCGATGGAGCGAGCGGTCGCGAGGGCCTCATCGAGGTCGACATCGGCCCGCTCGCCGAGCGCGGCCGTGGACGAGCGCAGCCACGCCTGCAACGTCGGCCGCCAGACTCGTCGGTCGAGCACCAGCGAGATGTCCGAGCCGCGCTTGAGGACCTCCGTGGCCTCCGCGAAGCGGCCCTGTCGGTGGAACGCGTCCCCGAGGATCCAGGAGCTGACGACGGCGCAGGCTGAGGCCCCCGTCGCCTCCGATCGCTCGACGCACTCCTGGGCGATCGGGACGGCCAGGTCGAGCTCGCCTTTCATCAGCTTGACCATCGAATCGGCGATGAGCGCATCGAGCTGCGCGATCAGGTCGCCGCTCTTCGCAATCTCGATGGCATTGGCCGCCGCGGCCTCCGCCTTTTCGAAGTCACCGAGCTGCGAGTAGCCGATTGCCAGCGCGCCGCGAGCAAAGGCCGTGCCGATCGACTCGTCTCGGTGCGCGAGGAGCGGGAGCGCCTCCTCGAGCGCAGTCACCCCGTTCCGGAGATTGCCCGTGAAGACCTCGCTCATGCCCATGAGCGCCAGCGGCAGCGCACGGAGGCTGGGATCGCCGAGCTGCTCCCCGATCTCGGCAATCCGGTCCAGCGAGCGCTTGACGTCCTCTTGGTCGGACGAATCTCCAAGCTGGAGTCGAGCAAGAGCGAGGTAGGTGTGGAGGCGGGCAATCAGGGTTGGGTCGCCGAGCCGGTCCGCCTCGTCGACGACCGCCTCGAGCGTCGCCACCGCCTCCTCCGGCGCCGTGAACGAGTAGCCGGACTGGGCTCGCCCGAGCGCGATCTCGATGCGCCGTCGCCGGCTCGCCTCATCATCCTTCGTGTCGGATTCGGTGAGCTCGCGAGCCTTCTCGAACGCGTGGAAGGCTTCGGTGATGGCGTTCTGCCCGAGCGCGTGTCGGCCGCTCGCGACGAAGTAGTCGAGCGCTTTGGATCCGTCGCCGGCTTGCTCGAAATGCATCGCCAGGACCGGCGCGAGCTCGTCGCGTCGATCCGGGTAGAGCTGCTCCAGCGCCTCGCCCACGCGGCCGTGCAGCTCCCGTCGCTCCTGCTTCAGGAGCGACCCGTAGGCGGCGTCCTGGACGAGCGCATGCCGGAACAGGTACTCGAGCTCCGGCAGCGGCGCAGCCAGCTTGATCAGGCCCTTCGCCTCGAGCGTGTCGAGCTCGATGTCCGCGGTCATCTCGCCGCCTCGCCGACGACTCGCTCGAGCACGCGAACGGGGAACTGGCGGCCGATGACGGCGGCGATGCGAAGGCTTCGCTTGGCCGATTCGGGCAGTTGGTCGATCCTGGCGAGCAGCAAGCCGTGCAGCGTTTCCGGGATCTCGACCCCGGCAACCTCGGCCGTCGCGATCCATCGGTTGCCCTCGGCGACGATCACGCCGCTCTCGATCAGCATCCGTACAACCTCTTCGACGAAGAACGGATTGCCCTCCGCTCGGGCCATGATCAGGTCGCGCACGGTTTCGGGCAGCGACTCGATCTCGAGGAGGTTCGCGACGAGGGTCCGGCTATCGGCGTCACCCAGCGGCTCCAGCCGGATGTCGGTGAGCTCCTGGCCGTACAGCTCGCCGGCCTGCTTGAGGAGCTCCCAGCCGGGCGAATCGCTTTCCGCGCGCATCGCCGCGATGAACAGGATCGGGAGCTGGGTCGCGAGGGGCATCAGCTGCCGCGCCACCTCCACCGACGCCGGGTCTGCCCAGTGGATGTCCTCGCAGACGATGACGAGCGGGCCGGCGGAGGCGAGCCCGCGCAGGAGGCGATGCGTCGCAGCGACATATCGACCCTGCATCACCTCGGGATCGAGGCGGGTCCGCGACTGCTCGTCGGCCCGAAGCGGCAGGTCGAGCAGTCGGGCAAGGTACGGGGCGGTGTCGGCAACCTCCGCCGCGTCCGCGCCGATGATCTCGGCAAGTGCGCGGTCCAGGGCGGCCCGCGCCTCGGCCTCCTCGGCGGAGAAGCTGATCCCGAGGATCGAGCGGATCAGGTCGATGAGCAGGTGGTACGGCAGGTTCCGGCCGTACGACACACAGCGGCCTTCGACCCATCTCGAGACGGCGCGCCCTCCGCCGGTCGCGGACAGCCCGCCCTCGTGGCCAACGCTCCCCGGCGCGAGGGCGACCCGGCGCAGCTCGGCCAGGAGTCGGCTCTTGCCGAGCCCCGGCTCACCGATGATGAATGCGGCTCTGCCATGCCCCGAGCGGACCTCGTCCAGCGCCGCGAGGAGCTGCGCCAACGGCGCCTCGCGCCCGACCATCGGGCTGTCCAGGCCCACGGACTCGAGCCCTCGCCGCCGGCCCGGCGCCGCCTTCCGTGCGATGACCCGGAAGGCGTGGATCGGCTCGGTCTTGCCCTTGACCTCGATGCCGCCGAGGTCGGCGACCTGGAACGTGTCCCCGGTGAGGCGCCGCGTCATCTCGGTGATGAGGACGGTGCCGGTCTCGGCCGCCGTCTGCATCCTCGCCGCCACGTTCACGGCGTCGCCGAGGGCCGTGTATTCGTAGCGAAGGTCACTGCCCACGTTGCCGACCATCACCGGACCGCTGTTGATGCCGATCCGCAGCCGGAACTCGACGCCCTGGCTCGCCCGCAGCTCGGCGGCGAACTCCTCCACGGCGGCGAGCATGTCCAGCGCGGCGAAGATCGCGCGCTCGGGATCGTCCTCGTGGGCCACCGGCGCCCCGAAGAAGGCCAGCATCGCGTCGCCCTGGAGCTGGGCGATCGTCCCTTCGTAGCGGAAGACGGCCCTCGACATCAGGTCGAAGGCCTCGTTGATCATCGCGGTCCAGTCCTCGGGATCCATCTGCTCCGCGAGCGCCGTGGAGCCCACGACGTCCGCGAAGAGCGCGGTCACGGGCTTGAGCTCGCCGGTGATGCGCGCGGCGCGCATCTTCGTGATCAGCGGCGCAGGAGCCGCCGCGGTCAGGCGGGCATGGGTCTGGACCGGATCCGCGACCGGGACGGCGCCGCGATCGGGCTCGGGGAGGGCGAGGCCGCAGCTCGAGCAGAACTTCGCGTCGGTCGCGACTGCCGCCTCGCAGCGTGGGCAGCTTCGCGTCGTCGATTCGACCGTCATCGGCTCGCCATCGTACTCCGGGACGGGGAGCACCACGGGCGCGCCAACGAGAGCGGCCTGGGCTGGGGTCGCGGGAGCTAGGGCCTGGCGCTCTTGCTGAGGACGGTCACGCCCGTCGAGCTGAGATGGATCTTCGCCCAGCCGCGGTTGTTGGACTCGTTGCTCTCCCGGAACCGGCCGCCGGTCTTCCAGGGCGGGTCCGCGATGATCTTGATCAGATAGTCGCCGCTCGGCATGCCGGTGATGTCGATCCACTGGAAGGCGATCGTGGAGCGGTAGACGTCGCCCCACCTGGTCGAGATGCCCATCGGCACCGTCTTCGCGGGCCCGACGGCGCAGACCGAGTTCGCGGCGTTGAAGAACGACGCCTTGGTGGAGCCGTAGAGGTAGCTGTCGAGGAAGCAGAACCCAGTCTTGGCCGAGTTCCGGATCGTCACGGCGCTCAGGTTCTGGATCTTGATCCGCTGCACGTCCATGACGTGGAAGTGGTTGTGCCCGTCCGTCGCGTACCGCATCGTCGCGGTCGTCGCCCGCTCTGAATACGTGCCATCCGAGCGCAGGATCTGCTGGCGGACGTAAAGGGTGTCGCCGATCGCCGCGACGCCATCCTCGTCAGCGCCGTAGAGCTGGAACGGGCCAGCGCCGATGTTGACGAGGACGGTCGAGAACCGCAGCAGGCGCCGCCCGGTGGGGGAGATCTCGATCCGGAACTCGAACGGCGCGAGCACCGCGAGATCCGGGAGCTTCGATGTGACCGCCGCGCTGGCCGGCGCCGCGAGCGGCCCGAAGCCCAGCGCTGCCAAGGCAACGGCGATCGAAAGCGCCACTGCTCGTCGTGGTTTCACGCCGCGATGATGCGTCATCCCGATCGACTGGGCTCGGCCCATTCGTACCCGACACCCTCCTGCTTTCGGATCATCGATGTGTCGGCTCGCCCAGCAAACAAAACAAATGTTCTAAACTTGGGTATGACCGGAACTCGAGATCAACGCGCGGGAAACGCGGCCTATTACGCAGCGAATCGGCAGCGCGAGATCGATCGGGTCCGCCGCCGCCAGAACGCGACCGTGGCATTTCTCCGGAGGCTGCGCGAGGTGCCGTGCGCCGACTGCGGGGGACGATTTCAGCCGATCCAGATGGACTTCGACCACCGAGACCCCGCGACCAAAGCCTTCACGATCTGCTCCGGTCCGGCCTCGTTGAAGAGCCGGGAAGTCCTCTCGGCCGAAGTTGCCAAGTGCGACGTTGTCTGCGCGAACTGTCATCGCCTTCGCAGCCGCGCGCGGCACCGGCAGTGGCTCGCAACCAGGACGCAGTCGCAAGCACCGCGGATCGAGGAGTATCGCCGGCGGTGGCGCCGAAATGCAGAAATTCTCGACCAGCTTCGCTCAGTGCCGTGCGCTGACTGCGGCGCTCGATTCGCGCAATGCTCGATGGACTTCGACCATCCCGACCCGTCGCAGAAGCTGAGAAGCGTCACCCGCCTCGTCAACGGCAGCCTCGACGTCCTGCTGGCCGAGGCGTCCAAGTGCGATATCGTCTGCGCGAACTGCCACCGGGTTCGGACGTTCCACCGTCGAAGCCGAGCAGCCTGAGCGGGCGAAGCACAGTCTGGTCGTGCACCTGGCTTCCAACCAGGGTGTCGCGGGTTCGAATCCCGTCGCCCGCTCCATTCCCTCCCGTACCATCGCGCCGGTGGAGGGACGAGCAGCTCGCGAGCGTGATTCCGTTGCGCTCGACCTGGTCGGGGTGGCGGGCCTCACGGGGCTCCTCCTCGGGCTGACCTGGCTCCAGGCCTCGGACAAGCTCGGGTTCGATCCGGCCGGTGCGCTCGATGGCGTCCTCGGCCAGCTGGCGATCACCCTGCCGGCGGCGCTCCTCGTGCTCGGCGCCACCGTGCTCGAGCTCGCGGCGGGCCTCGTCCTTGCCCGCGCGCTCCGGCGCACCCCGTTCGACTCCCTCGCCGAGGCACTCCTCGCGGCAATGGTCGCCGCGGTGCTCAAGGACACGGTCCTGCTGGGAACCCTCGGCGCCTTCGGATTGTTCCTCGCGCCGGTGCTGATCGTGATCGATGTTGCGATCATCGCGGCGGGCCTCGGGCTGTCCCAGCTCGCCGGCCAGACCCGGCCGCTGACCGCGTTCGGGAGCTGGCGCGAGGCCCTCCACTCCATCCCGTCAATCCCGCCCGCGGCGCTGGTGGCGATCGTCTGGGCCGGGCCCGTCGTGCTCCAGCTTGCGAGCCCGGTCGTGCCGTTCGTCGACGTCCTGCCGAACTACGTCGGGCCGGTCGAGCACCTTCGAACATTCGGCTGGTTCTCGCCCCTCACCGCCACGCAATCGCCGATCATCGGCCCGTCGCGGACGGTCCTCGGCTACGACGGGCTGCTCGGCTCCCTCGCGACGATTACGGACCTCCCCGGGGCGCTGGCGATCGCCGGATTCATCCTGCCCCAGACGATCCTCGTCGCAGCGGGTGCCCAGCGACTGGCTCGCGCTCTCGGCGGTCGCGAGGTCTCGATCGGGCTCTGGGCGCTCCTCGCGTTCGCGCTCAGCCAGTCCTTCGCGAGGCTCGCCGACGCGAGGGGCACGGTCATCGTCGTGCCGCTCGTGTGCGTCGGGCTCGCGCTCGCCGCCGACTGCCTCGACAGACGCCCGGAGCAACGCGGAGACCGGGCCGAGGATCCCTGGCGGGTGGGTCGCGGGGCCGTCATGGGCCTTGCCCTGGGCGCGGCGACGCTCGTCCATCCCGTGATCGGCTTCTTCGCGCTAGTGACCGTCGCCATCACCGCCCTCGTTCGGCCGAAGGCGCTCGCGGCAGAGGCGTTTGTCGCCACGCTGACCGCGGGCCTGATCGCGCTGCCGCAGCTCGGGGTCATGATCGGGCTGTCGCTCCCGACGCTGGCGCTGGGGATCGGCCTCCCGGTTGCCATCGCGATCTCGCTTGCCGTCGGGCGGTTGGTCTCCGGGGGCGATGCCACGCGGACGACCCTCGTGCGCCTCGCCGGCCTCGTCCGATGGATCGCGCTGGCGGGACTCGTGCTGGCGGTCGCGGGCGCGTTCGCGGTGGCCGCGCTCAACCTCGGCAAGGTGCCGCGGGCCCTGGGCGAGGGCACCAGCCTCGTCCTCGAATCCAGCGGACTGCTGCTCATCGTCGTAGCGATCGGCGCGGCGCTCGGAAGTCCGGGCGCGAGATCGCCGCTGGTGGTCGTCGGGGCGCTCGTCGGCATCGGCGCCGTGCTCGTGGCCAACCTCCTGCCCAGCAACATCGGCTTTCTGGGCGATGCGCTGCGGTTCGAGGTGCCGAAGACCGTGCACTACTGGCTGTCGACGGTCGCCGCCGTCGGGGCGGCGTCGGCGCTCGCCTTTGGCTGGTCGTCCGAGCGGCTGCCGCTCGTGGCGCGAGGCCTCGCGGTCGCCACCTTCGTGGTCGTCGCGGCGCTGCCGCTTCGGTTTGGCGACAGCGGCGACGGCCTCGACTGCGCCAGGGAGGACTGCTCGGCAATCAACCCCTACCACCTCGGGGAGCATCGCTACGCGGAGACGCTGGCGATCGACCTTCGCTACGCCGGCAGTGGCTTCTGGCAGGGCTTCCCGGATTCGCGGACGGTGGTCAACGCTCCGCGCCAGGAGCTCCTCGCCGCGCTCCGGCTGGAGATCGAAGCTGGCTGGCTCCACCACGACACCGGCGTCCTGCACCTCGCCCGCAGCTTCCAGCAGTGGGTTGCGACGCCGCTCGGGGTCTTCGACGGCGTCACGGAGACGTTCGTCAGCCTGGATCCCGAGGTCAGCCACCAGACCGTCGGCGGCCGCCTGTACGGCTTCGAGCGGCTCGCGGAGTTCCTGTCGTCCGGCGCCTATCCATACGTGGTGCTGGAGCCGGATCGGCTGGAGCCGGATGTCCGGGAGCAGGTCCTCGGTGCCGGCTACGTCTCGATCTTCAGCAACGACCAGGGCGAGGTCTTCCGGGCCGGAGACTGACCGCACCCGCAGCGGCGAACGCCACCCCATCGCGGTTCCGGCCTGACCAACCATTGGGGCGCTGGTACGGACGGGGGATGGTGGCGGCGCGCACGGCGGCTGGAGCATCCGCGAGGTGGACGGAACCCGCGCCAGCTCGGCGCCCACGCAGTTCGCGCCGACGGCCTATTTCTTCGACGAGCCCGAATCCAGCGTCGCGCGCGCCTGGACCTCTGGCCGGATGGGCTTCCGGCTGCGCCATGACACGAACCTCCTGCTGGCGATCGCCATCGCCATCCCGGTGCTCGTCATGGAGGCGGGGTCAGGGAGCATGGGCCGCTCGCTCGGCCTCCTCGGACCGATCGTCTTCGTGGCCGCCCAGGCGTGGCTCGCCGCGCTCCGAACGGCGCCAGTCTGGCTGTCGACGGCACGCCTTGCCCTGAGCCTCGCGTTCATCGGGCTCGCCAATCTCTGGGGCGATCCGTCCGGCTTGTGGCCGCTCAGCGCGCTCGCGGTTCCCGTGGTCGCGCTCGCAGGGTCGAGCGGCGGGCGAGGCCCGACTGGGGTGGCCGTCGGGGGCCTGGTCCTCATCCTCATGCCCCTCGCGTTGCCGACCCTTGCGCTCGCCGAACGACAGGAGGTCTCCGCGGTGGCGATGGCGGCTGTCGTCGTCGCGATCGGCAGCCGGCGCGTCGTGGCCAACCTGGAGCGGTCGGGCGACCGCCTTCGTCGGGCGAATCTCCGCGCACGCCGCCGCGCACGGGAGCTCGCGGCGGTCGAATCGGTCGGCAGCCTCCTCGCCAGGGAAGGCCCGACGCCGAAGGCCCTGGACGGGGTGATGGGCCTCCTCGAGCAGACCTTTGGCTACCGCTATCCGTCGGTGTACGTCTGGGACGGGACGGCGCTCCAGCTCGGTGCTCAGCGCAACTATCGCTACCCGATCATGACGGTCGCCTTCGACGAGGGCATCCTCGGGCGGGTGGCCCGGACGAGGGAGGCGGTCCTCCTCACCGACGCCCGCAGCGACCCGGCCTTCCTGGCCGCCGACCCCGACGTCGTCAGCGAGATCAGCATCCCCCTCGAGACCGACGGCGAGCTCCTCGGGATCCTCAACGTCGAGACGAGCGGCGACCACCGACTCGATGAGGACGACTTCGCCACGATGCAGATCGTCGCCGACCGGCTCTCCGCCTCGCTCGCCCTCGGCCGCGAGCGCCTCAAGCTCACCGAGCGGGCCGCGCTCCTCGACCGCCTCACCACCTTCGCCACGGTCCTCGGGTCCAGCCTGGACCCGGCATCGATGGACGACGAGGTTGCCAACGGCGCGCAGCACGTGATCCCGGCGGACTGCGTCGTCCTGGTCAATCGCGACGAGACGACCGGCACGTTCCTCATCAACGCGGTGGCCGGCGGCGACCGCGACGTCATCGGCAAGCCCGTGGAGCCCGGCGAGGGCATCACCGGCCGGGCGATCAACACGCGCTCGGTCGTCGTCCTCGAGCGGCTCCAGCGCGGCGACTACCCGAAGGCCGTGGGGAACGTGCAGCTGCCCGACGTGCTCGCCGCGATGGCCGCGCCGATGGTCATCGGCGACAAGGTCGAAGGCGCCGTGACGTGGCTGCGCGCGGATCTCGCGAAGGCGTTCACGGCCCAGGAGCGCGAGGTCGCCGCGTTGCTCGCCAGCAAGGTGGGCCTGGCGATCGCCAACGCCCGCCTCCACCAGCAGACCCGCAACGCTGCGATCACCGATCCGCTGACCGGGATCCACAACCGCCGGCATTTCGATGCCGCGGTGGAGCGCGAGGACGCGCTGCGCCGTCGAGTCCCGGCGGAGAAGCGCCGGCTTCGCTCGACGATCCTCTTCGACCTGGACCACTTCGGCCGCGTCAACAAGCGCTTCGGGCACCAGGTCGGCGACCGCGTCCTGCGGCTCTTCGCCGACACCCTGAAGTCCCGAGCCCGGGCCTCGGATCTCGTCGCGCGCTACGGCGGCGAGGAGTTCGTCGTGATCCTCGACAACGCGACCCGCGAGGACGCCGCGGCGATCGCCGAGGAGGTTCGAACGGCGTTCGCGCATCTGATCGTCGAGACGGGCACAGGAGACCATCTCACGACCACTGTCTCCGCTGGCTGCGCGACGCTCGAGGCATGGGAGGTCGAGAGCTCAGTGCTCCTCGAGCGTGCCGACGTGGCACTCGCGATGGCCAAGGCAGCCGGCCGCGACCAGGTCGTCATCGCCTGACGCCGTGGCGCCATGTTGATGCGGCCGCGCGGCACGGCGCCGCGGGGCTCGGCGGCGCGCGGCGAGGGCGTCGGCGACGCCGGGCCGCATGCGGCGCGCGGCCGAGATCCGAGTGACGGCAACGAGACGTGCTGCCGCCAGGGCCGGTTCGAACCGAAGGAAGCAGCGGATGCATCGCCGTTGGCGGCCCCAGCGAGATGGTTCCATTGATGCGGAACCAACCGGGAACCGGACCGCCCCGCTGAGCGGCTCGGTCCGCCCCAAACAAGTTCCGCTTCAGCGGAACCAACGTGAATCTGGCGCCACCGGCAAACGGGACCGCCCGCAGTCGTGGTGTCAGCCTTCGGCCAGGGGAACTCCGAGGACGTTGAAGCCGCCGTCGACGTAGACGATCTCGCCGGTCACGGCGCTCGACAGGTCGGACGCGAGCCAGACGGCGGTCTTGCCGACGTCCTCGATCGTGATGTTCGCCCGCAACGGCGCCACCTCGGCGAACGAGCCGTAGAGCTTCTTGAACCCCGAGATGCCCGCCGCGGCGAGCGTTCGGATTGGGCCGGCGGAGATGGCGTTCACGCGGATGCCCTGGGGCCCGAGATCCGCCGCGAGGTAGCGGACCGACGCCTCGAGGGCCGCCTTCGCGACGCCCATCACGTTGTAGTGCGAGACGACCTTCTCGGCGCCGTAGTAGCTCAGGGTCAGGACGCTGGAGCCCGGGCCCATGAGCGGCCGTGCCTCGCGGACGAGCCCGACGAGCGAGTACGCGGAGACGTCCATCGCCAGGGCGAAGCCATCGCGGGACGTGTCCACGAACGTGCCTTCGAGGTCCTCGCGCTTCGCGAACGCAAGCGCGTGCACCAGGACGTCGATGCTGCCGTGCTCCGCCCCCCACTTGGCGATGACCCGGCGGATGTCGTCGTCGTTCTGGACGTCGCAGGGCTCCACGAACGTCGAGCCGATCGAGGTTGCCAGCGGCCGGACCCGCTTCTCGATGAGGCTCTCGACGGACGAGAACCCAACCGTCGCGCCCTGGTCGTGCAGTGCCTTGGCGATGCCCCAGGCGATGGAGTGGTCATTCGCGACGCCGAAGATGAGCGCCTTCTTGCCGTCGAGCAGGCCCATGGGTCCTCCGTGGTGGTGCTGCGCATCGTGCATGAATTCGACGAGCCCTTGTGCGCGAACTCGTGCGTCGCTGCATACGCCCGCGCTCCGAGGAGACGGTCGCCTCCTACCATCGGCACGATGGCAAGCCCCCCGACGCACGAGCTCGCAGCTGCTCTCGTTGGCGTCCGCGGCTTCATCCTCGACGCCGACGGCGTCCTGATATTCAAGGGTGCGCCGATCGATGGGGCGGCCACCGCGATGGTCGAGCTGCGGCGGCGGGGCATTCCCTACCGGGTCGTCACGAACTTCTCCTCGGCCCATCGAAGCTCCCTCGCGGCGGCGTTCGGGAAGGCGACCGGGCTGCCTGTCGATGGCGCCGAGATCATCACGGCGGCATCCGCGGCGGCGGCCTACACCGCGAAGCAGCACGACGGCGCGCCGCTCCTCGTGCTTGCCGCACCTGATGCGAAGCGCGAATGGGCCGGCCAGCAGACGCTCTCGCCGGACGAGGCCGACGCTCGCACCGAGCCGGTCGCCGCGGTCGTGATCGGGGATGCGGGCGACGACCTGTCGTATCGGAATGTCGACATCGCGTTCCGGCAGCTCCAGGCCGGTGCCGAGTTCGTGGCGATGCATCGCAACCCGTGGTGGATGACGCCGAAGGGCTTCACGCTTGATGCGGGCGCCATCGTCGCCGGCCTCGAGTACTCGCTCGGGCGCAAGGCCGTCATCGCCGGCAAGCCCTCGCCGGTCGTGTTCCGGCAGGCCCTCGCCGAGCTGCGATCCGACGTCGCGAGGAGTGGCGGCGCTCGCCTCCGTGCCGACGAGGTGGTGATGGTCGGCGACGACCCGGTGGCGGACCTCGCCGCGGCTCGACGCGTCGGACTCCGCGGGATCCTCGTCCTGACCGGCAAGACCTCCGAATCGGAGGCCCGGGCGAGCCGCGTCCGGCTGGACGCCGTCGCACCATCGCTCGGAGCAATCGTCTCCGCCCTCCAGCGTTCGTCCGGACCTCGTCGGGAGCTCGTCCGAGCCGAGCGACGGCGGCCCGGGGCGCGGGCGTTGTCGCAGTAGACTGGTCCAAGTTTCCCGCGGGCCAGATCCGACTTCGATCCGCCCGCCCATCGCCCGACCACCCGCCAGCCGGAGGCTCCTGAAACCTCGATGACGACCGAATCCCGCCCGCGGATCAAGATCACCTACGCGACCCTCCGCAACGACAACGAGGAGCTCCACGCCCTGTACGAGCAGGGCGTCCAGCAGGCTCGCGCCGGTCTCGGCGCCCATCACCAGAACTTCATCGACGGACGCTGGGTCGATGGCGCGGCCGGCGTCTTCGAGGCCAGGTCGCCGATTGATCGCGAGCTCGTGATCGGGACGTTCGCGAAGGGCGATCGAGGCGACGTGCAGTCGGCGATCGCGGCCGCGCGCCGTGCGGCGCCTGGCTGGCGCCGGACGTCGTGGGAGGACCGCCTCAAGGTGCTCCGCGCGGCCGCCGAGCTGATCTCCGATCGGCAGATGCGCTACGGCGCGGACATGGCCTTCGAGGTCGGGAAGAACCGGATCGAGGCGCTTGGCGAGGTCGAGGAGGCCGCAGACCTCATCCGCTACTACGCCCAGACTGCCGAGGACAACGACTTCTTCGATCACCCGTTCGACAACCTCGGCGACGCAGCAGTCCACACCCGCTCGATCCTCCGGCCGCACGGCGTGTTCGGCGTCATCAGCCCCTTCAACTTCCCGATGGCCCTCTCCACCGGCCCGGTCGCGGGTGCCCTCCTCGCCGGGAACACCGCGGTCCTCAAGCCCGCGTCGGCGGCGCCCCTGTCGGCGGTGAACCTGATCCACGCGCTCGAGGACGCGGGCCTGCCGGCCGGGGTCGTCAACCTGGTCATGGGTCCGGGCGACACCGTCGGCGACGAGCTCCAGTCGAACCCGGGCATCGATGGCATCGTCTTCACCGGCTCGTACGACGTCGGGATGAAGCTCTTCAAGACGTTCTCGTCGACCTGGCCGCGCCCGTGCATCGTCGAGATGGGCGGCAAGAACCCCGCGATCGTGAGCCGCCACGCGGACCTCGACGAGGCCGCCGAGGGGATCATGCGGAGCGCGTTCGGCTTCGGCGGCCAGAAGTGCTCGGCCAACTCCCGGGTGTACGTCGAGCAGCCGGTCCACGACGAGCTCGTGAGGATGCTGGTCGAGAAGACCGAGAAGCTGACGGTCGGCGACCCCATCCGGAAGGAGAACTGGCTAGGCCCAGTCGTCGACCAGAAGGCGGTCGATCGGCACCAGCAGGCCGTCATCGAGGTCCGCCGCGACGGCAAGGTCTTCATCGGCGGCGAGCACCTGTCCGACGGCGACCTGGCCCGGGGCTTCTACGTCGAGCCGACGGTCGTCGGCGGCCTGGCGGCGGACCACCGGGTCTTCCGCGACGAGCTGTTCGCGCCGTTCACCGCGGTCCAGTCCGTCGAGTCGATCGACGAGGCGCTGCGCCTCGCCAACGACACGATTTACGGGCTCACCGCGGGCGTCTACAGCGAGGACAAGGCCGAGATCGACCGCTTCCTTGACGAGATCGAGGCCGGCGTGCTGTACGTCAACCGCCGCGCCGGCGCGACCACCGGCGCTTGGCCCGGCGTCCAGGCATTCGGTGGCTGGAAGGGCTCAGGCTCCACCGGGAAGGCCGGCCTGTCGATGTACTACGTCGCCCAGTTCCTGCGTGAGCAGAGCCACACCATCGTCGACTGAGGGGAGAGGGGAGCGCCTGGTGGTGGACGTATACGAGATCCTCGGCGTGGATCCGAGCTTCCCGCCCGGCTGATTTCCGAGTCCTGACCCGAAGCGGGCCGACCTACTGCGGACCCTGCTCGGAGCCCTCGAGGTGGGGCCGCGTGGCGACGTTGGCGGGGGACTTCGTCGCCTTGCCCTTGACGGCCTCGCTCGTGCCTGCATCGGGCGTTGCCGGTTCGGCGGGGGCGGCTGCGCCCGTCGACTCGTTGACCGCCGTCGGTGCATCGGGCGCCTCGGAGCCCTGGGTTCGGTTGCCCGTCCGAAGGTGACCCTGGAGCAGCGGCCTCTGGCCGGGTCGGTCGGAGGTGTCGTTCGGTGCGCGCGGTGGTCGTGCCATGGTTCCCAATGGTAGGGGCACGGAGGCGGAGAGGCCCCTGTTAAACTCGCCCAACGTATCCAGTCTGCATAACCTGATGCATATCGAGGTACCCGGTGGCCCAGACCATGTCCGCGCTCGACCGCGCAGCTCGCCCCATCGACCAGCGTTCGCTGCCCGACCTCGTGACGGAGATTCCGGGGCCCAAGGCCCGCGCGCACGTGAAGTTCGACGAGGAATGGACCTCCCCGAGCCTGCCTCGGGCGTACCCGATCGTGCCGGTGCGGGGCAAGGGCATGGCCATCGAGGACATCGACGGCAACCTCTTCCTCGACTTCGCCGCCGGGATCGCGGTGAACTCGACCGGCCACGGCCATCCGGCCGTCATCGGCGCGATCAAGGAGCAGGCGAGCGACCTCGTCCACTACTCGGCGTCGGACTTCTACCTCCCGATCTACGCCGAGACCGCCGCGGCCATCGCCCGCATCGCCCCGATGCAAGGCAAGCTCCGGACGTACCTCGGCAACTCCGGGACGGAGGTCGTCGAGGCGGCGATGAAGCTGGCCCGGCACTACACGGGGCGGCCGTACATCGTCGGGTTCCTGGGCGGCTTCCACGGCCGGACCTACGGGTCGGTCACGCTGACCGCCTCGAAGGCGAAGTACCACGCCCGGTTCAACCCGCTCCTGCCCGGGGTCTACCACGCCCCGTTCGGCAAGGTGGAGCACCTCAAGTGGTTTGACGAGGTCCTGTTCAACCACCTCGTGCCCGCAAATGAAGTCGCGGCGGTGGTCATCGAGCCGATCCAGGGCGAGGGCGGCTACCTCGTCCCGGAGGACGGCTTCCTCGAGGGCCTCCGGGAGCTGTGCACGAAGCACGGGATCCTGCTCGTCGCCGATGAGATCCAGTCCGGGGTCGGGCGCACCGGGAAGATGTGGGCGGTGGACCACTGGAACGTGGAGCCGGACATCCTCCTCGTCGCCAAGGGCATCGCGTCGGGCATGCCCCTGGGGGCGATGGTCGCGCCAGCCCACATCATGGAGTCGTGGGGCATCGGCGCCCACGGCTCGACCTACGGTGGGAATCCGGTGGCCTGTGCGGCGGCGCTCGCCACCATCGACCTCGTCGAGAACGGCCTGACCGAGAACGCGGCCGCCCGCGGCGAGCAGGCGATGGCGCTCCTTCGCGAGCTCATGGCCAAGCACCCGAAGACGATCCTCGACGTCCGCGGCAAGGGCCTGATGATCGGCATCGAGTTCGCCGATCCCCAGCTGGCGGAGGAGGTCCAGTGGGCCTCCTTCCAGCGGGGCCTCCTGGTCCTCGAGTGCGGCGTCCAGACCGTGCGAATGTGCCCGCCGCTGGTCGCCTCCGCGGAAGACATTGCAACGGGCATCCGGATCTTCGGCGAGGCGGTCGCGGAGGTCGCCGCGCACCCGGCCGAGGTGTCCGAGCAGGCTTCAGCGGCGGGCGCGATGCACGACGGCGAGGTCGACGGCTAGGTCGACGGCGAAGCGCTTCCCGTCTCGGCTAGATTGCCCAGATGGCTACGTCGAAGGTTGCCTCGATGCACGACGCCGTGGCGGAGCTCGTCCGTGACGGCGATACGGTCGCCATCGAGGGCTTCACGCACCTGATCGGCTTCGCGGCGGGTCACGAGATCATCCGCCAGCGGAAGCGGGACCTGACGCTCGCCCGCCTCACCCCGGACC
>DATLDP010000046.1:0-18104 GCA_035525825.1 Candidatus Limnocylindria bacterium
GAGTGGTGCGCTACCAGCGGATGAGTGGCGCGCTACCAGCGGATGGTGACGTGCGAGCCGGTGCGGGCGAAGACGTCGTGGTACAGGTCGAGGAGCTTCTCGTTCGAGTCGCCCTGGTAGCACTGGCACCAGTCGATGATCATCACGCGGACGCCATCGACGTAGACGATGGAACCGCGCCAATTCGAGCCGAGCGCGGCGCGAAGCTTCGGACCGGCCGCGGCGTAGCCCTGGACGCCACCGACATCGGGGTAGTCCCTGGTGCACGGCGAGCTGCCGGCCCAGCAGTAGTACGACGCGGGCCCGGTGAGGGAATGCGTGAACTTCGGCTTGGGCGGCTTCGGGATGACCATGATCGGCCTGGCGACCAGGATCCGGGGCTGGGCTCGCTCGGGCGGCGCCGTGGCCGCAGCAAACGGGTCGGCGATTGCGGGGAGATCGGTGATCACGGAGGCCAGCGGCTGCTCAGCTGCGGCAAGGGCTCGCGGATCTGCCGATGCCACGGGTACGACGACCGGCCGAAACATGGTATCCGCGATCGGGAGGGGTTGGCCGGGCTCGAGTCCGGCGGCCACGTTGACCACGAGGGCGAAGGTTCCTGCGACGACGATCGACGCGACAGCGCTCAGCTGGGAACGGCGGACTCGGCTACGCAACGGGTCCGCAGGAAGGGTTTCGATTCATCGATCGGATCGTCGTCGATCGTGGGTTGCAGCCACCCCGGCCCTCCGGCGCCTCGGGTGTCAGGTTCGGGTCATTCGCATTGCAATGCGTTCTGCATCGCGGAACGAAGATCCGCTAGCGCGTCCAGGGCTGCATCTGGATGCTCGCCGGCTCCTCGTCACCCATGCACGGTGGGACGCCGTCGAGGTCATCTGGCGGGAGCGCGGTCGCGACGAAGACCTGCTCGCTCTGCTGGAAGAGCACGGTCACCGGCGCTTCAGGGATGGGTCCGCAGTAGTTGCTCGCCCCGACCATCGTATGGAGCACCTCGCCGGGAGCGATCTCGATCGTTGCGGCGCTTGAGCCGCCGACGGGCTCGATGAGGACCGCGCCATGGCCGTCCACCAGCTTCGGGCCCGAGACCTTCCACATCGTGCAGGGGAAGCCCGCCGTGTTGTGGAGCTCGATCGTCGCGATCCGGCTGCCCGCGGCGCCGTCCCACGCGGTGATCACGGCGTCGACGTCATTCGGGGTGCAGGCGGCGGTTGAAGTCGGTCGGGGTGCCGATGTCCCGATCGATGCCGGCGGCGGGAGGAGGCCCTTCGTCCCGCCGCCGATGACCGCAATGCCGCCGACGGCGGCGACAAGCAGTCCGGCAGCGAGGATCCAGCCGAGGCGCATCCCGGTCCGGTCGCGCTCGCCGCTGCGGCCGCCCCACCGCCAGCGACGGGTGGTCACCGCCGCGCGGGCGACCGCAACGGCGTCGATGGGCAGCACCGCCCGGTCGGAGAACGCGCGAACGCGCCGGCGCAGCGGGTCCTCGAAGGGGTCGAGGACATCGTCGGATCGATCAGTCATCGTCGAGCTCCTTCCTGAGTCGGGCGAGGACCCGGGCGATGCGGGCGCGCGCGCCGCCGCCGGTCATGCCGAGCGCCTGGCCGATCTCGTCCGAGGTGAGCCCGGCGGCGTAGCGGAGCGCGATGACGACACGGTCGCCGGAATCGAGGGAGGCGAGGGCATTCGCGAGGTCCAGCTCGGCGGCCCGATTGGCGGGGTCAGACGAGCGATTCGGATCACGGAGGCCGCCGTCGATGACCGGGTCGATCGCGGTCTCGCGAACCCACCGCCGCGAGCGCGATCGGGCGAGCTGGCGGGCCTCGTTGGCCGCGATCGAGACGAGCCACGGTCGGATGAGGTCGGGGTCGCGGACGGAGCCGAGCTTTCGCCAGGCCTTCGGCCAGGCGGACTGGACGGCGTCCTGGGCAAGCTCGACGTCGCCGCAGACGACGAACGCGACGCGGGCCATGTCGTCGTGATGGGCCGCGACAATCCGCGCGAACGCGGCCTCATCGCCCTGCGCGGCGCGCGACACGATGTCAGGGAGCGCATCACGGTCCATCACGGCCTGCATGCCCTAGAGATGCCGGAGCGGAGCGGAGCGAATCGTGGGATTCATCGATCGTAGGGAAAAGCCGCGGATAAGCGCCGCATGTCAGGCTCCGGTGAGCGGGTTGACGCTACTGGCCAGATGTGGCTACATGTGGCCATGAAGCGGATCGGGATCGCCGACCTCAAGAACAACCTGTCGCGCGAGCTGCGCGCCGTTGAAGCGGGCGAGGAGGTGGAGGTCATGGACCGGAGCCGCCTGATCGCGCGCATCGTCCCGGTGCCGGCACTCGCCAGCCAGCGGCGCGAGCCACTTCGCATCCGGCCGGCGAAGCGGCCCTTCGCAGAGGTTCGCGATCGACGCTTCCCGCCGATGGATCCCGGCGTCGACTCGCTGGCGCTGCTGCTGGAGGAGCGGGGTGATCGCTGATGGCCTCCCGAGCTCGTCGTGATCGCCTATGTGGACACGTCCGTCCTGCTTCGGGTCGCCTTCAACGAGCCGAGTCCATTGGAGGCCTGGCGCCGCCTGGATCGGCCGATCAGCAGCGAGCTCACGCGCGTCGAGGCGCTCCGTGCGGTCGATCGGGCCCGGTTCCTGCGCAACGTGGACGAGTCCACGATCGCGGAGCGGCGCGCAGGCCTCCTCGCGCTCCTTGATGGGATGGAGCTCGTCGGGTTGGATCGCGGGATCCTCGAACGTGCGTCGCTGCCATTCCCGACCTCGGTCGCCACGCTTGACGCCCTCCATCTCGCCACGGCCGTGGCCCTGCGCGAGGAGGTGGATGGCCTGGCGTTCGCCACGCATGACCGCAGCCTTGGCATCGCGGCCCACGCGCTGGGCTTCAGCGTCGAGGGCGTCTCGGTGTCCGGGTGACGGCCGCACCCAATTCGGACCGGCTGCTCGAGGACCTCAACGAAGCCCAGCGCGAGGCGGTGACCACGACGAGCGGGCCGCTCGCGATCATCGCCGGCGCGGGCTCCGGCAAGACGCGGGTGATCAGCCGCCGGGCGGCCTACGCGATCGAGACGGGGGTCGTGGCGCCGGACCGGATCCTGCTGGTGACCTTCACGGACAAGCCCGCGACCGAGATAATGGAGCGGGTCGCGGCACTGGGGCACCGCGGCGTGATGGCCAAGACGTTCCATGCCCACGCGCTGGCCCAGCTCCGGACGTTCTGGCCCCCACGCCACAACGGCGCGCCGATGCCCCGGATCCTCGAGAGCCCGCTCCGGCTCCTGTATCCGCTGGCGCGACGGCTCCCCGGGGGGTACGCCTTCACGCAGGCGAAGGACCTCGCCGATGCCATCGCCTGGGCGAAGCTCCGGCGGATCCCGCCGGACCGCTGGCTGAGCGAGGGCGGCGACCGGGCGCCGATCCCGGCGCAGCTGTTCGAGCGGGTGTACTCGGATTACGAGCGGGCCAAGGCGCGGACCGGCGTGATCGACTTTGACGACATGCTCGTCGAGACGGTCCGCCTCCTCGAGACGGACGACGCCGCCGCGGCCCTGGTGCGATCGCGCAAGACGTGGTTCAGCGTGGACGAATACCAGGACACCAGCCCCATCGGGGAGCGGCTGCTCGAGCTGTGGCTGGGGGAGTCCCGGGACCTGGCCGTCGTCGGCGACCCGGATCAGACGATCTACACGTTCACCGGCGCCACGCCGGCGCTGCTGCTGGAGTTCGGGTCTCGGCACCCCGGCGCGAAGGTGGTTCCGCTTGCCGAGAACCATCGATCGAGCCCCCAGGTCCTGGCGCTCGCGAACCGCCTCGTCAGCGGCGGCCCGCGCGGCGAGCTCGTTCCGACGCAACCAGCGGGTCCCGCGCCCACGATCCGGCGGTTCACGGACGACGAGGAGGAGCGGCAGGCCATCGTCGCCGGGATCCGCGCGCTGGCGGGCCAGGGGATCGAGCTCGCGGAGGTCGCGATCCTCGTTCGCGTGAACGCCCAGCTGCCGGAGCTGGAGCAGGCCCTCACGCGCGCGGGCATCGCGTTCCGCGTGCGCGGCCAGCGATTTTTCGAGCGGCGCGAGGTCAAGGACGCGCGTCGGCTGCTGTCGGGTCTGGCGGGCGGCGGCGCGCGCGGTGGCGGGGGACCGGGCGACGCGGACGAAGCCGGTACCCTGGCCCCCGGCTCGATCGGGCCCGCCCTGATCGGGACGGTGCGGAAGCTGTTCGAGCAGCGGCTCGGGCTCGGCGCGAGCGGCGACGACGGGGGCGGGGACGAGACACGGGAGCGAGAGGCGTCGCTCCAGCTCCTGCTGCGGATCGTGGCGGACGTGGTGGGCGCGCGGACGGGCGTGTCGATCGCGGACGTGCTCGCGGAGCTCGACCGGCGCGAATCCGAGGAGGCCTCGGGCTCGGCGGATGGCGTCAACCTCCTCACCTACCACCGGGCCAAGGGCCTCGAATGGGACGCGGTCTTCCTGCCCGCCCTGGAGGAGGGCCTGCTGCCCATCCGCCAGGCTAAGGAGGATGCCGCGATCGACGAGGAGCGCCGCCTGCTCTACGTCGGGATCACGCGGGCCCGGCGGCACCTCGCGCTGTCCTGGGCCGCACGACGCACGGCGACCGCAGGCGGCAAGGAGGGCGTCCGGAAGCCGTCGCGCTTCCTGGATCTCCTCGAGCCGCCCCGGCTCGGCGGTCGAACGTTGGCCCGCCCCGCCAGCAGCGGTGGCCTGCCGCGCCGGATCGCCGCGCTCGAGCCGCGGGACGGGGACCCCGGCACGGACGTCGACTCCGGCATCCTCGAGGCCCTCCAGCGCTGGCGCCGCGACCGGGCCCGAGCGGACGCGGTCCCCGCATATGTCGTCGCTCATGACGCCACCCTGTTCGCGATCGCGGAGGCCCGCCCCACGAGCCTCACCGCCCTCGCGCGGGTCAAGGGCATGGGGCCGATGAAGGTCGAGAGGTACGGGCCGGACCTGATGGAGATCCTGACCGGCGGGGAGCCCGGGCATCCCGTCACCGCCTGAGCGTTGCAATGCGGCCGCAATGGACGACACCGATCCGTTGCTGCGATAAAGTGGTTCACCCAGCGCGGGGTTGAATCCAGGGGACGGGAGCAGGGCACATGATCCTCCAGGTGCTCCGGGCCCGCGTCATCGCCGGCCAGGAAGCGCGGCTCATGCGGTTCGTTCGCGAAGAGGCGGTCGGGCCGGCCTTGCGCGTGCCCGGATTGCTGTCCTTCCAGCCCGCCATCCGCGAGACGCGCGCGGGCGTGGAGCTGGTGATCGTCTCCAGCTGGAACGACTTCCAGGATCTCGCCGGCCTCGGCGGCGACCTCGACGCTCCGCTCTCGATGCCCGGTGCCGCCGAGATGCTCGCCGACAGCCACGCGGAGCACTACGAGCTCGTGCTCGGGGAAGCCCGCGCGATGCCCCTTCGCGAGGCAAAGCTGCGGCTGACCCGGATCCCGATCCGCCCGAACGTCGAGTCGTCGTACTACGAAGCCGTTCGCGTCTGGGCCGACCGGCTCCTCGACGAAGCGGGCCTCGTTGCCTTCAGCCTCGGTCGCCGCGTCATCGGGCGGCAGGACGACATCGTGGCCGTGCAGGTCTGGCAGGACGAGGCGGCCATCCGCGCCGCCGGAGGAACCGATATCGAGAAGCCCATGGGGGGCGACGAGCTCAGCCAGTTCTGGGCCGCCGAGCCCTCCATCGAACATTTCGACGCGCTGACCGCGGTCGAGCCACGGACGGACGCCCCGGCGATCCTCCTCGCCGACGACAGCCGGCGCTACGTGCATGCGACTCCGGCGGCGGCACTGCTGGTTGGACGCCCTCTCGCCCGGCTGCTGACGATGCGGGTCGAGGACGTCGCGCCGCCGGACCAGCGCGCCCAGGTCGCCTCCCTCTGGGACCGGTTCGTCGCTGACGGATCGGCGCGCGGGCCGTACACCGTCGAGAGGCCGGACGGCTCTCAGATCACGGTGAAGTTCGCGGCGAAGGCCAACGCCCCGTGGCCCGGATCGCATGCCTCGCTGCTGGTCGCCCACGGGCCGGCCAACGGCCACGCCGCGACGGATGACGACGGCGACGACCTTGACATCGACCGGGCGCTCGTGGAAGCCGGACTCGTCGCCAGATACGCCCACTCCTGACGCCATTCGCCGCCGTGCGCCGGGTGCCGCAGTGGCATTTCAATCGCAGCCGTCTACGATCCGCCGAGTCATGAGAACCTCCAGGATGCGGGCCGCCGGGATTGCGTGGCTCGCGAGCGTGATTCTCGCCTCCCTCGCCGGCGGCGCCGTGCTCGCCGGCGTCCAGACGAGCGACCAGCCGTCGGACGTCGTCCTCGTCTTCGACGTCTCGAACTCGATCCTCCGAAGCACCGACGGGACCAACGTCGAGTTCGCCGAGGCCCTCGAGGGAATCGCCGACCGGGTGGAGCAGGTCGCGGCCGACCTCGAGTTCGGCAACGCCAAGGTCTCGTTCGTCGCGTTCGGGCGCCAGGCGATCCCGTATCCCGCCAACTGCGCCGCCCTGGACCTCCATGAGAATTCCCTGGCGATCGCGCGCTTCGAGACATGCCTGCGGCGCATCGCGTCGGAGTACCGCGCGGGTGCGGACGCGCCGGTGACCCGGCAGATCAATACGGTGAACACGGACCACGTGGCGGCCCTCACGGAAGCGGCCTCGCTCCTCCCGGCGACCTCGAGCCGCTCGGCAGTGATCTTCTTCACCGACGGCGAGCACGATCCACCCGGGACCGCCCGCGACAACGAGGACGTCATCGCCCGGGTCATCCCGGCGTTCGAGGGCATCAGCCCGCTCGCGATCCTGCCCGTCGGCCTCGGCGCGGGCGCGGGCGCGTTCGAGGACGAGCTGACCGCGATCTATGCCGCGTTCCTGCGGGACATGCAGCCATGCGCAGGGCGCACGGACTTCGCGTGGCCCGAGGTGATCTTCGACTCCGCCGACCAGGCCGGGACCGCCGTCGCGCTGGCGCTCCAGGAGGTGACGTGCAGCTTCACGGTCGCCCCCACGGTGCCGCCCGTCACGCCCTCGCCCGAACCCACCGCGCCACCGCTGCCGATCGGCGTCCCGACGGGCATCCGGGTGCTCGGCGGCGACCGCTCGCTGACCGTCCAGTTCACCCCGCCGGCCACGAACGCCGAGGGCATCGACGGCTACGTCGTCCGGTGCACGCCCGAGGGGGGCGGCGCGCCGATCGAGGCGGCGGTCGACGCCGCCACGGAGCTGGAAGCGGAGTTCAGCGACCTCGCGCCCGGCGTCGGCTACCAGTGCTCCGTGGTGGCCACGGCCGGTGACCGAACCGGGGACCCGAGCGCCATCTCTGAGCCGGTCGTCGTCCTCGGTATCCCGCTCGCGCCCTCCCAGCCGCGCGCGGAGCCGCTCGACAACGCGGCGCGGATCTCGGTGGATGCGCCAACCGGCGGCATCCCCGTCGAGCAGTACGGCATCGAGTGCACGGGAGCCGGCGGGACCGTCGCCGCCACGGGGTCGGGGACCTCGATGGTGGTCAACGGGCTGACGAACGGCCAAAGCTTCGACTGCGTCGCGTACGCCGAGAACCGCATCGGGAAGAGCCCGGCGTCGGCGGCGGTGTCCGTGACCCCCTGCGGCGGGATCTTCTCCTGCAACCCGTTGCTCGCGGCGGGCATCGGCGGCGGCGCGCTCCTGGCGCTGCTCGCGGTCGGGTTCTTCGCGTACCGCCAGCTCCAGCGGCGGAATCGCGTCTGGGTCACCGCCCAGGTGGACGGCGGCGAGAACCTGCCGCTCGGCTGGGGGCCGGATCTCGGCGTGCGGCTGGAGCAGGGCGAAGGGGGCTGGTTCGCGTCGGCCGGCACGTACGAGGCGTCGCCGATCAAGGTCAAGTACGAGGGCAAGAATCGCTTCCTCGTCACGTCCGGGACGCGGATCACCGACGTCCACCAGGGCGATCCCGCGCCGGTTCGAGCGAGCGACGGCGCCCAGCACCAGCTCATCCTCCGCCGCTACCGCGATCGGCCCAACGAGAAGCGCGTGGTCGCCGCGCCCAAGGACGCGCCCACCCCGGAGAAGCTGGGCGCACGGAGCGAAGGCCGCGAGGCCGCCGCCGCGGCCGCCGAAGCCGAGGCAGCTGCCGAAGCCCAGGCCGAGGCCGCGGAGATCGCCGCGGCCAGCGAAGTCGCGCAGATCGTCGCCGGCAACGAGGCGGCCGACCGGCGGGAGCCCACGGAACCCGCGTGATCCCGGCCGGTATGCTCGCGGCATCCCTGCAGCGCTGAAGGATCCCGCTTGACCTGCACGACCTGCGGCACCGAGAACCGCCCCGGCGCGAAGTTCTGCACGGAGTGCGGATCGGCGCTCGCCGCGGGCTGCCCAAGCTGCGGCACGGTCAACCCCGCCGGCGCGAAGTTCTGCTCCGAGTGCGCGACACCGCTGCAGTCGGGCGCACGCCCGGTCACCGCAGGCGGTGTCGCAGCGCCGCAGACCGGCGGCTCGGCAGCGCCGGCATCCTCCCGCGCTGCCGAGGCCGGCATCGACGGCCCGGTTGCCGAGCGTCGCCTCGTCAGCGTCCTGTTCGCGGACCTGGTCGGGTTCACGCCGTTCGCCGAGGGCCGGGACGCGGAGGAGGTCCGCGAGGTCCTGAGCCGCTACTTCGACATCGCGTCCGCCGTGATCAACCGCTACGGCGGGACCGTCGAGAAGTTCATCGGCGATGCCGTGATGGCCGTCTGGGGCGCCCCGATCGCGCGCGAGGACGATGCGGAGCGGGCGGTTCGGGCGGCGCTGGAGCTCGTCGATGCCGTGCCGGCCCTGAGCCCCGGCATCCAGGCGCGGGCCGGGGTCCTGACCGGCGAGGCCGCGGTCACGCTCGGCAAGACCAACGAGGGCATGGTCGCGGGCGATCTCGTCAACACCGCGGCGCGACTCCAGTCCGCGGCGGCGCCCGGGATGGTCCTGGTCGGGGAGACGACCCAGCGAGCGGCCGCGGGCGCCATCGCCTTCGAGGGCGCGGGCGAGCAGGTGCTCAAGGGCAAGCAGTCGCCCGTGCCGTCGTGGCGCGCCCTGCGGGTCGTCGCGGAGCGCGGCGGGCGCGGCCGGAGCGAGGCGCTGGAGGCGCCGTTCGTCGGGCGGGATGACGAGCTGCGGCTGCTCAAGGACCTGTTCCACGCCACGGAGCGGGAGGGTCGGAGCAGGCTGATCAGCGTGATCGGGCCCGGCGGGATCGGGAAGACCCGGCTCACGTGGGAGTTCCAGAAGTACGGCGACGGCCTCGTGGAGGGCGTCTGGTGGCACGCCGGCCGGAGCCCCGCCTACGGCGACGGCGTCACCTTTTGGGCCCTCGGCGAGATGGTCCGGATGCGGTCTGGCCTGGCCGAGAGCGACGACGAGGCGACGACCCGCGACGGGGTCGCGGCCACCGTCCGCACCCACTTCCCCGACGAGAGCGAGGCGCGCTGGGTGGAGGCTGCGCTGCTCGCCCTCCTCGGCGTGGGCGGGACGGGCGCGCCGATCGGGTCTAACGAGCTCTTCGCGGCCTGGCGGACCTTCTTCGAGCGGCTCGCCTCGACCTCTCCGGTCGTGATGGTCTTCGAGGACCTTCACCACGCCGACTCCGGCCTCCTCGATTTCATCGACCACCTGATGGAATGGAGCCGAGCCGTTCCGATCACCGTCATCACCCTTGCGCGGCCGGAGCTGCTGGAGCGCCGCCCTGACTGGGGCGCGGGCAAGCGCGCGTTCACGTCCGTGTACCTGGAGCCCCTCGCCCCGGCGGACATGGAGCGCCTGCTCGCGGGCCTCGTGCCCGGGCTGCCGCAGACCGCCATCGATCGCATCGTGGCCCGCGCGGACGGGATCCCGCTGTATGCGGTCGAGACCGTTCGGATGCTGCTCGCCCAGGGCCAGCTGGTGCTCGAGGGCGATTCCTACCGCCCGACCGGTCCGCTGGACGACCTCGCCGTCCCAGAGACCCTGACGGCGCTGATCGCCGCCCGTCTCGATAGTCTCGATGCCGCCGACCGGGCGCTCATCGAGGATGCCGCGGTGCTCGGCCAGAGCTTCACCGTGGCCGGGCTCGCCGCAGTGTCCGGCCAGCCGGCGGAGGACCTGGAGTCGCGCCTCCGGAACCTCGTCCGGCGGGAGCTCCTGGTCCTGGACGTCGATCCGCGCTCGCCGGAGCGCGGCCAGTACGCTTTCGTCCAGGCCCTCATCCGGGAGGTCGCCTACAACACGCTTGCGCGCAAGGATCGCAAGGCCCGCCACCTCGCCGCCGCTCGCCACTTCGAAAGCCTCGCCACCGACGAGCTCGCCGGCGGCCTCGCGGGCCACTACCTCGCCGCGCAGCGGCTGGCGGCCGATGAGGAGGAGGCCAGCGCGCTGGCGGCCCAGGCGCGAATCGCGCTTCGGGGCGCGGCGGAGCGGGCCTCGGCGCTGGGCGCCTACGAGCAGGCGCGGACGTTCCTCGACCAGGCCATCGAGGTGACCACGGACCCGGCCGATCGCGGCGAGCTGCACGAGCGGGCATTCCGGGCGTCGCTGCAGATCCTGGAAGCGGAGCCGATCCTGCGGCACGGCGCCGCGATCGAATCGGAGTACCGCCAGACGGGCGACCGAGAGGCGATTGCGCGCGGTGTCGCCTATCACGCGCTGTCGTACAACGTTGCCGGCGCCGACCCGGCCGCGGCGCTGGCGATGCTCCTCAAGGCCTGGGAGGATCTGTCCGACCTGGAGGAGACCTCCGGGGGCGTGCAGCTGATGATGGGGTTGGCGCGGGCCTACCGCGGCCTCGCGGACAACCAGAACGCACTCCTCTGGACGGATCGGTACCTCCCGATCGCCGAGCGCCTCAACGACCTCGAGCCGATTGCCCGTGGGATCCAGGGTCGTGGCATCAGCCTGGCGGCGACCGGACGGCCGCGCGAGGGCCTCATCCTGCTCCGGGGCTCACACCAGCTGGCGCTCGCCAACGACCTCCGTGACGTGGAGCTGGGCTCGCGGATCCTCCTGTCGTTCTACGAGCAGTGGGGCGACCCCGCCGCAGGCCTGGCGCTCGGCCGCGAGGGCCTGGAGGTCGGTCAGCGCCTCGGGGCGAGAAGCTACGGCTTCCAGATGGTCGGCAATGCCTCGGTCTGCGCGCTGCGCGTCGGCGAATGGGACTGGGTCGCCGCGATCCTCGACGAGTGGATCGAGGGCGAGGCGGACGACAAGCTGTGGATCGAGTTCCGGGTCGACCGGGCACTGCTGAACGCGCATCGCGGGCTCGACACGACCGAAGACATCGAGACCGCGGAGCGGCGCCTGGTCGGCGTCACGGATCCCCAGTTCGAGTCGTACATCCTCTTCGCCCGGGCGACGACCGCCCTCCTCACGGGCGACAGCTCTGCGGCGATCGAGCTCGCCGAGCGATCCGCCAACCAGACCAGCTACTTCCTGCCGCTGGCGATCCCCCTGGCGAGCAGGGCCGCGCTCTGGGCCGGCGATGCGGCCACGGCCCGCCGCCTCCTCGAGCTTCCCGCCCTCGCCCCCTTCTGGGGCCCGGTGCTCGACGTCGATCGGACCCGGCTTGCGGCGGGCATCGCGGCCCTCCAGGGACGCGCGTCCGAGGCGCTCAGTGGCTTCCTCGAGGCGCTCCGTGCCTACGAGCAGCTGGGGCTGCCGTTCGAGGAGGCGGCGTGCGCGGTAGACCTCGCCGTCCTGCTCCCCGGAATCGAGCGGGAGTCGCCGCTTGCCGCCGCGGCCATCCAGGCGGCCCGCGAACGGCTCGCGGGGCTTGGCGCGGCGCCCTTCCTGGCGCGGCTGGACCGCGTCTCCGATCGGAATCCGGGCAGCCGGGCGACGAGCACGACCACGCCCCGATCGAGGGTGGCCAGCGGCTCCTCGACGTAGCGTCGCTTCGCTGCGCCATGACCCGGGGTTGTTGCGACGCCGAGGTTGCGCGAAATCGAGGATCGTGGAGCACATGAACGGCATCACCGTCGCCGCGGAGCGACTCGGCGCGCTCGCGGAGGAACGCCAGCGCACGCTCGGCGATCACGTGAGCGACGAGGCGGCTCGGCGCAGTGCGCAGCTTCGCGACCACGTCCTGGGCCACGTGCTGCCCCGCGCCCGCAGCCTCGATGCCCCGCTGCTGGTCCTCCTATTCGGGCCGACGGGCGCGGGCAAGTCAAGCCTCATCAACGCGCTGGCGGGATTCGCGGCGAGCCCCTCGGGTGTCCTCCGCCCGACGACCCGCGATCTCGTCGTGCTGGTCCAGCCGGGAGCGGGAGCGGCATTGCTGGGCTCCGGCAGCTCGTTGGAGGCGCTCGCTGCGGGGCGTCTCCGCGTCGTCGAGAGCGAGGCCGTCCCGGATGGCATCGCGTTGGTGGATTCGCCCGACGTCGACTCGATCGAGCACGCCAACCGCGAGCTGACCGATCGCCTGGCCGAGGCGGCTGACCTCGGCATCTTCGTCACGACGGCCACGCGCTACGCCGATCGCGTGCCGTGGGACGTGCTCCACCGGGCTCGCGATCGCGGGCTGCCGCTCGTCGTCGTGGTGAACCGCATGCCCGCCGCCGCGGAGGACCGGACTGCGGTGCTCGGGGACGTCGCGCGGCTGCTCGGGGACGCCGGGATCGTGGTGGAGGGGGCGACGGCCGGCGGCGTCGACATCGTCGCCATCGAGGAGGGCGCGACGGACCCGGCGCTCGATGGCCTGTCGGCGTCGGCGATCGCACCGATCCGGGCGCGGATGGATGCCCTCGGCGCCGACCGCGAGGCGCGCCGGGCGCTGGCCGAGCGGGCCCTGGCCGGGAGCCTCGCCGGCCTTGCGCCATTGATCGAGCGCGTGGCGGACGACCTGGAGCACGAGGCGATCGATGTCGATGCGCTGCGGCGGAGCGCCCAGCACGCCTTCGCGTCCGAGCGGCGGGAGCTCGCGGAACAGCTTTCCGGGGGCGCGTTCCTTCGCGCCGAGGCCCTGCGGCAGTGGCAGGCCTTCGTGGGCGCCGACGAGATCACCCGGTTCTTCTCGACCGGGATCGGCAGGCTCCGGGGCACGCTGTCCGCGATGATCCGTGGCACGCCCCGGGCGCCCGTCGCCGAGGTCCGTGACGAAGCCCTCGCCGATGTGGGGTCCCTCGCCCGTTCGCACGCCGGCGAGGCCGCCCGCAGGGCCGCGACCGCGTGGAGCGACGAGTCCGCGACCCGCCGGCTCGTCACCGACGACGCGTCGCTGTGGAGCGTCACTCCCGGCTTCGATGCGGCGCTCCGCACTCGCCTCCAGGATTGGGTGGCGACCATCGCGGAGGACGTCCAGGTCTCCGGGGGTCGCAAGCGGCTGCTCGCCAAGGGCGCGTCGATCGGGGTCAATGCGACCGGGATCGGCGTGATGCTCGCCACGTTCGTGAACACCGGCGGGCTCACCGGGACGGAGGTGGGCGTCGCAGCGGCCACCGCGTTCCTCAACCAGAAGCTCCTCGAGGCGATGTTCGGCGAGGCGGCCCTGGTCGAGATGATCCGCGGGGCCCGGGAGCGCCTCTCGAACGCGCTCGACGCCTCGTTCGCCGAGGAGCTCGGCCGGTTCGAGCAGCAGCTCCCCGATGGCGCCGGCCTGCGTGATCTCGCCGGACGGTTCCGCGTGGCGGCGCAGGAGCTGGCCGCCGCCCAGTCGAATGGCTGACGCCGAGCCCCTCGCGCCGCTGACCGAGGCGATCGACGCCGGGCGCACCCTGGGCCTCGATGTCGAACGGGCGGACGGCGTCCGGCGCGAATCGCGCGAGCGTCTCGGCCTCGTCCCCGATGCCTACGTCGTGGCGTTCGTCGGCGGCACGGGCGTCGGGAAGTCCACGCTGCTGAATGCGCTGAGCGGTTCGACCGTGAGCGCCGCGGGCGTTCGACGTCCAACCACCGCGGTGCCCCTCGCCTGGGTGGCCGCGGACGCCGCGGAGCAGGTCGCGCCGCTGCTCCACCGGCTCGGGGTGGATCGTGTCGCGACCCACCAGCAGGCGGACCTTCGATCGCTCGTCATCGTGGACCTTCCGGACCTCGACTCCCTCGAGCCGTCCCATCGAGCCCTGGTGGAGTCGGTGCTGCCGAAGCTGGACGTCGTCGCATGGGTCACGGACCCGGAGAAGTACGCGGATGCCGTGCTCCACGACGACTTCCTGCGCGAGTGGCTCCCGCGGCTCGAGCGGCAGGCCATCGTGCTCAACAAGGTCGACCGCCTCGACGACGAGGCGCGCGGCCGGGTCATGGACGACCTGCGTGGCGTGCTGGCTCGCGACGGTCGGGCCGCCGGCGACCTGCCGATCTTCCCGGTCAGCGCCGCGAACGGCGCGGCCGGGACGACCGGGCTGCGCGAATGGCTCGCGGCCAACGTGGAGGCCAAGGCCGTGATCGCGGCGCGCCTGGCTGCGGCTGCCAGGTCGGCGATCGCGGAGCTCGCGGACGAGGTTGGCGTGCTGGCGGGCGCGACGCCGGGGCGGTCCAAGGAGGCGGTGGAGCCGACGCCCCTGGTTCCGGAGCCGGCACGGCGGCGGGCGATCGAGGGCGCGACCCAGGAGGCGCTGCGGGTTCTCGACCTTCGCGGCGTCGAGCGACAGGCCGTTGCGGCCACGCGAGCGCGGGCGAGGCGCAAGGGGACCGGGCCCATCGGGCTGCTGACGTCGGCGATCTACCGGTTCTCCGGGCGCCAGCGGTCGGTCGCGGACCCTGCCGGCTACCTGCGCGCGTGGCGCGGGCGAGGGGGGCTCACCCGAGCCGCCGAGCAAGTGCAGCGTGCGATCACCGATGCACTCCCAGGGACCCCGCCCGCACTCCGCGGCAGATTCGCCGCCGCCGGCGAATCTGCCGGGCTGGAGCGGCGACTCGGCGAGGCCATCGATCGGGTCGTTGCGCAACGGGGTGAGGTGGAGCCGCCGTCCAGCCGCTGGTGGCCAGCGGTCGGGCTCCTGCAGAGCGCGAACACCGTCCTGCTGATCGTTGCCGCGGCGTGGATCGTCCTCTGGGTCATCGCCCGCCCGGAGGTTGCGAGCTACGAGCTGCCGATCGTCGGTCCCATGCCGGCACCCATCGTATGGCTGGCCATCGCCCTGATCGCCGGCTACGTCCTCGCAAGGCTCCTTTCGCTGCATGCCGGGTTCCTCGGGCGCCGTTGGGCGCGGCGGCTCACGGGTGATGTCCGCTCGGCCGTCGAGTCGGTCGTTCGTGAGCAGGCCTTCGCCCCGCTCGCCGAGATCGACGCGGCGCGCGCCACGATCCTGCGGGCATCGGCTCGCGCCAACGGGTCTCGATCCGAAACCTGAGCGGCCGGCGCCCGAAGGACGCCGGCCGTCCCGAAAGCGCGGAACGCCTAGGAGATCGAGAGCCGCAACCGGCCCGACTGCGCAACGGTCGGATCGAAGAACGGCCGGTAGCCACCCACCTGGACGTAATAGGTGACCCCCGGATCCGTGTCGACCGTCAGGACCGCCTGGTAGGAGGCACCGATCGGTTGGAAGCTGACGTCATCGTTGCACCCAACCTCGGTGAAGCTGTCGCCATCAGCGGTGTACACCGCGACGACGGTGTCGAAGTTGCTTCCGGACGTATCGATCATCACGGGATCGCCCGTGCCTTCCAACGTGTACCAGAGCGTGTGCCCGAGGTCATCGAACGCGCCCTCGGGGCAGGTCGTGATGGGGACCTCGGGATCCAGCGCGGTTCCCGTGGTCTGGGCGTTCAGGCGGGATCCGATCGCGAGGGCGATCGCGCCGTCCGGCACGTCGTTCGCCGGCGCGGCTCCGCCCTTGGGTCCCTTGGGCGCCGTGGACACCGAATGGCTGTCAAAGATCTCCGCCTGGCAGTGCTCGGCGTCGAGGCTGAACGAGTCGCCGGTCGAGAAGGTCAGCGTGCCCGTCGGCGCGAGGGCCTGCTCGACGACCTTCGTCCGGCTGTGGTCCTGGACGAGAGTGGAGGTCACCGGGGCTCCGACGGGCTCGAACGTCCCGGATGCCGTGGCAGTGACCGGGTCGCCGGTCGCGACGTCCTCCAGCCCAATGGTGACGTCGAACGAGCTCGCGTCCACGGTGCCGGACACGTCGCCGACGCCGATCGTCTCGATGTCAGGCGTCAGCAGGAACGCATCCGCCCCGAAGCCGAACGCGTCCTGGGTGGCGAACAGGAATGCGACCGCGTCCTCGGTCTCCCAGAAGCACTCCAGGCGGACGCCCTTGTTGTCGAAGACGTAGGAAGTCGGATTGGACTCGTGGACGTCGAGGTCGGTGATTCCGCCGCCACAGGCCCCCTCGTAGGTCCCGCCCAGGATGTTGACGGTCACGGTGCCTTCCAGGGGCGTCGTGATGATCGTGCTCGACGAGTGGTGGTTGGTGCTGGGGAACGGCGTCTCCTCGAACGGCTCGCCCTTCTGGAGGGTCGCCGTGAACGTCGCATCCCCGAGCGACGCGCCCGCTGCGTCCGTGACTGGGACGGAAGCGGAGATCGTGACCTCCGTCGTGCCCTCCGTGACGCTGATGGTGTCGGTGAAGCCGGTGGCGGTCGGATCGCTCTCGAACGGGACGTCAGGGTCGAACCACGCAGTCACGCTCGCGGCGCCACCGAACGAGGCACTCTGCTCCGCGCTGACGTAGATCAACCCGCCGTCGATCGGGATCTCGCAGCCGATCGACAGCACCCGGTCCGTGAACTTGGTCGCCGCGGCCGCACCCACCGCGCCGGGCAGGCTGGCGAGCAGGAGCGCAGCCCAGACCAGGGCCACCATCGCGCGTCTCATTGCTGTCCTCCATGGGCCGGGGACAAGATGCCCGGTTGCCGAGCTGGGCCCAAGAGGCCCGCGCGAACAGTGCGCCCACCCGCGCCGACAATCAATCTGCCAAGCGACGGAAGGGTCGAATCCGAGGTCAGCGCTCGATGCGAGCGGGGACCCTCCGCCTGACCCGCAAGGTCAGGACGGCGGTCGAGGCCGTCGTGCAGGAGCACGCCTTTGAGCCGCTCGCCGAAATCGAGGCCGCCCGCGCGGCGATCGCCGGCGTGACGCGCGCCACCGAGCGTCCACCGAGCCCGTGATCGCCCGCCGCCGTTGACCGTCTTCCGCTGGTCCGGACCGCGATGGCGCCCTTCGGCGAGGTTGGCCGTGGCTTGCGATCGGGAATGTTTCGCCCATGATCAAAATTGGCGCTAACCAGCCCTTCGGGCCGGGCATTCGGCCGCCCGCCGCCGGCAGCGGCCGCTTGCATGCGTCACTCGTGCGTCCCTCGGCAACGTTGGCGCCGCGGACCGTGGCCGCCACTCCACGACGGCCACGGCGCGCCATCGCCTCGGCGACAATCGCAGCCACTGCCGTTGGGAGATCGCATGTCGCTCGAGGCGTTTGTACGGTTTCCGCTGCTGCTCGGGCCATCGCCGATCCATCCGCTGCCGCGGCTGACGAAGCACCTCGGGGGCGCGACGCTGTGGGCGAAGCGCGAGGACCTCAATTCGGCCTACGCGTTCGGGGGGAACAAGACGCGGAAGCTGGAATATCTCGTCGCCGACGCGCTGGCGCAGGGCTGCGACACGCTCGTCTCCATCGGTGGGGTCCAGTCGAACCACACCCGCCAGGTCGCGGGCGCCGCTGCGGTGGCGGGCCTGAAGTGCGTGCTGGTGCAGGAGAGCTGGGTGGACTGGCCAGACGTCACCTATGACCGCGTCGGCAACATCCTGCTGTCGCGCCTGATGGGCGCGGACGTGCGGCTCGTGAAGGCGGGGTTCGGGATCGAGTTCAAGGAGAGCTGGGAGCAGGCGCTCGCGGAGATCGAGGCGGGCGGCGGCAAGCCCTACGCGATTCCCGCGGGAGCATCCGACCATCCCCTCGGGGGCCTTGGGTTCGCGTCGTGGGCGCGCGAGGTGGAGGCCCAGGAGCGAGAGCTCGGCATCTTCTTCGACACGATCATCGTCTGCTCCGTGACCGGCTCCACCCAGGCCGGGATGATCGCGGGCTTCGCGGACCGTGAGCGGGCAGCGGACCGCCGCGTCTACGGGATCGATGCGTCCGCCAAGCCCGCCGAGACGTTTGACCAGGTCCTCCGGATCGCGCGTTTCACGGCGGACGCGATGGAGCTCGGGCGCGAGATCCGCGGCGACGAGGT
>DATLDP010000107.1:0-11922 GCA_035525825.1 Candidatus Limnocylindria bacterium
CGAGCCTGCACGAATGCGCTACTGGGCTGGTCCAAATCGGCGTGCGATAATCCCGGCGGGCGCGTGCGGCCCGACCTCGCTCGAACGGGCGTGACCCCGCGGCAGGCGAGCCGGCAGACCGAGCGCACACGAAACCGAGGAACCACCGAGACATGAGCCCAGAGACGTCCACCTGGACGACCAAGAAGGGCCTCGCCCAGATGCTCAAGGGCGGCGTCATCATGGACGTCGTCACGCCCGATCACGCCAAGATCGCCGAGGACGCCGGCGCCGTCGCCGTGATGGCCCTCGAGCGCGTGCCGTCCGACATCCGTGCCGCGGGCGGCGTCGCCCGCATGTCCGACCCGTCGATGATCGAGGGGATCATGGCCGCGGTCACCATCCCGGTGATGGCGAAGGCCCGGATCGGCCACTTCGTGGAGGCCCAGATCCTCGAGGCGCTCGGCGTCGACTACATCGACGAGTCCGAGGTCCTCACCCCGGCCGACGAGGCCAACCACATCGACAAGCACGCCTTCAAGGTCCCGTTCGTGTGCGGCTGCCGAAACCTCGGCGAGGCGCTCCGACGGATCAACGAGGGCGCAGCGATGATCCGGACCAAGGGCGAGGCGGGGACCGGCAACGTCGTCTCGGCGGTGCAGCAGCTCCGCTCGGTGCTCGCGGAGATCCGACGGCTCCAGGGCATGCGCGACGACGAGCTCTTCGTCGCCGCGAAGGAGCTCCAGGCCCCCTACGAGCTCGTCAGGGACGTCGCGGCGAATGGCAAGCTGCCGGTCGTGAACTTCGTCGCGGGCGGGATCTCCACCCCCGCGGACGCCGCGCTGGTCATGCAGCTCGGCGCCGAGGGCGTGTTTGTTGGCTCCGGCATCTTCAAGAGCGAGGAGCCCGCGCGAATGGCCAACGCCATCGTCCAGGCGACGACCCACTTCGACGACGCCAAGATCCTCGCCGACGTCTCCAAGGGCCTCGGCGCCCCGATGCGCGGCATCGCGATGGAAGCGATTCCTGAAGGCGAGCGCCTGGCCGTCAGAGGCTGGTAGTGGCGTTCGGCGGGAGCCGAAAGGTGAATCCAGACGAGTCGGTCGCGCGCCTGGTCGCAGAGCGACAGGACCCGGCGGTCGACCCATGAGGATCGGAGTGCTCGCGGTTCAGGGTGATTTCGTCGAGCATGCGGCCATGCTCCGGCAGATCGGCGTCGAGCCGGTCGAGGTTCGGCTGCCTCGCGACCTCGAAGGGTTGTCCGGGCTGTGCCTGCCCGGCGGCGAGTCGACGACGATGCGGAAGCTCATCGACCGGTGGGAGCTGCGCCAGCCCCTGCTGGACTTCGCCGCGACCGGCGCGCCGCTGTTCGGCACGTGTGCCGGGATGATCGTGCTGTCGAAGGAGATCGCCGACGGCGACGAGCCGGTGCTTCCGCTGCTCGACGTCACCGTTCGAAGGAACGCCTTCGGGCGCCAGCTGGACTCGTTCGAGGGGGAGCTGTCCGTGCCGCTCGTGGGCGACCAACCGGTCAAGGCGGTGTTCATTCGGGCGCCGGTGATCGAGCGGGTTGGGCCGAACGTCGACGTCCTCGCGCGGCTCGACGACGGCCGGATCGTCGCGGTCAGAGAGCGCAACATCGTCGCGACCGCATTCCATCCGGAGCTCGCCGGCGAGCCGCGGTTCCACCGGCTAATCGCCACGATGGCCGCCGAGCACGACGACCCCGGCGAGGGCTCCGGCCGCCGCCCGCACCCAACCCGACGGGCGGCGCGCTGACCGTGGCCAGCAACCTGTCCGACCGCGGCCGCGCCGCCAAGCCCTCCGGCAAGGTCCGGGCCGCGCGCCTGACCGATCTCGCCGCCCTCGGCGAGCTGTCGCGGATCGCGCAGACCGAGGGCTCCGGGTCTCGAACCCTGGGCCTGCCGGTGAACGGGCCGCCGATCGGCGTCTTCAGCCTGTTCCGCCTGCCGCTCGTCGCCTTCCGTCCGCACGACCTCCTGTTCGTCTACGAGTCGGATCGGCATGTTGCGGGCCTGGTCCGCGTGGAGCGGGAGAACTGGCGCGACGACTGGACCATCGTGGAGCTCGACGCGATCGGCCCTGCGGCGCGTGGCATGGCGTCCGGGCCTGGCGAAATTCGCTACCGCCTCGTCCAGCAGGTCCTGCGCGAGGGCCAGAAGCGCGGCGCCGTGCGCTTCCACGTCGCCTGCGCGGACGCGGACGACAACGTGGAGCTGTTCATGCAGGCGGGCTTCGCGCGCTACGGCGAGGAGCGGGTCCTCTATCGCCCGCCAGACCAGTCGCTGCCGCACCTGATGTCCGACGCTGCCGCCGCGCGCGCCCGGATCCGTCCGGCGCGGCCCATCGATGCGCCCGCACTGATGCAGCTGTACGCCTCGGTGACGCCCCAGCCGGTCCAGCGCCTGGAGGCCTTCCGGATCCCGGACTGGGAGCGCCAGGGCTCCAACTGGCGGGTGCCACGGAGCTCCATGGCCCCGATCCTGCGGTTCGCCGACCTCGATGGCTTCGTCCAGGAGAACGCCGATGGCGTGCACCTCGACGGCTTCATCCAGACCGGCGTCGCCCGCGAGGACCAGCCCCACTACCTCCGCCTCCTGGGGCGGCCGGAGGTCGACCTCGGGCCCCTCGTCGAGTACGGGTTGGGCGTGATCGCCGGACAGACGGAACGTGGCGACGCGCGACCGAATCACGGCGTGCTCGCGCCCGTGCGAACCTACGAATCACCCGCGGACCGTCGACTCGAGGAAGCGGGCTTCGCCGAGATCGCGACCGTCACCCTGTTGCTCAAGGAAACCCTCGTCCGCGTCGCCGAGCCCAGCCTCGTCCCGGCAGCCGTCCGCCACCTGGAGGTCACCCGTGGCTCCTGACCGCCACGACATGCCCGAGCCGCCCGAAACCTCCGAGCCGAACGAGACGCCGGAGCACCTGGAGTCGACCACCGACGACCTCGGCGTCCTGCTCGCCGCGCTGCCGCCCGAGATCGTCGCTGCGATCGACGCGCTGGTGGACCGCGAGGATCTCATCGAGGTCGTCATGGACCTCGGGCGCCGGCCGGAGGCCCGCTACCCCGACTCGGAGGTGGCGCTGCTCGATCGCGAGATCGGCGACGCGGACATCCAGTACGTGGTCGATCACATCGGGACGTTCGGCGACGACAACCGCGCGGGTATCGAGCGGACGCTCCACCGCATCAGCGCGATCCGCAACCGCAACGGCAAGGTGGTCGGGCTGACGTGCCGCATCGGTCGCGCGGTGTTCGGGACGATCGAGATCATCGCGGACTTCGTCGAGACCGGGAAGTCGCTGCTGATCATGGGCCGGCCGGGCATCGGCAAGACGACGATGCTCCGCGAGGCGGCCCGCGTCCTGGCCGACGACCTCGACAAGCGCGTCGTGGTCGTCGACACCTCCAACGAGATCGCCGGTGACGGTGACATCCCCCACCCGGCGATCGGCAAGGCCCGCCGGATGCAGGTCCGCACGCCGTCGCTCCAGCACGAGGTGATGATCGAGGCGGTCGAGAACCACATGCCCCAGATCATCGTCATCGACGAGATCGGGACGGAGCTCGAGGCCCAGGCTGCGCGGACGATCGCCGAGCGTGGTGTCCAGCTGATCGGGACGGCCCACGGCAACACGCTCGACAACCTGATGCTCAACCCGACGCTGTCCGACCTCATTGGCGGCATCCAGAGCGTGACCCTCGGTGACGAGGAGGCCCGCCGCCGCCGGACGCAGAAGAGCGTCCTCGAACGCAAGGCCCCGCCGACCTTCGACGTGATCATCGAGATCCAGGACCGCGAGCGCGTCCTCGTCCACGCCGACGTCGCGGACACCGTGGACGCGATGCTCCGCGGCGACCCCGTCGCGCCGGAGCTTCGCTGGCGGGACGAGGAGGGGGTCCATCGATCCCAGTCCCGGCCGCGGCCATCGCCGCGGGAGCAGCTCGCGCCGGATCGTTTCTCCGGGCTCGCCGGGTCGGGCGGCGGCTGGCGCACGGAGCCCGGCTGGCGCGGCGAACCCCCGTTTCGGGGCGGTCCGGAGGGCTTCTTCGGCGCGGGCGGCGCCGAGCGCGGCACGCGGGCCGGCTTCCGGCCGGGCGCCTCGGGGTCGTGGCGGCCCGGACGTTCGCCGGCCGGCTCACTGAGCGCGGCCGCGGGAGCGAGCGGCCACAGCGGACCAGGCGGCGCGGCCGGACATCGGGCCGAGGCGCCGTTCGTCGCGGGGGAGATCGCGGATCGTGGGCCGCTCGAGCGGGGCACCGCGCCGGCGCCCGAGCCGCGGGCTCGCGAGGCGCGGGAGCTGACCCGCCAGCGCGAGTGGCGCGATTCCGCCGCGAAGGCCATCGTCGCGCTGAAGGCGGACGAAGGCACGGGGCCCGTCAACGTGGTGGATCTCGTCTCGGACGACGAGGCCCCGATGGGCAGCGCGCTCGAAACGGTTGTCGACGAAGACGGCCCCGCGCTGATCCTGGACGGCGCCGGCGAGCTTCCGACGCTGCGGGTCCTGCCGCAGGGCATCAGCCGGAAGCGGTTGGAGCAGGCTATTCGCGAGCTCCAGCTGCCGGTCATCGTGGCCCGGGACGTCGACGAGGCCGACGTCGTCATGACGATCCGCAGCGAGTACAAGCAGAAGACGCCGATGGTCCGCGAGGCGGAGGATCGGGCGATGCCGATCTACGTCCTCAAGAACAACACGATCCCCCAGATGCAGTCATCGCTCACCTCGATCTTCGCCCTCGAGGTGGATCCGCGGGACGCCGCGCTGCGGGAGACCGAGGACGCCATCGGGCTGGTGATCGATCGGTCCGAGGCGGTCGAGCTGTCGCCGCAGAACGCCTACATCCGGCGCCTCCAGCACCAGATGGCCGAACGGGCCAACCTCGTCTCCCGCTCCCGTGGCCGCGAGCCCTACCGCCGGGTCCGCCTCTACCCCGATGCCGTGAAGAGTCCCTGGCGCTGAACGTGGTCCGCGGCTCGCGCTGCGGCTAGCGCTCCGCGGTCAGCGCTGCGGCTAGCGCTCCGCGGTCAGCGCCGCCCGGTCGATAAAAATTTGCTCGCCGGCGAACAGGCCGGCGGCGGGGTCCCACGGAAACAGGATCGCGAGCTCCAGCCGGACCTTCCTGCCGCTCGGCGCGAGTCCGGCGAACGGCCCCTCGTGGGTCGCCTGGAGAACGACCGCCTCGAACACGCCCTGCGGCCCGATAACGATGTCCGTCAGCCCGAAGCGGTTGTCCGGAAAGGCGGCGAAGAGCTCCGTGTAGAACGCCCGGGCCCCGTCGTGGCCCTCCCAGCGCAACCCGGTTCCCACGATCTCGTAGACGCAGTCGGGGGCGAGGGTCGCGATGAGCCCGTCGATGTCGCGGCGGTCCTCCGCGATGGAGTGGCGCTGCCAGAGGCGCCGGATCCGTCGGTGCGTGGCCGCGTCCGCGGGCCACCCGAGCCGCGCCCGAACGTCGCCCCGGAGGACTGGCGTCTCCATGGCGAGATCGTAGCGTCGGGGGCCACGACGGCAGCACGACGGCAGCACGACGGCGTGGCGCTACAGGACCACGATGCCGCTTCCGCTGGGCGTCTCACCGCGTCGCAGAGCCGCCAACATGCTCCTCGTATCGAGCGGGTAGTCCGGCCGCAGCTCCTCTCGATACCCGGCGAGGATGGCGCGATTGTTGGCGGTATCGCTGACGAGCAGGATCAGTCGGTCGAATGGGCTGTCACGCAGCTTGAGCGCGGCCCTTCGCTGCAACGCCTGCAGATCCCGAAGCCTGGTTTCAGCCTCGACCGGGATCGGATCTGGGGACAGGCCCAGGACGAGGTCCCACGCGCGCCGGTCACCCGGCAGCGGGAGCGGTACCTCCGTCCGCACCCGGATCCGAGCCGGCAACCGCGCGCGAAGCCGGCCGATCAAGGCCAGCTGGGCCGGAGTCCATCGGAAGCCCCCCGCCGGGAACAGCCCGGACCGCGAGCCGAAGGCCAACGCCCACGCAAGCCCGGCTGAGCTGTCGAATCGTGAGCTCGGCAACCTCCCCACGCTCGATCCGGCCGAGCTGACTGTGGGACATTCCGACCGTCGCGGCGACCAACCGCTGACTCGCCCCTCCATCCAGGTGCGCGCCGTGGATCTCACGGCCCATGTCCTGCCGGATCCGTCGCTCGATCGTTATGGCTTCCTGGACGGCGGCGTTCGGTCGGACCATCGGCACATCTTCCGATCGAGGGCTTTACGGCCGATCAACTCCGGATCACCGGAGCTCCGGGGATCCGGAGGTGGTGCGTCCGGCGGTCCATCGGATGGGTCGAAACCGTCGATGGGGCCCCATCTTGGTCGTTTGGACCTCGGGACGGTCCACCTCGAGGAGGACGGGCCGTCGGCAGTCGACCGGAGGCTCGATGTCGGACCGGATGGTTCACCAGGAGACCCATCGCCGGTCGCGTGGGCGCGGGTCGCGTGGGCGCGGGTCGCGTGGGCGCGGGTCGCCACGGCGCGAGGAGCCGGGATCAGTGCTCCGTGATGCCGGTAAACGTCCAGCCATCGACGCGGAGCGCGGGCACCACGGCCGCTCCGAGGAAGCCGCGGAGTGTCTTCCTCGTGCTGCCGACGGCGGAGACGCCGGCGAGGGCGTCGAGGTAGGACTGGGTGAAGCGCAAATTCCGGACCGGCCCCACGATCCTGCCGCCCTCGACGAGGAAGGTGCCGTCGCGGGTCATCCCCGTGATCATCGCGAGCTTCGGGTGGACCACGTTGGTGTAGTGGAACCGGGTGACGAGGAGCCCGCGCTCCAGCCCACCGATGAGCTCGTCACGCGGTGTCTCGCCGGCGGCCATCACGACGTTGGTCGGGAACGGGCCCCAGGGATTCGGGGCAGGCAGCCCGTGCCCGGAGGATGCGCGGCCCGCGCGGGCGCCGGTCTGGGAGTCGAACACCACGTCCTGGCACACGCCCGCCTCGAGCAGCGGGACGCGCTGCTTCGGGACGCCTTCGTAGTCGAACGAGCACGGCAGCCCCGCTGGGTCCGACCAGTCATCGATCATCGAGACGAGATCCGAGCCGACCCGCCGCCCAGGCTCGAAGAACGAGCGCTCCTCCTGGACCGCGAGCGCCGAGAACCCGACGTAGCCGAGCATGTCCGTGATGTCGACGACGGCGTACTCCTCGAGCACGACGGGGTAGTCGCCCGCCTCGATCGTGACCGGGTTGTCGCTGGCCCGGGCCTTCGCCGCGGCCTCTCGCCCGATCGCCGCGGCATCGATCGTCCTCGCATCGCGGCTCACGGCCTCCGCGTAGCCGGTCCCGCCGTCGGGCGACATGTGGACCGTCAGGAGCTGCGACGAGGCCCGCCGCTCGGCGGCCCGGATGCCGTTGGAGTTGGCGATCGCGATCGACTCGGAATCGGTCGAGAACGAGCCGAAGGCGGTGACGCCCGCGGCATCTGCAGCGCTGATCACGGCCCGGACGCCCTCGGCCCGGAACTCCGGGCTGGCCTCGGCGGTGCCCACGGCCCAGGCATCGACGGCGCCGCCGGTGATCGAGCCGTCGCCGTTCGCGGGCTTCGGCAGCCCCGCCCAATCGTCGAGCTCCTCGCAGCTCCGTGCGATCGCCGCTGCCCGATGGACGAGGGAGCGCAGCCCATCCGAATCGACCTTGCCGGTCGAGACCACCGCGATCCGGCTCCCGACCACGTGGCGCAGGCTGACGGTGACGCTCCGCTCGGCGACGTTCTGGTGGATCTCGCTGTTCGCGAACCGGGTCAGGGCCGAGTCGCCGGCCATGACGAGGACCTCGGCCTCGCTCGCGCCGAGGCGGAGGGCTCGCTCCAGCACCTCTTCCGCCAGCGCGAGCGCGCCGGCGGGATCGTCGGCGCGAACGTTCCGCGGGCCGGCGCCATGGGCATCGGGACCCGCGTGGGCGTTCGCCCCGCCCGCGCCAACCGCTGACGGCCTGGGACCGAGTGGCCGCATCCCGCCGTCGCTTACCACTTGCCAACTCCGACCTGGACATTGCGGAAGCGGGCGCCCGGCACGGCGTGCCCGACCCGCGCCGTCTGGGAGGGCTCGCCCTTGCCGCAGTTCGGCGTTCCGAGCATCACGAAGCTCCGGTCGTCGCCGACGGCGTCGCATGAGCGCCAGAACTCGTAGGTGATGCCGGTATAGGTCGGGTTCTTGAAGAGCCGGCCCTTCTTGCCACCCTTGATCTCGTAGGCGACCTCGGTCGCGAACTGGAAGTTCAGGCGCCGATCGTCGATGGACCAGCTGCGGTTCTGCGAGAGGTACAGCCCGTCGTCGGTGTCGGCCACGATCTCGTCGAGGCTCACCCCTGGGACCGGCAGCATGTTGACGTTGGTCATGCGGATGAGTGGGATGCGGTTCCAGCCGTCCGCGCGCATCGCCCCGCCCGACTGCCGGCCGACCCGCGGCGCGGTCTCGCGGGAGCTGAGGTAGCCAACGAACCGTCCGTTCTGCACGAGGGGCACCGCCTGGGCCGCGACGCCCTCATCGTCCCAGCCGAACGTGCCCATCCCGCCGGGGGCCGTCGCGTCGGCGACGATCGTCACGAGCTCGGAGCCGTACTGGAAGCCATCCTCGAGCTTGTCCGGCGTCAGGAAGCTGGTCCCAGCGTAGGACGCCTCGGTGCCGAAGACCCGGTCAAGCTCCGTCGGGTGGCCGCAGCTCTCGTGGATCTGGAGGTAGAGCTGCGAGGGGTCCAGGACGATCGTGCGGATGCCCGGCGGACACTGCGGCGCCGTGAGCAGCGCGACCGCCTCCTCAGCGAGGGGCTCCGCGTGACCGACGAGGTCGAGCTCGCGGATGTACTCGTAGCCGGCGGCGCGATAGCCACCGCCCGAATCCGGCCAGGACCTGCGCTGGTGCTCGTCGCCATCGATCGCGTTGGCCTCCACCGCGGCCCCCACCTGGGTGATGACCTGCTCGGTGAAGCTGCCGTCGGTCGCCGCGAACGTCTTCCACTCGCGATGGCCCGAGTAGACGGACTCGGTGAAGGTCACGCCCTTGACCCGCCCGGCGGCGCGATCCGCCTCGACGAGGTCGGAGATCTTCCGCTCCAGCGGGAGCTTGAACGGGTCCTCGGCGACGGGCGTCTCGTAGGTTCCGGTGGCGGGCGGTCGATCGTCGAGCTGGACGCGGTTCCGGAGGGCGGTCGCGGAGGCCTTCGCGATCCTGACCGCGAGTGCGCCGACACGATCCGCCTCGGCCATGTCCAGCGTGTCCGACGACGCGAAGCCCCACGCGCCGTCCACCAGCACGCGGACGCCGAACCCGTCCGTCTCGCCCATCGCCACGCCTTCGACGCGGCCGCTCTTGACCGCGATCGACTCGTCGCGGCGGCGCACGACGCGCACGTCGGCGTACGTGGCGCCCAGCTGGGCAGCGGTGTCGAGGGCGCGGTCGGTCAGGTCACGCATCACGGGTTCGGCAGCGTAGCAAAGGGGTCGGCCGAGGCGGGGCCGGCAATACACTCGGGCGGTGACGGGCAGGTTCATCACGCTCGAGGGGCCCGAAGGGGCGGGCAAGACCGTGCAGGCGGAGCGCCTCGCGGCGGCGCTCCGGAGCTCGGGCGACGAGGTCGTGCTGACCCGGGAGCCCGGGGGGACGCGGCTCGGGGAGGCGGTGCGGGCGCTGGTCCTCGGCGGGACGGCGGCGGTCGATCCGCGGGCTGACGCGCTGCTCTTCAACGCCGCGCGAGCCCAGCTCGTCGCCGAGGTGATCCGGCCGGCCCTGGATCGGGGCGCGATCGTGCTCTGCGCGCGCTTCGCCGATTCGACCCTCGCGTACCAGGGCCATGGGTCCGGGCTGCCGCTCGACGAGCTCCGGTCCATCGCTTCGGTCGCGACCGGCGGGCTCTCGCCCGATCGAACGATCCTGCTCGACATCGCGCCCGAGGTCGGGCTCGAGCGCAAGACCGCCGACGCCAGGAATCGATTCGAGGCCGCCTTCGACCTCAACTTCCACCGGCGAGTTCGTGCGGGCTTCCTCACGCTCGCGGCCGAGGAGCCAGCGCGCTGGCGGGTGGTCGACGCCTCGCGTCCGATGGATGCGGTCTTCGCCGGCGTGATCGAGGCCGCGCGCTAGAGGACCTGCGTCAGCGCCTGCCCCGTCAGGACCACGCCCAGGACCACGACGACCGCCGCGGTCGCGAGCTGGATCGGCCGTACGAACCGGCGGGAGGTTGGCGGTCGACGGGCGACGTTCGACGAATCGCCGCGCGTGGACGAGCAGCCGCCCGATCCCAGCCAGCACGAAGGCCATCCCGAGGCCCTCCGGTGCCGGCTCCCAGGCGGCGGATCAAACCCCGGAATCGGCGACCCGGCGGCATCTTGGTCTCGGCCGCGGCCTCGGTACACTCGGCCCGTGCGACGCCTGCCCAGCGGGACGATTGAACCGAAGTCGCCCAGCCTGCGAATCAACCGGTGAGCGAACCCGAGATCGCGAGGCGCAGCGGACCGTCGTCCGATGCAGACCGTACCGATCGGGCGACGATGGAACGTCTTGCGAGCGGCGATCTCGGGGCGCTCGACCAGCTGTACGAGCACTACGGAGCGATGGCCTACTCGATTGCGTACCGCATCACCGGCGACCGCGGCACTGCCGAAGACGTCGTCCAGGAAGCCTTCCTGGGCGCGTGGCGCAACGCCTCGCGGTATGTCGATGGCCGCGGGACGGTCCGTACCTGGCTCCTCTCGATCGTCCACCACCGGGCGATCGACTCGATCCGCCGCCGCCGGCCGACCTCCGAGCTGCCCGAGTTCGAGACGAACCTGCCCGAAGCGCTGACCATGCCCGACACCTGGGCAGAGGTGGCGGAGCACCTCGATCGAGAGACGGTGATCGCCGCGCTGGCGTCCATCTCCGAGGTCCAGCGCGAGGCGATCGAGCTCGCGTACTTCGGTGGCCTCACCCAGACGGAGATCGCGGAGCGGACCGGCGTACCGCTCGGGACGGTGAAGGGCCGGCTCCGGCTGGGCCTGCAGGGGTTGCGTGCCGCGATGCTCGCGACGGGGGTGACGCGTGGCTGAGCACGAGCTCGCCGGCCTTCGGTGCTCCGACGTGCTGGAGCTCTCGGGATCGTTCGTCCTGGGCGCGCTCGAGCCGGACGAGATGGACGCTGTTCGCGAACATCTCGCGGTCTGCCCGGAGGCGCATGCAGAAATTGCCGAGCTCGGCGGTGTCGTGCCGGCGCTCTTCGAGGCGGTGGACCTGGTCGCGCCGCCCGCCGGCCTCCGCGACCGGATCATGACCGCGGCCGCAGCCGACACCCAGCGTGTCGCCGCGCCGCAGCTTGCGTCCGATGCGGCGCGCGGAGTCGAAAGCCCGCCCGCGACCGTCAAGCCGTTCGCTCCCGCCGCAGACACCCAGCGAGAGCGCTATCCGGTCGCCGCCGCCACGCAGCGCCGCGGCTGGGATCTCGGCGCCCTCTTCCGTCGCCCCATCTGGGCCGGCGTGGCCATGGCGGCCGTGGTCGGCGTGATCGCCCTCGGCGCGTGGAACGTCCAGCTCCGTGGCGACCTCGACAACCTCGCGGCCTACCGGGGCGGGGTGGTCGCGGTGATTGATGCCGCGGCTCGCCCCGGCGCTCAGCTCGCCGTCCTGACGACGCCCGACGCTTCCGGCGGGCCTTCGGGCCTGGCGGCGGTGGGCGGCGATGGGGCGGTCGCGCTCGTCATGCGCGACCTGGCGCCGACCACCGGCACGCAGGTCTACGAAACGTGGCTCATCGGCGCTGACGGCAAGCCGGTCGCGATCGGCGGGTTCCAGATCGGGACCGGAGGGACGGCGTCGTTCACGACCCAGCATGCCGTACCCGGTGGGGGTGTCACCGTAGCGTTGACGCTCGAACCCGCGCCTGGCGCCACCGCGCCGACGGGGCCGATCGTGGCAGCCGGAGCCGGACAAGCCCAGCAGAGCT